>JAUHXR010000426.1 GCA_030426845.1 Polyangia bacterium | reverse complement strand
GCGCGCTGACGCGACCGTCGACGGTCCAGGAGTGCCGGGCGAGGGACTCGAACCCTCAATTGCCGGATCGCTCCGGCGAGCGATTTTAAATCGCCTGTGTATGCCAGTTCCACCAGCCCGGCGGGGAACCGAGGCCATGTAGGCCAGCTTGGAACCTCCATCAAGCGGCGAACCAAGGGCGGGCCGACCTACGAAGTGCCGAGAGCGTCGAGGCATGGCGCCATTCGTTGACGCCGATGCGAGAGAGCTGGTCAAGCACGCGTACCGGAGGAGCGTCGGGTTGGCCGATACCCGCGGATGCTCGAAGCAAGCATCTGCGGCCGTGGTCGTCGGCGAGCGATCGGGGACGAGCCGCGTCACGCGGCGCCGCCCGTCCCCGCAGCCCGGCTACCAGCAGCGCAGGTAGTTCGCCACTTGGTCGAGGCCAACGAGGTCGTAGGCCTGGGAGAAGTGCCGGCACGAGGTGCTCCCCGGGCGCCCGGCCCAGCCCATGATCTCCTCGATCATCCACTCCTTGGCGTCGAGGCGCGCCCAGTGGGTGTGAGTCCCCTGGCTGCCGCAGTGGCCAAGCCCCGCGCCGAGGCCCGCGTTCGTCGAGAAGACCCCCCACGCCATGCGTCGCTCGATCCCGAGCGAGCTGTTGTGCGGGCCGATCTCGAGCACCGCCGGTCCGCCCTCGTCGCCGTCGCACATCCAGGTGCTGGAGCCCTCGTTCCGGCCGGTCTCGCCCGTGATCGGGGTGATGGTCATCTCGTGTCCCCGCCGCGGCGCGAGGCTGACCTCGTCGTCGTCGTCGCCGAAGAAGCCATACCCGTACGCGTTGACTCGGGGGTGACCGGTCGAGGAGTGAACGTCGAGGATGCGGATGAAGTCGCGCTGGGTGTCGGAGAGCGCCCGCGGCGTCGGGCCGTTCCAGTCGGCGGGCCGGGTCGGGAAGTCGAGGCCCTGCACCCGCGTCAGGATCGCGAGGCTGTCGTCGGTGCCGCCGTCGTAGTCCGCGTCGGACCAGGCCAGGACCGTCGTGAAGCGCCGCGAGCCGTTGCTGTTGCGGCAGGGCTCGTTGATGCACATGACCTCGTCGCTCGACGGCTTGTAGACGATGCGCACCTGGAGGTGACCCCAGTCCATGCCGTGCCAGGTCCCGCCAGGGTCGCGGCGGTTGGCGACGCAGTGGCTCGACGCCGCGATCATGTTGGGCGCGATGAAGAAGCCGCTGCACCAGCCGTTGACGAAGTCCAGGCGCACGAGCCCCATCGGAGAGCGCGTGTCGTCGGCGTTCGTGAGCGCCGCCTGCGCCGCGCCGACGTCCGCTGCGCCGACGTCCTCCACGCTCTCTTCGTCGTCGTAGGGACCGACGTTCGGATCGATCTCGCTGGGATCCGCCATGCAGGAGGCCAGCAAGAGCAGCGAGACACCCAAAGTAGCTTGCTTCTTCATCGTCTTCTTTCGTTCGGAGGGTGCAGCCCCGCCCCCACCCGGCCCCTGGCGTGGGCGGCCGGCTCCGGGCGTCGGGTCGCGTCGCGCCGCCCGACCCGCGCGAAGAGACGCGACGGCAGGCTGCGCGGGGTGGCTGCGGACCCCGAATTGCTGCCACAGCGAGAGTCGCGACTTGCTACGACTTGTGACGCGGACGCGCGGAGCCGTTCGCGCCGCCCCCTCGTGCTCGGGGACGTGGGCCTCACGGCCCCGGCGGGACGGGATGGCCCTCGATGGTCTCGGTGAGGAGCGCGATCATCGCGCGCAGCGCCGCGATGACGCGGCGGCCGCCCGGGTCGAGTCGCGGTGACGCGGCGGCCGCCCGGGTCGAGCCGCGGTGACGCGGCGGCCGCCCGGGTAGGCGAGGTGGAGCCGCTGCGGCTGGCCGAGCGCGCGCACGCTGGCGGAGCCCGACCCGAGCACCTTCCACACCTCGGGCCCCGAGGGCTACACCGACGACCCCGGCGCAGCCTGACGTCCCCGGGGCCACCCCACGGTGGTAGGCTCCGCGGGCGAAGGAGCGACGCGGGGGACGAATGGGCGACGAGGGCGAAGACGAGCTCAGCGCGAACCTCCGAGACATCGTCGTGCACTCACCGATGTCGATCGCGGTGTTCGACCGCGAGATGCGCTACGTCGTGCACAGCAAGCGCTACGCGGCGGAGTATGGGCTCGAGCACGAGGACCTCGTCGGGCGTTCCCACTACGAGGTCTTCCCCGAGCTGCCTGCGCGCTTCCGCGAGGTGCACCGGCGCTGCCTCGCGGGCGCGAGCGAGAGCGCCCAGGCAGACCCGTTGGTGAGGCAGGACGGGCGCACGGAGTGGGCCAACTGGGACGTCCGCCCGTGGCGGACGGCGACGGGCGACATCGGCGGCATCGTCGTGATGACCGAGCTCATCACGGCGAGGATCGAGATGGAGGCGCAGCTCCGTCTGGCTCACGCGCAGCTCATGGAGGCTCAGCGTCTCGCGCGGGTCGGCTACTGGGAGTGGGACCTCGCGAGCCAGGTGGTGACCTGGACGGAGGAGGTCTACCGGCTCTTCGGGATCGATCCGTCGCGGTCACCGCTGACCTACGACGACTACATCGCCGCGGTCCCCGAGGAGGCGCGCGGCCTGATCGACGAGCGCGTCCGAACCTCGATCGCCGCCGGCTCCGAGATCTATCTCGAGCACCCGATCATCCGCCCGGACGGGACGGAGCGTCACGTGGCGATCAACGGGCGCGTCCTCCGAGACGACGCGGGGGAGCCGGTTCGACTCGTCGGCGCGGCTCAGGACATCACCGAACGCCATCAGCTCGAGGAGCAGCTGCGCGAGTCCCAGAAGCTGGAGACCGCGGGCCGGCTCGCGGGCGGCGTCGCGCACGACTTCAACAACATCCTCACCGCGATCTTCAGCTTCTCCGAGTTCGCGCTCGAGACGCTGGACGAAGACTCACCCGCCGCGAGCGACATCGGCGAGGTCCTCCGCGCGGCCGAGCAGGCGAAGTCGCTGACCCAGCAGCTCCTCTCGTTCTCGCGCCGGCGCACGGTCCGTCCGCGCGTCATCCAGATCAACGAGCGGGTGCGGAGGGTCGAGGCGATGATCCGCCGGCTCCTCGGCGAGGACATCGCCTACGCGACGTACTTGTCGGACGATCTGTGGAACACCCGCATCGACCCGAACGCCCTCGAGCAGGTCATCGTGAACCTCGCCGTCAACGCGCGCGACGCCATGCCGAGCGGCGGTCGCATGACCATCGAGACGGCCAACGTCACGCTCCACGAGGAGAAGGTCGGCGCGAAGGGGCGCGCGATCCCCGCGGGCGAGTACGTCGCGTTCGTGCTCTCCGACAGCGGCCACGGCATGGACGCGTCCGTCCTGGAGCACGTCTTCGAGCCGTTCTACACGACGAAGCCGCAGGGGCGCGGCACCGGCCTCGGGCTCTCCACCTGCTACGGCATCATCCGCCAGGCCGACGGCCACCTCTGGGCGTACTCGGAGCCGGGGCACGGCTCGACCTTCAAGATCTACCTGCCGCGGGTCATCGGGGCGGTGGACCGCGAAGCGCAGGTCCCCGCGCCGATGTCGTCGACCGGCCACGAGTCGATCCTGCTGGCCGAGGACAACGATCAGGTCCGCGACCTGGCCGTCCGCTCGCTCGAGGATCTCGGCTACCGCGTCCTCGCGTGCCGCTCGGCGGAGGAGGCGCTCGCCGCCGCGCGGGAGCACAACGTCGATCTGCTCGTCACCGACGTCATCATGACGGGCATGAACGGCAAAGAGCTCGCGTCCCGCGTCGCCGAGCTCCACCCCAGGATCCGCGTGCTCTACATGTCCGGCTACTCGGAGAACACCATCGTGCATCACGGCGTGCTCGAGGACGGCGTGCAGCTGCTGCAGAAGCCGTTCAACCCGTCGGACCTCGGGCGCCGCGTCCGCGCGGTGCTGGACGCAGAGTAGGTCGGGGCCTCGACCAACGGGCGCGGGCCTCGCTCCGGAGGCGCCGCGCGCGCGGCGGTGGCCCGTGCGGCTCCGTGTCGAGGATCAGGAGCGCATCTCGGCCGCGGTCGGCCTGGTACGATGCGCGCCGGGGGTGATGTGATGAAGCACTGGCTGGTGGGGCTCGCCGCGATCGCGCTCGTAGGATGCGACGACGGATCCAGCGGCGACGATGCGGGGCCGCTGCCGCCCGGGGTCGACGGCGGACCACGGGTCGACGGGGGGCCACCCGCTCCGGGCACCGACGCGGGCCCGCGGAGCGACGCGGGGCCACCCGACCCGGCCTGCGCGCTGCCGGCGCCGTTCGACGAGGGCGTGACCTACGCCTCCGAGCTCTACGTCGCGACGGACGGGGACGACGGCGACGACGGCTCGAGCGGCGCCCCGCTACGGACGATCCGCGCAGCGGCAGATCGCGCGACGCCGGGGACGCGGATCAGGGTCCGCGCGGGCACCTACCCCGCGGTGCAGCTCGGCTCGGTGCAGGGCGCGGCCGGCGCCCCGATCGCGTTCGTGGCCGACGGAGATGTGACGATCGACGCGTCGAGCGGCACGGGCTGGGCGATGTCCGACGCGGCCTACGTGGTCATCGAGGGCTTCACGATCGCCGACGCGGCGGTGCACGGGATGAACCTGGACGACGGCGGCGACTACGCGACGCCCGCGCACCACCTCGTGCTCCGCGATCTCACCGTGCGCGACGCCGGCTCGGGCGGGAACAACGACTGCATCAAGATGAGCGGGGTCGACGACTTCTGGGTCCTCGGCAGCGACGTGTCGGGGTGCGACCAGGGCGAGATCATCGACATGGTCGGCTGCCACCGCGGCGTGATCCGCGGCAACTACTTCCACGACACGGTGCAGAACGGCGTGCAGGCCAAGGGCGGCAGCGCCGACACGATCGTCCACGGCAACGTG
Source organism: Polyangia bacterium (assembly GCA_030426845.1). GTDB lineage: Bacteria > Myxococcota_A > Polyangia > Polyangiales > Sandaracinaceae > JAUHXR01. The sequence continues at coordinate 1,688 of JAUHXR010000426.1, read as the reverse complement.
TTCGAGAACATCCCCGGCCGCTCGGTGAACGCCGGCGGCTCGACGGGCGAGGAGTTCTTCCGCCCGCTCGACGCGCCGCACGAGGCGGCCAACCTCCGCGTGCTCGCCAACGTGTTCGTCCGCTCGGGCTCGGCCGCGGTGGCCTATGTCGGGTGCGACGCGTGCGTCTTCGCGCACAACACGCTCATCGACCCGCAGACGTGGATCGCGCGCATCCTCCAGGAGAGCACCCAGGCCCGCTTCGTCCCGTCGCGAGACGGGCTGTTCGTCAACAACCTGATCGTGCACGCGAGCGGCGACATCCGCGCCTACGTCAACGTCGGCCCGGGCACCGCGCCCGAGACGTTCACCTTCGCGAACAACCTGTGGTGGGCGACCGACCAGGGCCCCGGCTGGGGCGGGCCCACGCTGGACGGCAGCATCCCGCCCGAGACGGACGCGATCGTCCAGCAGGACCCTGGGCTCGTCGACCTGGCGGGGGGTGACTACCACCTCACGAGCGGGAGCCCGGCGATCGGGGCGGCGCGGGCGGTGAGCTTCGCGCTGCCGCCCGATCACGACGGCCGCTGCTACGCCGCGCCGGCGAGCGCCGGCGCCTTCGCCGCGCCCTGAGCGCCGCGCCCTGAGCGTCGCGCCCTGAGCGCCCGCCCTGAGCGGCGCGCCCTGACCGCCGCGCCCTGACCGCCGCGCCCTGACCGCCGCGCCCCGACCGCCGCGCGGACCGCGCGATCGGGGCACCGCCCCTGATAGACTCGCGCGATGCGTCGCCTTCGCCTCGCCGCCCGCGCCCTCCTCGCCCCGTCGCTCGTCGCCGGCTGCATCCTGGCCGGCTGCATCCTCGCCGGCTGCGGGGCGTCGACCGTGGACCTGGTCGCGCACGTCGCGGACTTCCGGTCGTGCGAGCCGATCGAGGTCTCGCTCGAGCGCGACGATCACCTCGTCGTCGAGTCGGGGTGCGGCGAGGTGGGGCAGTTCCGCTGCGGACACGCGGGGGCCTGCGAGCCGTACGGCGAAGCCGCGGCCCCGACGGTTGTGCCGGCGCGGGTGACCGAGGCGGTGGAGGCGGTCCGGGCCCAGACGGCGGCGCTCGAGGCCTGCGCGACTGGCGCCGACGCGGTCACCGTGCAGATCTACTTCGACGCGACCGGGACCTACCTCGGCGCGCGCGCCCGCGGGGCCGACCCCGAGTGCGTCCGGGACGCGACGAACAGCGCGCGTATCGCGTCGGGCGTCGGGCCGGTGGTCGCGAGCGTCACGCTCGGCGCGGCCGCCGCGTCGCCCGCGCTGGACGCCAGCTCCGAGGAGCCGGCCGCCGCCCTCGAGACCGAGCCGATGGAGCCCTCCTCGGATTTGGACGCCGGGTCGAACGAGCCCGCGTCCGACGAGGTCGCGTCCGACGAGACCGGCGCCCCCTAGCAGGATTCGCTACCGGCGCGATGCGGATCCCGGAGCGCCATGCGTTCGGATCGGCGTCGGACGTGACGAGGCGATGCTCGGGCATCGTCGAGGAGCGGCCGGCGGCGAGGCGGACGCGTGCCGCCCGGGAGGCGCCCCGCGACGGTGGTGAATCAAGCTCCTAGGACACCTCGGTCATAAGTCCCACCGCGATCGCGCGCCAGTGATTCCGAGGACTTACGTCCCGAGTTAACAAGAATATCGCCCTACACGTAGGATCATTCGCCCCGCGC
>JAUHXR010000047.1 GCA_030426845.1 Polyangia bacterium | reverse complement strand
CCGGCGCCCCCCGCGCGCCCTGCGATCCCGGCCGCGCCCGCGCCGCCCGCCCCGCCCGCTCCGCCCGCCCCGCCCGCGGAGTAACCGAGAGCGCGCCCCGACGGGGCGCCGCGAGCCGACGACCACTGCGCAGCGGCGCGCCACCACCACGACGAAGCGCCCCCGAGGCCAGGCCTCGGGGGCGCTTCGTCGTGCGCGGGATCGCGCGCAGTCAGGCTCACTGACTCGCGGCGGACTGCTGCGCCTCGCCTTCGAGCCGGCGCGCCTCGCCCTTCTTGCGCAGGGCCTTGCTCTTGAGCGCCTCGCCCGCCTGCTCGATGAGCCGGCCGGCGACCTCGTTGGCCTTGCCCTTCACGCGGCCCTCGGCCGCGGCGCTCTCCTGCTTGTCCTCGCCGCGGGCCTTACGGGCGCGGCCGCGCTGCTCCATGTCGTCGCGGCCGAGGAGCTGGCCGGCCTTCTTCTCGAGCGCGCCCTTCATCTCCTCGACCTTACCGTCGCGCTTCTTCTCGTGGATGTCCTGGGGCTTGCTGCTGTTGTCGTTCTTCATGATCTCTCCTTGGAGGGTGTTCGTTCGTGCTTGAGGTGTTGGCCGCGCGCGGCGGCCGCGGTCAGGCGGAGGGGTGCTCCCCCATCCGGCCGTGAGTCGTGAGCTCGAGGTCGAGGTCGACCGCGAAGATCATCTTGTCGTCGGTGACGGTCATCGATCCGCGGGCCACCGAGAGGCGCGCCTCGCTCAGCGGCTGGATCCGCGGCGAGAGGGCGCCTCGCGTCGCGAGGAGATCCCCGAACGGGATCATCAGGCGCGTCGCCTTCGCCTCGAGCGCGCGGTCGACCAGCTTGGTGACGCCGCGGTCAAGGAGGCCGGGGATGGTCGCGAGGTCCGCCTCGTCCAGATCGAGGTGCAGCGCGAGCGACGGCGAGCCCGTCTCGTCGGTGTCGATCTCGGGGCGCAGCGTGACGCGGATCTCGTTGATGTAGTCCTGGATCGGCACGCCGGCCGAGAAGTGGAACTTGCCGCTCGCGGTCACCCGCGCGCCTACGTCCGGGACGAGCGTCAGGCCGCGGGGCTTCTCCAGCTCGACCCAGCGCTCCGGTCCGTCCGGCCCGGACAGGTGGATCCGCATGGGGGTCGCCTGCTTCACGATCGCGAACAGGTCGTCCTCGCTCAGGGTGAGCCGGAGCTCGAAGCCGCTCGTCGGCGTGATCCGCCGGCCGGCCTCGTCGTCGAGCTCCGCCGCGGCGCCCCGCGCGATCGTCTCCACGTCGGTCGACTTGGTGAACTCCGTCGTGCGCTTCTGGTATCGGCGACCCGCCTCGTGGTCGCCCTCTCCGATGGTCGTGTTCTGCATGTCTGTTCAACACATCAAGATCCGAACCAGGACGCCCGGACCGAGCCCGTGAGCCCTGGGTCGTGGCACGACGTCACGCCCGAGGCGCCCGGCCCCCACGAGGCCCCACCCAACGCAGCGCGGGGGCCCCGGCGTCCGCCGAGGCCCCCGCGCGTGGGGCAAGCTGGGATGCGCTCCTCTACCCTGCGAGGCGAGCCGACGGCGGCGCGCCCTCGGGGCCCTTCGTCCGCGCGGCCGACCGCGCGGCCGTCCGAGCGAGCGGCACGCCTCGCGCGTCGTCGCAGGCCCGGCGCAGCTCGATCCAGTTGAAGAGCGCGCCCGCCGCGCCGCCCGCGACCGCGTCGGCTCCAAGCCAGCCGACCGGGGTGAGCCGACCGGCGATCCGCGCGGCGCCGATCGCGAGCGCGCGCGCCGTGACCCGGCCGGCGTGGCGCGCGGCCACGCGGATCGGGCTCTCCCCGAAGACGCGGCGACCCCACGCGGGCCCCGCTCCGGCACGCGGATCCTCGGCGAGGGCACGGCACGCGCGGATCCGCGCGTCGCGACGTGTCCACTCGACGTGCTCGAGCGCGGCCGCGACGAGGCGAGGTCGCAGATCACCGCGCAGCCCCGACAGGACGCCGCTCAGCGCGGCTCGCACCCGGAGGCGCGTCTCGAGGGCCTCCCCCAGGTCGGCGCCCTCCGCCGTCTGTTCGGCGAGCTGCGTGAGGTAGGCCTCGGTCGCCTCGGGCGTCAGTCCCAGTGCGTCCTCGGCGATCCAGCCCGCGACCTCGTCCCAGGCTCCGGCCCGCTCCTCCGACCGCGCGCTCACTGGCGCACCACCGTGACCGTCGTCTCACCTTCGGGCGCGACCTCCACCTCACGCCGCACCTCGGCGATGGGCGTCCGGAGGTTCTCGTTCACATAGGCCTGCACGAGCGCCACCGCGCGCCGCAGCGCGAGCGGCCCCTCGCCTCGCGTGGTCGCGAAGCGCAGCACTCGACCCCGGTCGGTCAGCGCGAGGCTGAAGACGTGCGTGTCGTAGGCGCCCAGCTCCTCGGCGTAGCAGCCGGGCTCGAGCGCGTAGACGCCCGTTGCACGCAGCTCGCGCGAGAGCTGGGCTGCGCGCTCGGCGCCGTCCGGGCGCGCGGGCAGCGCGCTGGGGCCCATGGTGGAGCCGCTCGTGGCGATCTCGCCGTAGCCGTCGATCAGGTAGCGCTGACGCGCGCCAGTGAGCTCGGTGGACTCCTCGAGGACGACGATCGCGCCCTCGTCGGGCGGCGCGTGCACGTCGAGGCCGCAGCCGAGCTCGCCGTCGGCGACGAGGGGGGTGGGGGTCGCCTCCGCGGGCGGGCGGGAGGCGCCGCACCCGGCCACGAGGCCGAGCGCGAGGAGCGTGAGGGTCGGGCGAATCGTCATGGGACTCCTACACGTCAAATTGCGTGCCGGGCCTCGCGCGTCGCGCGCGGGCCCGGCGGGGTGTGGCGATCTTTCGTCGCGTGGGGCGGCGCGCCTCTACTGCGCCGCCGCGACTACGTTCATGAAGGCGATGCCGAAGGCGGCCGCGAGGCTGAGGAGCAGCGCGGTACGCGCGTGGAACGGGGTGTTGGGCATGGGTCGATCTCCTCTCGGGTGCGCTCAGACGGGGAGGCGGCGGTAGCGCGACATCGCCACCTGGTAGGCGCCGTAGGCGGCCAGACCCGCCGCGACCACGACGAGGAGGACCGCGCCGAACGGCTCGGTGCCGAGGTCGCGCAGCGCGCCGCCGACGCCCTGGACCTCGGACGGGTTCTGGTAGATCGACGCGCGCATCACGCCCATCCCGATGATCGCGAAGACGACGCCGCGGGCGATGAGCCCGACGCGAGCGATCGTGATCACCGCCCGACGCGCGCCGCGGCTCATCGTGTGCGTGCGCAGCTTGTCGGTGAAGTCCGCTGTCACCCCCTTCTTGATCTGGTAGGCGGCGAAGCCGAGCGTCACGAGGCCGCCGATCACGCCGAGCGCCGGCCCGATCGTGTCCAGGGTGATCGCCTCGCGCAGCAGGGTCGTCCCGCCGCCGCCTCCGCCGCCGCCCGCGCCGCTCGCGAGCTGGAACGCCACCACGCCGAGACCTACGTGGATCGCGCCGCTGATCACGTACCCGATCCGCTTGAGCGTGCCGAGCTTCTCACGGTCGACGTTCTCCGGGTCGAAGTAGGCGGCGACGAAGCGCCAGAGCGCGTAGCCGAAGAGCCCCACGCCGAGGAGGACGAGGAGCGCCTGGCCGAAGGGTGCGCGGCCCACCGTGTGGACAGCGTTCTCCGCGCCGCCGACCGAGCCGCTGGCGGCGACGACGCTTGCGACGGCGAGGCCGCCCACGAGCCCGTAGACCACGCCCTTCGTGGCGTATCCGGCGCGGGCGAGGAGCTCGAGCCATCGGGAAGGTTCGTTGCGTACGGGCTTGCTCATTCTCTTCGGTCCTTTTCTGTCTCTTCGGTGATGGGTGCGCGGTCGAGGCGGCCTCAGGCGGCGTCGTCGAGGAGGTTGTGGTCGTCGCGCGCTTCGGCGGCGATCTGACGGTCGATGTGGTCGTCGGGTGCGACGTCCGCGGCGGCCTCGGGCTGCCGTCGCGGCCGCGTCGCCGCGGCGCGAGCCGGGGACGGAGCCGCCTGGCCCTCGGAGAGGTGGACGCGGAAGATCGGCTCGGGCATGTCCACGCCCGCGGCCTCGAGCGCCGTCTTCACCCGGCGGATGCACTCGCTGCGCGCCTTGAAGTAGTCGGTCTCGCGCTGGTCGATCCAGGCGTAGAACCGGAGCGCGACGTTCGAGTCGCCGAGCTGCTCGATCACGCCGAGGGGCGCCGGCTCGCCGATCACGCCGGGCGAGCGCGCGAGCGTCTCGACCCCGAGGTCCTGCGCGGCGACGAGGTCGGTGTCCACCCCCGCACCCACCGCGAAGTCGATGCGCCGCTTCGGGTTGCGCGTGTAGTTGAGGATCGACGCCTTGAAGACCTGCGCGTTGGGTAGGCTGAGGTGGTTGCCGTCGAAGGTCATGATGACCGTCTCGCGCATCGTGAGGCGCATGACCTTCCCCTCGTGCTCTCCGATCTTCACGGAGTCGCCCTGGGCGAACGGGCGCCGGGTGACGAGGAGGAGCGAGGCGAGGTAGTTCTCGGCGATGTCGCGGAACGCGAAGCCGACCGCGATCCCGATGACTCCAGCCGTTCCGAGGAGCGTCCCGACCAGCGTGGTGGCGTCCAGGATCTCGAGCGCGAGCAGGAGCCCGACCGCCGAGAAGGAGAGCGCCACCATGCGCTGGGCGAGCGTCCGCAGGAGGTTGCGTCGGACGAGCAGCCCGATCAGGCGCTCGCGGCGCGCGAGGAGGCGGCCGAGGCCGACCATCGCGAGGAACACGAAGAGCGCGAGGCCGATGAGCGGGAGGCGCTCGACCGCGCCCTCGATCCAGCCGCTCACCCGCGCGCGGAGCGGACCGATGCGATCACCGACCGCGACCGTCTCGGCGAGCTGATCGTCGACGTAGATCACGCCGTCGAGCGAGGACGCGATCTCCACCGCGTCCTCGTGGGCCTCGGACGTCGCGACGTCCCCACGCAGGTGGACGACGCCGTCCTCCTCCTCCACCGAGATCCCCTCGAAGCTCGGCACCGTGTCGTAGATCGACGCGAGGCGAGAGGCGACCGAGGGCTCGGACGACGCGTCCTGCGCCGAGGCGACGAGCGGCGCGGCGCAAAGGGCGAGCGCGAGAGCGGCGGTGAGGCGGAGGGTCATGCGACCTCGATGAGCAAGAGGCGTGCGCACCGCGCGGGTCGGCCCGGGGAGCGATGGGCGCGTGACGGGCCGCCCCCCTCGGCGCGATCTGCCCCACACGATGCCTCCCACGCCCTCGCGTACGCAGAACGCGCGAGAGCCGCCCGGCGCACGCGGCGCGGGGCGGCTCTCAGCGGAGTGCGCCGACGCGAGGTCGGCGGGACAGCGATCAGCGGGAGGCCTGGGGCACCGACGCCGCGTCGACGTAGGACGGATCGGTCGGGTCGGCCTCGGGCGCGACCCCCTCGGGACGCTCGCCCGGCTGCCACACCACGCGGAGCTCGACGCGTCGGTTGAGCTGGTGCTGGCCGGGCGTGGTCGCCGGACCGACGGTCGGCCGGGCCTCGCCGTACGCCTCGGTGCGGAGCACGTCGCCGTCAACGCCGTGGCGCACGAGGTAGTCGCGCACCGCGAGGGCGCGCTCCCGGCTGAGCTCCTCGCTGTAGTCGTTCGGCCCGCGCGCGTCGGCGTGGCCCGTCATGACCAGGAGATCGTAGCGGTCGCCGTGCTGCTCGTAGTGCTCGACGAACGCGTCGAGCTGCCCGCACCCCGCGGGGCGGAGCTCTGCGCTGTCGTGGTCGAAGTGGGATCACGTGACCGTCCGCGAGCGCGAGGCCTGGCGCGATGTCGACGTAGAGGCCCGTCGCGCGGTCGTCGGGCTCGTGGTGCGAGGCGAGCGGGCGGACGCGGAGCGCGGGCCCGATCGTTGCGCAGTCGAGCACGTCGCGATCGACCGGCTCCTCGGGGATGTCGTTACCCTCGCCCAGGAAGCCCGCCTGCACGCGGCCACCGACCGCGAGCTCCGGGAGGGTCGCGTGGTAGGCGCCGACGCCGCCGGACATGCCGACGCCGAAGAGGCCGTTCACGGGGTTGTTGAGGGGGCCCGAGACGCCGAGCTCGGTCGTCACGAACAGGGGCTCGCGGACGCGCGGCGCGGGCGCCTCATTCTCCTGGGCGAGGCTCCCGCGGGGCAGCGCGAGGCCCGCGACGAGCGCGAGCGCGGCGAAGAAGATCGGCTTTCGCGCGGTCGCGTCGTCGACCCCTCAGCTCGCGCGGCGGAGGAGGTTGGACACGAGCGAGACCGCGGCCAGGATGAGGAAGCCGACGAACAGGATCTGAGCGATCGAGGAGGCGCCGGCCGCGATCCCGCCGAAGCCGAGCACGCCGGCGATGAGGGCGAGAACGAGGAAGATCGCGGTCCATTTCAACATGAGGTCTCCTTGTGGGATTGGGGTGGGGTTCAGGTCGCTCGGAGATCACTGCGGGGTCCGTGCCAGCCGCCCTCGCCCGCCCCGAGCGGGCCCGGCCGGGGCCTCGCTGCCGCCGGCGTGGCAGCCTGCCCCCACACCCGGCCGGCGCCGCTCCGCCCGCGCGCGGGGGCTCACCTGGGGCAAGTTGCACCGCCGTGTCACTCGCCAGCGCACACGCGGGCGCGTGGCGCGTCGCTTGCTCTGTGGAGCGCATGTGAGCGACTCCATCGAAGGGCGCGTCCTCGGACGCTTCGTGTGCGGCGAGCCGATCGCCGAGGGCGGGATGGCCGAGGTGTTCGCGGCCACCCACGTGTCGTCGGATCAGCCGGCGGTGGTGAAGGTCCTCAGCGCCCCGCTGGCCAAGGACGTGACCCTCGTGGCGCGCTTCGAGCGCGAGATCGAGGCCCTCGTCGGCGTCCGCTCGAGCCACGTGCCGCAGCTCTTCGACAGCGGTCGCCTCGAGGACGGGCGCCCCTACCTCACGATCGAGCGCTGCCACGGGGACACGCTCGCGGCGCGGATCCTCCGCGGCCCGCTCCCCATCGCCGACGTGATCGAGGTGGCGGCGCAGCTCGCCCGCGCGCTCGAGGCGATCCACGGCGCCGGCTTCGTCCACCGCGACGTGAAGCCCGACAACGTTCTTCTCCATGAAGACAGCGACGGCCGCCTCCGGGTCCAGCTCATCGACTTCGGCATCTGCGCGTTCCTGCCGACGGCGATGGGGCGCCCCACGCTGAGCGACCCCGGAAGCAAGATCGGCACGCCCGGCTACATGTCGCCCGAGCAGACCCTCGGCATCGCGGTCGCCGAGAAGAGCGATCTGTTCTCCCTCGGGGTGACGCTCTACGAGGCGCTCACCGGCGTGATGCCGTTCGACGTCGAGGTCGGCGCGGACGACGCCCTCGAGCCGTCGCTCGAGGCGATCTTGGCCAGGACGCGCACGCATGAGCCGCCGCCCGCGCGCGCGCTCCGCGACGACTGCCCGATGTGGCTCGACGCGCTCGTCGGCCGGCTCCTCTCGAAGCTCGGCAAGCACCGCCCCGCGTCGGCGTCGGAGGTGTGCGCGACCGTCGAGACGGAGCGCCTCGCCCCGCCGGGGAGCGTGCAGACGCGATCGCTCCCCCGCCTGCGGCTCGAAGACCTCCCGGCCCCGCTGGTCGGCGAGGCGTGGTGGAGCGGCGTCCCCTGGGCCAAGGGCGCGGCCCTCGCGGCCGTGATCGGCCTCGCCGGCGCCGCCGGCTACGTCGCGCTCGGCGACCGACCGCTCGACTCGGCGGCCCGCTACCTCGAGCCCGTCAGAGCGGCCGCGCTGAGCGTCGGCGACGCTGCCACCGAGCTCACCGCGACCCCTACGAGCCCCGCCGCGCGCTGAGCCCAAGCTTGGGAACGGGGACGGACCGAGCTTCTCGAGCTTGTTTGAGGAGAGAGCTCGAGAGGTTCGGTCCGTCCCCTCGTCCGTCCCCTCGTCCGCCCGGCGGGCGCCGAGCTTCGGTGACATCGAAGGTTCGGGGAGCTCGGTCCGTCCCCATCTGCTCGAGCGGCTCAGATCCAGCCGGAGTCGAACACGACGCGCGGGCCGGGGATCACGGCGTCGTCGGCGCCGAAGAGGCGGAGCCGGACGCCGGCGTCGCTTGCGGGGCGCGCGTCGATCTCCACCACGCCGAAGTTGAGGCCGCCGTAGGGGTTGTGGCGCTCGGGACCGACGCCCTCGAGGAGCTCGGCGCGCGCGTAGGTGCGGCTGTGGCGGCCCATGACCGAGCGCATGCGCGGGAGCGCCTCCGCCGCGACCTCGTGCGCGCGCCCCTGCACGTTGGAGATCGCGCTCGAGACGAGCTGGAGCATGTCCCGACCGTCCTCGCCGAGCCGGAACCGCATCGCGGCGCCGACGTGGATGTCGCCGCCCACCAGCAAGACGCGCTGCGCGGGGTGGCGCTGGGTGTGCCGCGCGAGCGCGTCCAGCAGCTGATCTCGGCAGGGCTGCGCGCGGGCGCAGCTCCAGCGGTCAGCCGCGTCGCTGCCCTCCCCGCTCAGCCTCGCGGCGACGGTGGCCATCCAGTCGGGGACGTGGAGGATCGGGACGCTGAGCACGAGTACGACCGCCGCCGCGTCGGCGTTCCGCGCGAGGAACGCCTCGAGGCGTGCGCGCTGCGCGTCCCCCATCAGGTCGATCGCCTCGTGGGTGGCGGTGCGCGGGCTCCGCAGGTCCAGCACGTAGAAGGCGATCGGGCCGTGCCGCACCCCGTGGTCGAAGCTCGCGGGTCGCGCCTCTCCGAAGACGCGGCGGGCCTGGTAGTCGTGGAAGGCGTCGAGCGCGCCCTCGCGCACCGCGCGCCACCGCGGGCCGTGGTGCTTCGGGTCGGAGCCGAAGTTGTCGATGATCTCGTGGTCGTCGAGGATCGCGTGGGACGCGAAGCCCGCGAGGAGGTCGGTCAACGGCCGCGGCTTGAAGAAGATCCGGTGCCGCTCCTGGTAGAGCGCGCGCACCTCATCGGCCGAGCAGTCGAAGATCGAGTCGCGGCCCGCGGGCGCGATCGCGCGGAAGAACTCCGGGTCGAACAGCGAGAGCGGCTCGGGGAGGTCTCCGTAGATCTGGTCGCCCATCCAGAACACGCGGCTGACACCTTCGGCGCGCAGGGTCCGCTCGGCGAACGAGAGGACGCGGAGGCCGGCCGGGTCGAGGCCGCCGTCGGGCGCGAACGGGTTGTTGCAGCTCAGGATGCCGAAGCGGTAGACGCCGTCGGCGCGCGAGGTCGGCGGTGCGGTGCGGAAGCGTCCCTCACCGAGCACGCCGTCGACCGCCATGGCCTCGACCCGAAAGGCGTAGTCCGTGTCCGGCTCGAGGCCATCGCAGTCCAGCGACAAGGTGCCGTCCCTGGCGAGGATCGCCTCGGGGGGCGTCGCGGCGACGGAGCGCGAGCCGGCGTCCGAGGCGAGCGAGCGGACCACCAGCCGGTGCGGCCCGCGCCAGCGCGTGCGCGCCCCGACGCGCACCGAGGTCGGCCCCGTGAGGCCTGGCGCGACCATGGTCGAGAGCGGTGAGGTGAAGAACGCCGCGTGCGGGCCGGCGTCGCGCGGGGAGCGCACGCGCAGGGGAAGCTCGTCCTGACTCATGCGCGGGCGCATCGCAGGAGGCGTGCCGGGACCGACGGCGAGCGCGGCGACCCATCGGGCCGCGACCTGCGCGCCCCAGGTGATGCATCGCGCCTCACCCGCACCGTTGGGCAGCGCGCGCGCGCGGTCGGATCGCGTCTTGCGGTGCCCCTGAGAATGACCCAGCCCACGCACTCCGCCAGCACCCTCCCCGGTCTCCACCGCGCCGCAGCCGCCCGCGGCCCGTTCACCGACGTGTTCGGGATCACGCACCCCGGCCACCGGCGCGACGAGAACCAGGACCACTTCATGGTGCTCGAGCTCGAGCGGCGGGTGCGCGCACCGCAGTCCAGCCTCGGCGCCTTCGACGGGCGCGCGGGCGCGAAGGCCACGCTCCTGATGGTGGCCGACGGGATGGGCGGACACGCGAACGGCGAGCTCGCGAGCGCGGTCACGGTCGACACGATCGCCGACTACGCGATGCGCCACATCCCGATCGGCGACGGAGTCGTGCCGGAGCTCGTGCGCGCCGGTTTCCAGCGCGCGGCGCTCGAGTGCCAGCGCCGCATGCGCGAGGTGGCGACGCAGAAGGGTCAGCCCACGTCGCTCGGGACGACCCTCACCGCGCTCTACGCGCACCACGGCGCGGTCGCCCTCGCCCACGTCGGCGACTCGCGCGCCTATGGTCTCCGCGACGGCGCGCTCCACCAGCTCACCACCGACCACACGATCGAGACCGCGGCGCGCGCGAGCGGCGCGACCCAGATCGCGCCCCGCTTCGCGCACGCTCTGACGAACGCGATCGGCGGCAGCGACGAGGACCCGAAGGTCGAGGGGCCGAGCTTCGAGCTGCGCGAGGGCGACCGCTACCTCCTGTGCAGCGACGGGCTCACCAAGGAGCTGAGCGATGAGGCGATCCAGGAGCACCTCGCGCGCGGGAGCGCCGAGGAGATCGCGACCCGTCTCCTGCAATCCGCCCTCGCGGGCGAGGCCTCCGACAACGTGACCGTCGTCGTCGCGATCGTGTGAGCAGCCTGTTCGTGGGAGGGGGCTCCGTGAGCCGCGCCCTGTGAGCGCTCTCTGCGGGCTCACGCCGTGCGATACGGGCGCTCCCGCGGGATCATCAGCCGCGAGGTCTCCGCGCGGTGTGCCCGCTCGCGCTGGACGAGCGGGCTGATGTCCTCGATGCGCCAGGTCGCCTCCTCCGCGAAGCGACGCAGGGTCTCGCCGCGCAAGCCGAGCTGGATCGAGCGGCGAGGCTGCTTCTCGCCCATCGGATCGTGGTCGGGGTCCCACTGGACACGGACCTCCGAAGCGCCCACCGCCGCCTTCCAGGCCTCGCGCGAAGCGAAGCGCTCGCGATCCCAGCCCGACTCGACCGCCCGCGCGACGACCTCGTCAAAGAACGCGCGGTCGAGCCAGATCGCGAGCACGCGGCCCTGCTGTTCGTCCTTCGTGAGCCATCCGCAGCGGTACATCATCCAGAGGAAGCCTGGTTTGATCCAGCTCATGCGTGTCCACGAGTAGCGCGGACCACCGAGGCGCTGATGGTGCACCGCATACGCGGCGGTGACCGGATGGAACGCCTGGTAGACGACCACGTGCTCCGCGTCGTGCTGCGCGAGGATCACGCGGCCCTCCTCGGGCCACACCGCGCGCTGGGCGGCGTAGTTCTCCAGGATGAGGGACGTCTCCATCTGTCGATCCAAGCAAGATGACTGCACGCCGTCCAGCCGCGCACATGCGACGCAACCGCGGCGCCGTCCGACCGAAGCGGGTAGCATCGCGGGAGGCGGACGATGGACACGATCTGGGTGTGGGGGTTGGTCGGGGCGGGGCTCTTCGTGGGCCTGCGGGTGTTCGCGCTCTTCGTCCAGCTCCGGACGCTGCTCCGGCTGCGGTACGGGCCGTACACACGCGAGCCGCTTCCAGAGCTCCCGGCCCACCTCGAGGCCCACGGCGCCTACGCCGACGAGGTGCTCGGCGCGCTCGGCTTGGAGCCCGTCGCGGTGCTCGTCGAGGGCGGCCCCGTGCCGGCGCGGCCGACCGTGACGCGGCTCTACCGCGACGACGCGGGCGAGGTCTGGGCCCGGGTGTTCTTCGGCACGAACCCGGCGACCGCGGTCTACGTCGGGTTCTACTCCACCGCCGACGAGGGCGCGATCGCGATCGAGACGCGCCAGGGCGGCGATCCCCCGTGGGTCCCGGCGCGTCCGGGCTATCGCGTCGACGCGGTCTACACGCCGCGGTTTGAGGACGCGCTGCTCGCGCACCGCGCGACGCTCGACGCGCTCACCGCCGAGGGCCATGCGCTCGACGCGACGGCCGACCCCGACGCGCTGTGGAGCCGCGTCGACGCGCGCGAGCGCGAGGCGTGGGAGGCTGCGGCGTCGGATGGCCTCGCGACGACGGCACGAGACGGCTCACTCCGGCTGACGCTGCGCGGCGCGTTCGCCACGTTCGGGGCCGCGCGGCGGAGCATCAAGGCGCTGCCGCAGCTCGCCACGGGCACCGCGGCCGGCGCCCCCCCCGCCACGCCGGAGCAGCTCGCCGAGCGCCACCTCCTGCGCGAGGCGCTCGACGCGCGGACGCTCCCCGCGCCGCTCCTCCTCGGGGTGCTCGCGGTGAGCGGCGCGGCGTTCGCCGGCCTCGGCGCGCTCGTCTGGGGCGGCACGTTCATCCCGACGCTCGTCCTGGTCCTGCTCGTCCACGAGCTCGGCCACTGGGCCGCGATGCGCCTCCTCGGCTACCGCAACACGGCGATCTTCTTCATCCCGTTCTTCGGCGCGGCCGCGAGCGGACAGAAGCGCGACGCGAAGCTCTGGCAGGAGATCCTGGTCTTGCTCGCGGGCCCCGTCCCTGGCCTGTTCCTCGGGCTCGGCCTGCTCGTGATCGACGGGCTCCGCCCGGGCGGCGGCGGATGGCTCACGGACCTCGGCGGCTTCGCGGTCGCGCTCAACGGGCTCAACCTGCTGCCCTTCTTCCCCCTCGACGGCGGCCGCATCGTCCACCGCCTCCTCCACGTGGACGGCCCGTGGGTGGACCTCGCGCTGCGCCTCCTCGCGATCGTCGGCTTCGGCCTCGGCGCGCTCGGGTTCGGCGATCCGCTCCTCGGATCGCTCGCGGTGATCGTCGCGCTCGGGACCCGGACGGCGTGGCGCGCGGGGCGGCTCGCGGCCCGCCTGCGCGCCGAGGGCGTGGCCGAGCTCCCGCGGGGGGCGCAGCTCGCGACCATCCACCGCGCGCTGCTCGCCGACGTCGCCACCGCGCGGATGCCGCTCACCGCCCGCGAGGCCCTCGCCGCGCAGGTCGAGGAGCGGCTGCGGCGGCGCGACGAGCCGCTCTGGCACCGCGTCCCGTGGCTGCTCGGCTACGGCGCGCTGCTCAGCACGCCGATCGCGGCCGGCGTGGTCTGGCTCGCGATCGCGGTCGCCACCTACGACCCGTCCGAGGTCCCGGTCTACGCCTGCGACGCGGGGCGCGCGCCTGCGGAGGCGGCGCTCGAGGCGCCGACGGAGCCCACCGCGGTCGTCTACGCGTGCGAAGGCGCGAGCGAGGCCGCGCGGCGCCGCGTCGGCGACGAGGTGCGGCTGCTCGAGCTGTGCGGTCGCTCCGCCTTCACCGCGCAGACGGACACCCCCGGCGCGCGCCTCGCCCACGACACCCACGCCCGCTTCGACGCCCTGGACCAGGAGATGCCCTGGACGGAGGGCGGCGCGGTGCTCAGCCGCGAGGCGCACTACGCCCGCGTGGCCGAGCGCCTCGCCGCCGAGCCGGGCGTCGACCCCGAGGCCGTCACGCTCCTCCAACGCTGGCGCGGCGAGGCCGACCCCGAGGCGCGCGTCGCCCTCGCCGCGCGTCTCGGCGCCGACGGGTGCGAGACGCCGCAGCTCCTCCAGCACGGCGCGCCCGAGCGGCTGACCCTCCTGCAGCAGCCGGGCGAGGCGCCGGCCCCGAGCGAGGTCCTCGATCACCTCTGCGCGATCGGCTGCGCCGACGTCGGTGCCGTCGCCGGTCAGCCCTGAGCCTCCGCGCTGCGGCCTCGACCGCCGCCCGGTCGAGATGCCCGGTCGAGATGCTGGTCGAAAAGCCTGGTCGAAAAGCCTGGTCGAAAAGCCTGAGCCAAACCGCCCCGCCGAGGCGTCGGGAGGGTGCACCTGAACGGAGGCCCTCTTGAGAGATCGAACCACGCTCCTGCTCGCGCTCGCGCTCGCGGCGTGCGGAGACCCCGGCGTGCCCGGCACCTTCGACCCGTCCGCCGATCCCGTCGACTCGCACGTCGATCCCGGCGCGCAAGACATCGATCCGGACGCGCCCTTCGAACCCGGTCAGCGCCGCGACGTCGGTGACGCGGCCGCCGTCTTTCACCCTGGCGTGCACAACGAGTACGTCAGCGGGGTCGTGATGCCCGGCGACCTGGACGGAGACGGCTTCGGGGACGTCGTCTTCTGGACGTACCGCTACAACCCGCCGGACACGGTCCCGTGCGACGACGGCTGCCCCAGCTTCACGCAGCTCGTCGCCTACATCGACTACGGCGGCCCCGAGATCGGGATCGAGGGCCGCATCGTCCCCGACGCGACGATCCTCGGCTGGCACATCAACACCCTGCGACACTGGATCGCGCCCGCCGGCGATCTCGACGGTGACGGACGCGACGATCTCCTGGTCAGCGTCGGCGGCCTCTGCGAGCAGGGCAACGTGCTCACGCTCTGGGGCGGGCCGCGACTGAACGGCGTCGTGGACGTACGCGACGTCGCGTCGCTCATGCGCGAGCAAGGCTCGTGCACCGGCTTCGGGACAGCGGTCGGCGTGGGCGACCTCGACGGAGACGGACGCGGCGACCTGGTCGTCGCGGCCCCGGACTCCGGCGCGGCCTACCTCTACTACGGGCGGGCCGAGCGACCCACGGGGCGCCTCTCGGAGGCCGACGCCGACGCGGTCCTGCGCGGGCTGGACGGCGCGCGCCTCGGGCCCGCGCAGCCCGCGGGCGACCTCGACGGCGACGGGCTCGACGACCTGCTCGTCTCGTCGGCGCCGAGCGAGGACACGATCGCCGAGACCGTACGCTGGTGGATCCTCCCGGGCGGCGCGCGACTGCGCGGCGAGGTGACCCTCTCGGACGCGACCTCGCTCGACGCCGCGCTGGCGCACGGCGTCGGCGACCTCGACGGGGATGGCCGCGACGAGCTCGGCGTGACCCGCCTGCCGGACCAGCCGACCGGCTTCGTGATCCCGGGCGGCTCGGGGTGGCCCGACATGTTCCGAGCGGAGCAAGGCTCGCTGACCCTCCGACGGGAGCCGAGCGACGCGGAGGCGCACGCCAGGCCCTCCGCGCTGCTGCCCGCGGGCGACGTGAACGGAGACGGCGCCGATGACTTCCTGTACGTCGATCCGACGGGCGCCGAGGGCGGCGGCGGGGCGGCCCATCTCTTCCTCGGCCCCGTAGATGTTCGCGCGGCGTCGCTCGACCTCGACCAATCCATCGCCTTCCTCGGCCGGACCTACGCGAACGGCGGCGCGGACGAGCTGGGCGCGTGGAGCTGGCATCTCGGCAACAGCGTCGCGGCCGGCTCCGACCTCGACGGCGACGGATACGACGACCTCGTGATGGTCAGCCGGCTGGGCCAGTACTACGGCCAGTTCTACGTGTGGCGGGGGCGGCCGTGAGGCGCGCGTGCACGCTCCTCGGCGCGCTCGCGCTCCTCGCGCTCCTCGGCTGCTCGGACAGCCACGGGCGTGATCGGGACGCCGGCGCCGTCATCTCCGACGCCGCCACCGCCGACGACGCGGGCCCCGACACCGGCGCGCCCACCACCTCGACACCCCCGGGCGCCGGCGTCGTGTGCGGACCCAACCGGTGCCGCGGGGCTGAGATCTGCTGCGACGCGAGCTGCGGCATCTGCGGCCTCGAGGGCGAGTGCCCCCCCGACTTCGTGTGTCCCGGCCCGTAGCGCGAGACGAGCCGCGCTCACGGGTCGCGCGCGATCGGTGAGCCGTCGCGACCGCGGTGCATCCTCCACCCACGACCCGAGCCCGCGCCTTCGCCCTCCTCCTCGCGGCCGCTGCGCCGAGCCCCACCCCCGCCCTCGACGACGCCGGCCCCGGCGCGCCGAACGTCGGAGCCGACGGGGCAGCGCCACCAAGCGACGGGGGGCGGCGCCGCCAAGCGGCGGTGGAGCGGCGGCGACGGACGGGGAGCGACCTCTGCCCGCCCCTGCATCGAGGCCAACCGCGGACAGCCTCAACGTCTTCGTCGGCAACCGGGAGGGCAACGCGGAGGGCAGCGCGGAGGGCAGCGCGGACGGCCACGTGCACCGCGTAGGCACAGTGGTCCGCGGCTGTGTCGACGACGAGGTCCGCTTCTGAGCTCTCGCGCAGCCCGGCGCGTTCAGCCGCCGGTCCACTCTCCGTCGACCGCGACCGGGGTGTCGAGCCACCGCGCGGCCGGGCCGTCGCCGAGCTGCTCGAAGCGGTCGTCGCCCCAGCAACGAACCTGTCCATTGTCCAGCAGCGCGCACGCGTGCCCCGGCGCGCCCACGAGCTGAGTCGCCGCCCCCTCGAGGGGGACGGTCACGGGGTGGAAGGTCTCCGCCCCGAGCAGGCGGGCCAGCCAGCCCCAGCACACCACGGCGCCGCCGTCCCGCAGGGCGCAGCTCGGGGTGAGGTCGACGGCGTCGTCGATCCCGGGGAGCTCGCCGTACCACCAGCCGTCGCCCTCCTCGAGCGAAGCGAAGGGCGGCTCCGCCTCCTCGGCCAGCGCGCGCACGTGACCCTCCGCGAGCACCCAGACCCTGCGCTCGCCGAGGAGGACGCGCGTGGCGCCGCGGATCGCGGGCAGCTCCATCGCCGCACGCGCGTCCCCTCGTCGCCCGACGACGTAGGAGCCGACGCAGCGCACGCGACCGTCGCGCCCCGCGGCGCAGATCTGGTTGGCGTAGGCGCTCAGATCGACGGCCGGGCCCAGCGCGGCGAGCGGCGCGAAGCGGTTGGGCACCTCGAGCGGCTGCGGGCCCGGCTGGCGGACGTCGCGGCCCGCGCAGGACACCCGGCTTCGGCGCAGGCCGCACAACGTGTAGACGCCCGTGACGAGCCGCTCGGGCGCGGTGAGCCCGACCGCGGGGACCCAGCCGTCGTCGGGCGCGGCGCCGCCGGCCTCCATCGCGTGGGCGACCTGCCCCCGGCACGCGACCCGGCCGCGCGCGTCCACCGCGCACACATCGGTTGCGCCGGCGAAGACGCGCGCTCCCTCCGGCGTCGCGAGCGGGGTCGGGGACGCCACGGCTGGGACCGCGTCCTCGGCGCGCGGGTCGTAGGTCGGCTCCCCGAGCGCCTGGTAGGCGTTGCGGCCCCAGCACAGGATCTCCCCCGAGCGGCGCCGCGCGCAGGTGTGCCAGTCGCCCGCTGTGAGCTCGACCACGTCAGACAGCCCGACGGGCGCCACGGGTCCGCGCGCGGCCTCCGGCGCGCGACCCGCCGCCGCGAGCGGCCCCCAGCACCACGGCCCGCGGGGCGTCGCAGCGCAGCCGGCCTCCGGCAGCCCGTCCGCCCGCGCCGCGCCGCGCACGGCGTCGGGTTCGCGCACCGGCGCCACCTCCGTCAGGTCCGTCAGCCCTTCGGGGAGCGGAGGCGTGAAGCGATCGTCGGCGTGCCAGCAGGCGAGGTCGCCCGCGGCGACGCGCGCGCAGACCTCGGCGTCCCGGAGCGGCGCACCCCGGACGAATGCCCGGGCGTCGCTGCTCTGTGGGATCGCACGCCACATAGACGTCTCGCCGGGGGCGGCGGCCTCCTCGCACACGACGCCACCCGCGCGGCGGAGCACACACGGCGCCGGCCCCGCCAGGGTCAGATCGAGCGCGTCTCCGATCCCCTCCAGCGGTCCCGCCTCCTCGTCGACGCCCCAACACGTGACCGCGCCCGAGCGCCGCAGCGCACACCAGCGGGGGGCCGCGGCGGGCCCGCTGGCCCGCAGCGCGACAGCATCGGTCAGGCCGTCGAGCCGCGCGCGCCGGCGCCACGTCTCGGGCGTGCCGGCCATCGCGTGCGAGCGCTCGACCGCTCCACGGAAGCGCCGCCACGACGGATGGTCTTCGCTCCACGGGCCGCCCCAGCACGTGACCTCGCCCGCGCGGGTCACCGCGCACAGCTCGTAGCCGAGCGCCGCGACGTCGACCGTGTCCTCGAGCACCACCTCGGCGTCGCCCCCGCCTCGACGGGAGCACGCCACCTCACCGCTCCGCCGCCGCGCGCAGACGTGGGTGGGCGTGGCCACCACCTCGACCGCGTCGTCGAGCCCCTCGACCGTCCGAGGGGCCACGCCCCATGCCGCGCCCCAGCACACCACGCGCTCCGCGGCGTCGATGGAGCAGAAGCCCGTGGCGGTCGAGTCGTATCCCTCGCCCGAACGCGCCAGCCGCTGCGCGGTCCAGGCGCCCGGCGCATCGGCCTCCGCTGGGGCCTGCTCCGGCACGGGCGCCTCCACCCCGGCGGTCGGCGACGAGCCGCAGGCGGACGTGAGCAGCGCGAGGAGGCACGCGTACCGCGTCGAGGAGGTCACCCGGAGGAGCGTCGCACGAGACGACGCTCCGAGTCCGCGCGGAACGATGCGAGGCCTCGGCTCGGTGACCCGGCCCGCCGTGGAGGTCACGGTCCAGGGAACGAGACGTGGGCCCAGTAGCGGTGCGCGGGCGCCGGCTCGACCTCGCGCGGCGGGCCGGAGACCGGGATCTCGAGGTTGCCGTAGTAGAAGCGCCCGTCGGGCAGCGCGAGCAGCCGCTCGTCCGCCCACAGGCGTGAGTCGACGGGCTCGGGGACGCGGCGAACCCGCGTCTCCGTTCCGTCGGCGTCGATCCGGAGCATCCACCACTCGTCCGGACCGCCGATCGGGATGGCGGCGAGGAACACGCTGTCGCCCGCCACCGTGGCCGAGTCGATCCCGAGGCGCACGCCGGAGACCGCGTGCTCCCAGAGGACCTCTCCGTCGGGGCGGACGAGCCAGGCGAGGTCGGCCATCGCCTCCACCACCCCACCGGTCAGCAGCAGCGCGCCGGACTCCAGCACCGCCTCGATCCGCCCCTCGACGGGGAGCTCTACGCCGTCGCGATAGACCGTGTCGCCGCAGCGGTAGTAGAGGGCCCCGTCCGCTCCGAAGGCGAAGCCACCCCAGCGCGGGATGGCGCGGCCCGTACACGGAGGCGTCTCCGCGACCGTCTGCGTGCCGTCAGGCGCGACGCGACGGAGGCCGCTCATCCCCGTCGGAGCTCTCGGGAAGAACGCGCCGAAGTACACGGCGCCGTCGGGGCCCACGCGGTACGGCCCGCCCGGGTACCTCTCGATGCACGGCACGTCGCCGAGGATCGGGGGCTCCATCGTCGGCCAGAACGACTGGAACGAGCCTTCGCTGCAGCTCCCCGACTCGAGCGCGTAGCCAAAGCGCCACACGGTCCCCGTGAACGGGAGCGTCCCGCGCACCGTCGCGTCGAGGCAGGCCTCGTCCACCTCGCCGTCGCAGTCGCGGTCGTAGCCGTCGCACTGCTCCGCTTCTCCCGCGCAGCCGCCGGGCGGCTCGGGCCCGTCGGGCGCTAGCGGCGGCTTGCACTCGCACGGCCCCTGCGCGCCCCCCGCGCAGCGCGCGATCCCGACACCGACCGCGCAGTCGCAGCTCGTCCACCCTTGGTCGTTGCACGGGTCCGAGCCCGCGAGGTAGCGAGTCCCGTAGGCGCTCGAGCCCGCGTCCCGACCGCTCGCGTCCCCGGCCGGCACGTGCACCTGCGCGCAGCCCGCTCCGAGGAGGCTGACCCACAGGAGGACGCGACGGCCGCTCGCCCGGCTCACCATGGGCACCAGGGTAGCGCAGCGCGGCGCCGCAAACCTCCTTCCGTTCTCGAGAACGGCGGGCGCCAGGCGCCTCTCAGGGCGTGGGGCGGCGGGCGTTGGGGCTGCGTCGACCCGGTCGCTCCGCGGCGGCCCGGTCGAGCGCGCGCGCCCATCGCCGCGCGGCCCGACCCTCACGCGAGCCCTGACACTTCCGGAGGTGGAGCCCGCTGCCCTCGCGCAGGAACACCAACCAGGTCTCCCCCACCTCGAGCCCGCCGAGGTCGCAGCTCGTCCCGTCGAAGGTCGCCGTGTACGTGGGCGCGCTCACCCCGCGATAGGAGCGCTCGATCTGGAAGTCCGCCTCGGCCTCGATGCGGATCCCGTTCACCTCGCGATAGCGCACCGCGGTCACCGTCCCGAGGAACGCCACGTCCGCGTCGCGCAGCGCCTCCCCCGCGCGCGTCGGTCCCCCACACCGGCAGGCGTGGGCGGGCGCGGCCGCGACGACCACGGTGAGAGCGGCGAGGCCGGCGAGAAGGGCGACGAGTCGAGGGGTCATGGGCGGTTCGACCGCGAGCGACGTTCCACCTTGGAGTCCTCGACTACCGAGCCGCGCCGAGGGGCGGCGGGAGGCTCCGGCGTTGCTGCAGGCAGCGAGTCGACAAGGCCCGTGGGGTTCGCTACGGAGCGGGCGATGCGCTTTGCTTTGTTGATCGTGGCCGCAGTCGGGCTGACGGGTTGTTTCCAATCGTTCAGCCTCGATGCCTCGGATCCCCTCCCCGACGCCGGCTGCCGCGATTGGGATATCGAGCAGCCGAACGAATGTGGAGAACGTGTCGTCGGGCCCGACTGCCGTCCGTGCAGCGAGGCGGCCAACCGATCTCTCGAAGGGTGCCCCGACCGCAACTTGGAATGCCTGCGCGCGTTTACCGTCGATGACGCCGACGTGGAGACCTGTTCGGTCTGCAACGCGCTCCACACCGTCGCATGCATCAATCGGCGGGCCGACTGCGACGACGTCTGGGCAGAGGTCTCGTGCTGCATCGACGAGCGTTGCGCGGGTGCGTCCATCTACGAAGCGCCCAACCGACTCAACCTCGACTGCTTCGACATCGAGTGCGCCCCCGAGATCGCAGCTTGGAACGAGTGCTTCGATGACGCGCTTCGAGAAGCTTGCGTCGAGGTCGCCGCCGCTCAGTGCACGAGATTGTAGGGAGCGCAGGAGGAAGATCCATCCGACGTTGGCGCCCCCAGCTCCTCCCACGAGCCGGCGCGGTCGTTGACGGCGAAGCGCCTCACGTCGGCGGGCGCCGAGGAAGATTCGGCCTCGCGCTTCGCGCGGGCGAGCGCGTCGGCCTCGTAGTGCGCGACGCGCTCCTGGACGCGTCGGCGCAGCTCGTCGTCTTTGTCTCATCGCGGGGGCCCCGGGCACCTCGAGACCGCAAGCCGCGTACCGGATTGCGCTCGTGTGATTCCGCGGAGTCGCGGGCGCGGACCGGCGGATGGGGTGGAGGGCCGCCGGCGGCCGCCGATCACCGGACCACTGGGGTTCTCGAGCACCCTCGCGGGCCTCGAAGACAAGGTCGGTCGGATGTCCTCGCCTACGCCTCGCGCTAGCGCTCACGCCTCCCAGCCGCCCGGCGGCGGCTGGAGGCGAGTCTTCAGGAACGCGAAGTACTTGGGGTCGTCGTTCGAGAAGATGTCGTAGCCCGCGCCCATGTAGGCCCGAGCGAGCTCGTCGGCGGCCCGCTCGTGCTGACCCAGCTCGAGCTGGCACTGGCCCAGGCGCAGGTGGAGGAACGGATTCCCGATCGCGCCCGGGCAATGCATCGCCGCGGCCAGACTCTCTCGGCCATGGGCGAACGCACCGCGGAGGAAGTTCGCGTCCCCGATCGCCGCGAGAATGAACGTGGCCGCCTCCCACTGCTGCTTGGGCTCGGGCAGGTAGGCCCAGGCTCGCGAGTACTCGGCGATGGCCTCTTCGAAGCGTCCCTCGTCCGCCAGGTCGTCGCCCGCGGCGCAGAGACGCGTGATCTCCGCGTGCGCGGCGTCGCTCAGCTCCATGCTCCCGTCTACGGCCTGGTCTGTTCCGTTCTCCCTACTTCCGTCGACCGGCCCCGCGCCGATGCCCCGCCTCCGGCCGGCGACTCCAGCCGCGTCACGCTGCACGGCGAAGAGCTCGACGAGGGACATCTCGGTGTCGGCGGGCTCGACTCCCTCACGCAGGCTGCGCGAAGTCGGGCTCGAACACCTCGGCCGGGGTGCGCGCTAACACGCGGGTGCGAAGACCGCACACGCTGCGCTTCCGGGACACCGGCCGGGACACCAGCACCGACCGCTCTGGGGCAGCCTCGACGACGGAAAAGCAAAAGCCCCCGACCTGCGGGGGCTTTTCGAAGTGGGTCATGAAGGACTCGAACCTTCAGCCAATGGATTAAGAGTCCACTGCTCTACCAATTGAGCTAATGACCCGGTTTTCAGGGCCCCCGGAGGGGCGAGCGCGCTCGGAGGGATTCGAACCCCCGACCTGCGGATTCGAAGTCCGACGCTCTATCCAGCTGAGCTACGAGCGCAGGAAGGCCGGTGTTTACTGGATTCCGACGTGCTGTCAAATGGACCCGGCGGAGATCCGCCGGGGCCG
The DNA here is from genome assembly GCA_030426845.1 of Polyangia bacterium. Classification (GTDB taxonomy): domain Bacteria; phylum Myxococcota_A; class Polyangia; order Polyangiales; family Sandaracinaceae; genus JAUHXR01. The sequence goes on along the minus strand of JAUHXR010000047.1, from coordinate 18,082 downwards.
GTGCTGAGGGTGACTGACGGGACTTGAACCCGCGACCACCGGAGCCACAATCCAGTGCTCTACCACTGAGCTACAGCCACCACAGAGAGCGCGAGTGTAGTCAGATCGGTCCGGTAGGCAAGCGCCCACGCGCACGCTCCGCGATGCCGCCCAGCGCGGCCGCCTCAGGGCTCGCGCGGGGTGACGACCACGCGGCCCTCACCCGCGTACCGGCGGCGCGCCCACTCCGCCATCGCGATGCCCGCCGCGACGGTCATCGGGTAGCTGTGGTTGATGCCGAACATCGGGATCGCCACGACCTCGTCCGCGGCCGCGAGGATCTCGGGGCCCACGCCGTCCTCCTCGTTGCCGATCACGATCACCGCGTCCTCCGGGAGCTGCGCGTCCCACAGGCCAACCGGCGCGTCGTGGTCCTTCTCGAGCGCGCTGAGGAACCACCCGCGCTCGCGCGCGTGCGCGACGAAGGCCTCCTCCGATGGGACCTCGACCATGCGCTCGTAGCGCTGCATCCCCATCGCCGCGCGGCGGTACCAGTCCGCGTCCCCGATGAGGACGATCTCCTTGGCGAGGAAGCTGTGCGCGGTGCGGATCACCGCCCCGACGTTGAAGGGGTTCTTGCTGCGCCGGATCGCGACGCGGAAGGGGTGGCGGATGCGCGCCAGCTCGCGCTGGATCGCGTCGAGCGGCATGCCGAACGGAGGGACCTTGGCCACGGCCGCGTCACCGTAGCAGCGTCGCGCGTGCGCGCCCTCGCGGGCCCGCGAGATCGGGGCGCGCAAGGCCGGCGCCGTGCGGTAGAGTCCGGCCTCGACGATCCGGGAGGCCCAGGTGCTGCAAGAGCTCGTTCAAGGATTCATGACGTCGCGACAGGGGCAGACGGCGCTGAGCCGTCTCCAGTCGCAAGGCTTCGCGCCGAACATGGCGCAGCAGCTCCTCGGAGCGGCGGTGCCCACCGCGGCGCAGGCGTTCGCGCAGGCCCAGAGCGGCGGCGCGCAGCCCGCGCGGCCGGGCGGGCCCAATGGGATGCTCGACCTCGGCGGCAGCCACTACGTCACCAACTTCCTCAGCGGCGCCGTCGCGGGCCTGGTCCGCGGCGAGGGCCTGATGGGCTCGGCGGTCGACGGGATGCAGGGCGTCGCCGGCGGCCACGTCGCGCAGGTCCTCGCGCAGCGCTTCGGCCTGCCGCAGCGCGTGGCCGGGACGGTCGGCGCGATCGTGACCCCGCTCATCATCGACTACGTGTGGGAGCGCGCGGGCAGCGGTGGCCTCAACCTCGGCTCCCTTCTCGGCGCGGGCGGCGCGGCCGCTATGGGCGGCGGCGCGCTCGCGGGGATGCTCGGCCAGGGCGGCGGTGGCTGGGGCGGCGCGCCCGCGGGCGGACCGAAGCAGGCCAACCGCTCGAAGAAGGCGGCGACCACGGGCAAGAAGAGCAAGGCCCGGATGTACGGCGGCGGCAAGGCCAAGCCCTCGACGGGCGGCCAGCCGGCGGCGAAGCCGCGCGCGGGCGGGGTCAGCGCGACCATCCCGGGCGGGCTCGGCGGGGTCCTCGGGCAGCTGTTCAAGGGTTGAGGAGGAGAGCGATGTCGACGGTACTCCAGCTGACGACGAGCGCGGCAGCCGCGCTCTGGGAAGACGCCTACGAGCAGCTCTCGTTCACCGCCTACGCGCTCCGATCGCAGGCGGCCGACGAGGAGCTCACCGAGCTGTTCGACGACGTGCGTGGCGTGCTCGCGGACTGGGAGGCGATCGAGGCCGACCGCCGCGCGCTCCGCGCCCGCGCGATCGAGGCCCGCGCGATGGTCCGCGTGGCGGACGCCGCGCTCGACCGCACGCTGGCCCGCGTCGGCGAGACGCTCCTCGAGCTGACCGAGGGCGACCGCGACCACGACCTCTACCGGCGGTTCTTCCCCGAGGACCACGAGCGGCTCGTGTCGCTCGGCCTCGAGGGCGAGCTCCCCGGCGCGAGCCTCGTGATGGCCCAGCTCGACGAGGGCGGCGAGATCCCCGATCCGCTCGTCGCGTTCATCGCGCCGATGCGCGCGTGCCTCACCGCAGCCCACCAGGCGATCACCGGACGCGCCGAGTCCTACGCCGGGCTCGGGCGACTGCAGGCTCGCGTCGAGGCGTGGCTCGAGACGGCCGGCGCGGTGCGCGCCAACACGCAGAACGCGCTCGACGAGCTGGCCGAGGAGCGCGGGCTCAGCGACCGCTTCGCGGCCTCGTTCTTCCCGTAGCCGGCGGACGAACAGCGCCCGCGGGGCGTTCGAGTCAGCCCCGCGGTCAGCCCCGTGCCCGCGCCCGCTCGGCGTGGGGCACCCGGGCGGGCCCGGCCACGCGAGGCGCGAGCACGCGACGATCGGCGCCAAACGCGTCCACGTTCGCCCGTCCGAGGGTGACGACGTCTCGGGGCGCGGCCGCCGGCGCCGCGGCTACTCCTGGCCGCTGAACACGAACGGGATGGACGTGCTCGTCGGGCCGCTCGAGCGCGGGAACACCCAGCGCCGCACGGCGCGCTCGATGCAGTTCCCGAGGGTGCCGAAGCTGCCGCCCTGGGACGAGACCCGGGTCACGGTGCCGGAGGCGCCGATCGTGACGGCCGCGTTGATGCGGACCGTCGGGGCGGTCCCGGCGCGGCGCGCCTCGGTCTCGTAGCACTGCTGCACGCTCGAGCGGTTGCGGTTGACCACCGTACGGATCTGGTCGGCGGTGAGCTCTGCGGCGGCGGCGCGTGATCCGCCCCCCTCGAGGAGCGGGTTGCGGGCGCCCGAGATCTGAGCCGGCGCCGAGGTGTCCGCGCCAGCGCGCGCGAGCGCCTCGCGCTGGGCCGCGGTGAGGGACTCGCCCCCCGACGGACGGGTCGTGCCCGTACCGGCGCCAGCGCTGCCCACCGTGGTCGTCGTCGAGCGGCCTCCGCCGCCAGCGCGACGGCTCCCGCCCGCGCCGGTCTGCGCGGAGCCCTCGGCCTCGGGGTCCGGATCGGCCGGCGTCTCGCCCTCCTCGCCCCCGGGCTCCTCGACCTCGGCCGGGACCTCGAGCTCGGGCGTGGCCGGCGTGGGATCGGGCGTGGGATCCGCCGGAGGCGGCGTCGGAGCCGGCGCGGTCGCGACCGCAGGCGGCTGAGTGAGGAAGTGAGTCCCGACCATGACCGCGAGGGCCACGCCGAAGGCCATCGCGCCCGCGATGGCGATCCACGCGCCGATCGGGATGGCGCGCCGCCGGCGCTCGGGCGCCTCGGCCGGCACCGCCTCGACAGGGGCGGGGGTCGGCGCGGGGGTCGGCGCGGGCGCCGGGGCCGCGCCGGCGCTCGACGCGAAGGGATCGAAGGCCTCCTCGGCCGGCGCGAGCGCGGCCGCGACGGGCTCGTCCTCCGGCGGGGGCTTGGCCGGGGCCGCCGGAGCGCCCGCGGCCGCCTCGAGCGCGTCGAAGTCGAAGGTCGAACCGACGCGCGTCGGCTCCTCGTCGTCCACGAAGTCGCCGACCGGCTCGTCGAAGGCGGGCGCGGCCGCCGCCCCGAGGCGCCCGCCGATCGGCACGACGTTCGACGGAGCGGAAGCGGGGCTCTGCGCGACCGCGGCCGGGCGCACAGGCTGAGGACGCGCGGGCGCGGCCGCGTGGACACGACCGGTGGGCGGGCGACCCGGGCGGGACGCGGCGCCCCCGCGGCCGAGCGGGCGCGACGGCGCCGGGAACGCGGGCTTGGGCGGCGGCGGCGGCGGCGCCACCGGGCGCGGCGCGTTGTGCCGCATGAGCGCGGCCAGCTCGGGGACCTTGCGGACCTCGCGCCAGTCGTCGAAGCCCTCGCGCCAGCAGAGCGAGTCGCCGTGGATCGCGCCGCTGGCCATCTTCTTGGCCACCTCGTCGCGCTTCATCGGGCCGACGGGGACGTCGTTGATCGCGACGTGCCACTGGTCGAGCGCGGTCGGGCGCTGCGACGCGGGCGGCGAGGCGGCCTGCCGCCGGAAGTCCGAGCCGAGGGCCGAGCGCGAGCTGCGCGAGGACGGCGCCGGGCCCACGTGCGAGCCGGGCCGCCGGTTCGGGCTCGCGATCGACCCGCGCGACCCGCGCGGGGGGCTGGACGGGGAGCCGCCGGACGCGGGCGGGCTGGCGCTGTTCGAGGTGCCCCGGATCACGATCGGATGACTGCAGCGGCGGCAGTCCATCTTGAGTGTGCGGCCAGCGATCTTCTCGTCGGAGATCTGGTACTTGGCCTTGCAGTTGGGGCAGAGGAACTTCATCGCGTGGTCGGGTTCCTGGAGGCTCTCTCTCGAAGAGGCCCGGTCCTCAGGCGGACGACCGGGCGCGGGCATTCTGAAGGTTAGAGCAAGCTGACGAGGTGGTCTTTGATCCCCTGACGAGTTTCGTCGTCGGGCGCGGCGCCGAGGGCCCGCTCCCACATCTCGCGCGCTTTGTGCTTGAACCCCGCGCGCTGGTAGAGGACCGCGAGGTTCTTCAGAGCCGAGAAGTTGCGCGGCGAGAGGTCCACGCTCGTCTCCAGCGCCTGGATGCCTTCGAAGAGCTGCTCACGCCGGCCGTAGAGCAAGCCGAGGTGGTAGTGTAAGCGAAACGCGAGCGGGTCGAGCCCTATCCCACGCTGAAGGTGTTGGATCGCCGTGTCCAGGTCGCCGGCGCGATACGCGTTGATCCCCTGCTCCAGGCAATCCGAGGCCTCCTCCGACAGCGTCTCGGCTGCCTCGTCGGGGTCCTTGCCCTCGAGCGCCCGCTCCACCGCGGTCACGACGTCGGAGATCTTGAACGGCTTCTCGAGGAACTCGTTCACCCCGTAGGACTGCTTCAGGTCCTCGGCGAACCGCCAGCCACGGTAGACGGCCGAGACCATGATGATCGGGATGTGACCATACTTCTTGCTGCCCTTGATGCGGCGGCAGATGTCGAAGCCGTGGATCTCGGGGAGCATCGCGTCGAGCAGGATCACGTCGGGCTCGCGCTCGCGCACCGCGGCGAGCGCCTCGCTCCCCCGCGACGCCTCGACGACCTCGATGTCGCGCTCGTTGAGCACGCGCCGGAGCATGCGGCGGATGTCGTCCTCGTCGTCGACGATCAGGACGCAGCGGCTGCCCGCGCTCGCCCCGGTGCCGTCGTCGCGGGTCGGCAGCGGCGCCACCTTGGAGGCGAAGGCGTCGTCGAGGGTCGGCATCTTGCGCGGCGCGCTCCGCTGCACGGGCACCTCCGGGGCCGCGAGGACTCCCGAGTCCTCCTTGGTGACCACCGCCATCGCGGGCGTGCTGGGCGGCCGGAAGCGCGGCGACGACGGGCGGTGCTTCGGGTCGCGCGGCGGCGGGCGCGGGGTCGCGCGCACGAGGCCGAGGTCCTTGAGGTACTCCTCCGGCGCGTGCGGGCCGACGTAGTACTGCTCACCCCGCTCGAGCTGGGCGTAGGCCTCCTCGATCGTGTGCTCGAGCGGTCCGCTCACCCCGACGTAGGGGAACACCTTGCGGCCGGTGACGAACTCGATCTCGTCGATCACCCGCTTGTCCGCCGGGTCGGCCATCGCGAGGAAGAGGTGCTCGTCCTTCACGCTGAACGGCAGGATCAGGTACTGCCGCGCGATGTCGTGGGGGATGAGCTGGAGGTTCTCGAGCGGGATGACGGTCTGCGCGAGGTCGATCCCCGGCAGGCCGTGCTGCTCGCTCAGCGCGCGGAGCATGTCGACCTCGTCGACCTTGCCGCTCATCACGGCCGTCGACCCCAGGCGCGCCCCCGGCGTGCGGCGCTGCTCGTCGAGCAGCTCGTCCAGCTCATCAGGCGTGACGAGCTTCTGCCTGAGCAGGATCTTGCCCAGCTGCTTCTTGTCGCCTGACCCTGCCACTGGCGCCCGGATGGTATCCCGGCGGGCGCCCCGGGTTCAACGGGTGTTTCGGGGGGGCCGAGGCCCCTCAGATACCCGAGATGATGCGGAATTCGCCATCCTCGCGGACCAGCTCGAGCCGGTTGTCACGCAGGCGCGTCTCCCAGTGATCGCCCTGGGGCGTCGCGACCTTGAAGCTCGCCGTGTACGTGTAGTCCACGAGGATGCGGTCGGCGCGGTACGTCACGTTGCGGTAGCGCATCTCGTAGCGGACATCGAGGATCTGCTCGAAGCGCGCGAGCTGCTCGCTGAGCGCGTCGAAGTCCCGGTCGTCGTCCGAGCTGATCGTCCCGTTGTCGTCGAAGAAGCGAGGCGAGACGAGCGAGAGGATCGCCCCCACGTCGCGCCGCTCCACGGCGTGCCGGTAGTCCTCGACGAAGGTGAGGACGGCCCGGTTCTCGGCGTTGTCGGGGACGTCGGTGTTCGGGATGTTCTCGCCGCCGCAGCCCGCGAGAGCGCCCCCGAGGGCACCGACGACGGAGAGGGCGAGCGCGAGCCGGACGAGCGAATGGGCGTGACGCATGAAGATTCTCGAGAAGCGACCGGCCAACGGCGAGCCGTCCGGAGGATATTCCGGGGGGGGCCGGCGGGCGGCATTTTTGCCCCGCCGTGGCCCCGACGGCAACCCGCGCGCGCCGCGAGGTCCATCACCTGCCTCCCCGGGGCGGGCTGCTATGGTGCGCGGCCTCATGCACCGACACGTCGCGATCATCGGCAGCGGACCGGCCGGCTTCTACTGCGCCGAGGCCCTGTGCAAGGCGGACCCCGAGATCCGCATCGACATCATCGACCGGCTCCCGACCCCCTACGGGCTCGTGCGCAGCGGCGTCGCCCCCGACCACGCGGGCACCAAGAACGTGTGGCGGGTCTTCGCGCGGACGGCCAAGCGCGAGCAGGTCCGCTTCCTCGGCAACGTCGAGGTCGGTCGCGACGTGAGCGTGGCCGAGCTCGAGAGCGTCTACGACGCGGTCGTGCTCGCGCTCGGGGTCACCGAGGACCGCAAGCTCGGCGTCGAGGGCGAGGACCTCCCCGGCGTCTACGGCTCGCGCGCGATCAGCGCCTGGTACAACGGCCACCCCGACTTCGAGGGCCTCGACCCGGAGCTGCGCGGGCCGGGCATCGCCGTGATCGGCAACGGCAACGTCGCGGTCGACATCGTGCGCGTCCTGAGCCGCACGCCCGAGGAGATGGCGACCACCGACGTCACCGACTACGCGATGAAGAAGATCGTCGGCTCCGACTACACCGACGTCCACATGGTCGGCCGCCGCGGGCCGGTGCAGGCCAGCTTCACCACCGCGGAGCTGCGCGAGCTCGGCGACATGCGCCAGACGGTCGCGGTCGTGGACCCGGCCCACCTCCCGGAGTCGTTCTCCGTCCCGGACCCGAAGCAGCAGAAGAAGATGGAGAAGATCGTGGACACGCTCCGCGAGTACTCCACGAACGACCCCGCCTCGAAGCCGCGCCGGCTCCACCTGCGGTTCTTCTCGTCGCCCGTCCGGATCCTCGGCGACGACCACGTCACCGGCATCGAGCTGATGGGCACCCGGCTCGAGGGCGACCGCGCGGTCCCGACCGGCGAGACGACGATCCTCGAGGTCGGCACGGTCATCACCGCGATCGGCTACCTCGCCAAGCCCCTCGAGGGCGTCCCGGTCGCGAAGTGGGGGACGTGCTTCGAGAACCAGGACGGCCACATCCGCGACGGCCTGTGGGCGGTCGGCTGGGCCAAGCGCGGCCCGAGCGGGGTCATCGCGACCAACCGCAAGGACAGCACCGAGGTCGCCGAGCGGATCCTCGAGGCGCTGGCGGGCGTCGAGCCCAAGGCGGGCGCGAGGGAGCTCGACGCGCTCCTCGCCTCGCGCGGGGCCCGGGTCGTCGACTTCGACGGCTGGGAGCGGATCGACGCGGCCGAGATCGGCGCCGCCCCCGAGGGCGCGCCGCGGCGCAAGCTCACCTCGCTCCAGGCAATGCTGAAGGCGCTCGAGTAGCCGGGCACACGCAAGCGCAGGGGCAAGGGCACAGGAGAGAAACGCCTTGCGGCGTTTCTCTTAGCCGATCTCCGGCTTCATCCCGATCAGCGTGAACAGCTCCATGCGCGCCGCCGCGTCGCGCAGGAACACGCCGTGCAGCTTCGAGGTGGTCGTCCACGAGCCCGGCTTGCGGACGCCGCGGTAGCACATGCAGAAGTGCTGGCACTGGATGATCACCGCGACCCCCTGCGGGGCGAGCGCCTCGTTGATGCAGTCGGCGACCTGCGCGGTGAGGTTCTCCTGCACCTGCAGCCGCTTCGCGTAGGCGTCGACGACGCGGGCGAGCTTGCTGAGGCCGACGATCTTGCCCTGCGGGATGTAGGCGACGTGCGCCTTGCCGACGAAGGGCACCATGTGGTGCTCGCAGTGGCTGTGGAGCTGGATGTCGCTCACCAGCACCAGCTCGTCGTAGCCGTTCGTCTCGGCGAAGGTCGTCTCGAGGTACTCGCGCGGGTCGATCGCGTAGCCCGCGAAGTGCTCCTTGAAGGCCTTCACGACGCGCGAGGGCGTGTCCTGGAGGCCCTCGCGGGCCGGGTCGTCACCGATGTACTCGAGCAGTCCGCGCACGTGCGCCTCGGCCGCGGCCACCTGCTCGGGGTTGCGTTCCCACTTCGCCATGCGCGGGGACCTAGTCCCTCACCGGTCCGATGTCGACGGGTAATCGCCACCCCGCGGGGCCCGGAGGCGTGACCGTGCGCACGGGCATGGAGGGGCGCCGGACACTAGGTTCGGCCCGCCATGGAGATCCTCCTGATCGTGGGCTCGGAGATGGGCAACGCCGAGATGGTCGGCGACCTGGTCAAGGACGAGCTCGAGTCCGGCGGGCACGAGGTCGAGATGATCACCGACGGCGACCTCGACTCCCTCGGCCTCGCGGATCGCGACGCCGTGCTCGTGGTGACCTCGACCACCGGCCTCGGCGACGTGCCGCAGAACCTCGAGCCGATCTACGACGCGCTGGTCGAGGAGCGCCCGGACCTGTCGCACCTCCGCTACGGCGTGGTGGGGATGGGCGACCGGAACTACAAGGACAGCTACTGCGGTGGCCCGCGCAAGGTCGACGGGATCCTCGAGCAGCTCGGGGCGCGCCGCGTCTGCGAGACGCTGCTCCTCGACGCGACGGACAACCCGACGCCCGACGAGGACGCGATCGCGTGGCTGCCGACCTACCTCGCGGCGCTCGAGGGCTGACCCCCGACGCTCCACCGCAGGAGCGTCAGAGGAAGAACACGATCACGTCGTAGATCGCGTGGGTGTAGACCGCGACCGCGAAGCCGCGGAAGCGGTAGACCGCGGCGAGGTAGAGCCCCGCGATCGCGCGGAACGTGAAGCTCGTGAGCTGGAACGGGTCGCCGAACGGCCCGACGTAGTGGATGGCGCTGAACGCCAGCGAGCTCCCCACCGCGGCGACGACCGCGGCCTTCCACTCGGCGACCTTGGCGAGCTTGGCGAGCAGCCAGGTGCCCCCCGCGAAGAGGCCGACCCGGAAGACCAGCTCCTCGTGGAAGCCCGCGCCCGCGCTCATCACGAGCTTCTCGACCGGCCCCATCGCGCGCGGCCCCGCCTGCCAGTCGAAGAGCTGGTTGGTGGCCCAGCCGACGAGGAAGACCATCACCACCGCGAGGACCGCGCTCTCGCCGAGCACCGGCAGCAGCTCGGCCGGTCGGACCTTGCCGCGGCGGCGCAGGACGTAGACCGCGAGCGCGATCGCGGCCGCGTAGGCGAAGGTCACCCCGACGTAGGCGGGCAGGCTCTGCTCGAGGAGCTGGAAGGTGAGCCCGCTGACGAGGTCCACGCCGTTGCGCAGGTCGATGAGGAGAATGCCGAGGTGGTAGAGCAAGAACACCGGCACGGTGAGGAGCAGGCCGGTGAGCGGGTCGTGGCGGTGACGCAGGTAGCCGAGCAGCCCGCCGCGGGGCTTGTCCCCCTCGGGCTTGTCGCCCTTCGTTCGCCGGGCGGGCTTGTCGGAATCGGCGCGCGCCATGTCCCCTCGTCCTCTACACGTGGGCTCCGATCCCGATTCCTCGCACGGCCGGTCCGCCAGGCCAAGCGCCGCGTCGGCGCGTGACCCGAAAGTCCAAGTCGGATACGTTCCGCGCACGATGAAGTACCGGGTCACCCTGGGCGGAAGCGAGCGGGAGATCGACGTGGTGGTCGCCCCCGACGGATCGGTGGTCGTGTCGGCCGGCGGAGAGCGGATCGCGTGCGACCCGCGCCCCATTCCCGGCGGCGTCAGCCTCACCCTCGACGGCAAGGTCTACGACGTCCTCGCGGGCGGCGACCCGAGCGCCATGCAGCTCGCGTCGGGCGATGCGCGGGCGGTGGCCGAGGTGGTCTCCCCCCGGATGACGACCCGCCGCAAGCGGGGCGGCGCGATGGGCGCGACCGGCGACGAGATCCGCGCGCCGATGCCCGGACGCGTCGTGAAGATCCTCGTCGGCGAGGGCCAGTCGGTGAGCGCCGGCGACCCGTGCGTGGTCGTCGAGGCGATGAAGATGGAGAACGAGCTCCGCGCCCCGAAGGACGCGACCATCAAGAAGGTCCACGTGACCGAGGGCGCGGCGGTCGACGGCCAGGCGCTCCTCGTCAGCTTCGAGTGAGCGCCCGCGCCGCTCGACCGGCGCCGCTCGGCTGGGCTGGACCAGCTCGGCTCCACCGGCTCGGCTGGACCAGCTCGGCTCGAACAGCTCGGCTCGATCAGCTCGGCGCCGCTCAGCTCAGCCCGTAGTCCTTGATCTTGTAGAGCAGCGCGCGGTGACTGATCTCGAGCAGCTTGCTCGCCTGCGTGCGGTTGCCGCCGGTCTTCTCGAGCGCCTTCCGGATGAGGGTCTCCTCAATGTAGCGGTGGGTCTTCTTGATCGACAGCTCGCCCGTCGCGAGGACCGCCTGGACCGGGTCGGGCTCGCGGAGGCGCTCCGGCAGGTCGCCCTCGACGAGCACGTCGCCGTCCGCGAGGACCATCGCCCGCTCGAGGACGTTCTCGAGCTCGCGCACGTTGCCCGGCCAGTGGTAGGCGAGCAGCAGCTTGTGGGCCTTCGGGTCGACCCCACGGATGCGCGTGCCCAGGCGCTGGTTGTTGCGCGCGAGGAAGTGGTCGACGAGGAGCGGCAGGTCCTCGCGTCGCGAGCGTAGCGGCGGGACCACGATCGGCAGGACGTTGAGGCGGTAGTAGAGGTCCTCGCGGAAGCGCCCCTCGTCCACCTCGTCCTTGAGCACGCGGACCGTCGCGGCGACCACGCGCACGTCGGCCTCGCGATCGCGCGTCTCCCCGAGCCGACGAAACGTCCCCTCCTGGAGTACGCGAAGGAGCTTGACCTGCGTGCCCGGCGGCAGCTCGCCGATCTCGTCGAGGAAGAGGGTCCCGCGGTCGGCCTCCTCGAACAGCCCGGGCTTGTCCTGGCTCGCGTCCGTGAACGCGCCGCGCTTGTGCCCGAAGAGCTCCGACTCGATCAGTGACTCGGGGATGGCGCCGCAGTTCACGGCCACGAAGGGCCGCGGTGCCCGCTCGCCGCGCTCGTGGAGCGCGCGCGCGACGAGCTCCTTGCCCGTCCCGCTCTCGCCCTGGATCAGGACCGTCGTCGCGTAGCCGGCCGCCTTCTCGATCATGCGGAAGACCTTCTGGATCGCCTCGCTCGTGCCGATCATCCCCGCGTAGGACGACTGCTCGAGGATGCGCGCCTTGAGCTGCGCGTTCTCGCGCCGTAACGACTCGCGCTCCTCCGCCTTGCGCAGCGCGAGGAGCACCTCGTCCTGCTTGAACGGCTTCGAGACGTAGTCGTAGGCGCCGGCCTTGATCGCCTCGATCGCGAGGTCGACCGAGCCGTAGGCGCTCATCACGATCACGGTCGGCCGCGCCTCGCGGCCGGAGAGCTCGCGCGTGAGCTCGATCCCGCTCATCCCGCTCATCCGGACGTCCGCGAGCACGAAGTCGGGGGCCGCGTCCTCGAGCCGCTCCAGCGCCTCCTCACCGCTCGACGCGACGCTGACCTCGTAGCCGTGCTTGCGGAGCAAGGTCCGGAGCACGAGGCGGATGTTCTCCTCGTCGTCGACGACGAGCACGCGAGGCATGTCGGTCAGGGTCCTCCGCCCCGAAGGATACGCTAACCCGGGCGGTTCAGTGGCCCGGCCCCGCCTCGGTGTCGGGGATCTCGATGAGGGTGCACTTGATGTTGCGGGTGTGCGCCGTCTCGTGGAACTCGTGGATCAGCTCGAGCACGTCGGGGTGGATGTAGTGGGCGGTGCGCCCGTCGATCTCCACCACGCTGCCCTCGGGGAGCTGGTGCAAGACCTTGTTCACCGACGCCTTGTTGAGGAACGAGACGTTCTCGCTGAGCTCGATGTGGATGTGCTGGCCGTCGGACTCCTCGTGCTGCTCACGCGTGTGGATGAAGTACGGGACCTGCAGGTTGCGTCGGAGCAGGAAGAACACGCTCACCGCCATGCCGATGCCGACGCCCTTGAGGAGATCGGTCACCAGGATCGCGATCACGGTGACCACGAACGGCACCCACTGATCGATCTCCTGCCGCAGCATGTGCTTGAACAGATCGATGCGCGCGAGCTTGTAGCCGACGTGGAGCAGCACCGCGGCGAGCGCGGCGAGCGGGACGCGGTTGATCAGCCACGGGAGCAGGACGACCGCGAGCAGCAGCCAGACCCCGTGGAGGAACGCGCTCATCCGCGTGCGCCCGCCCGACTGGATGTTGGCCGAGCCGCGCACGATCACGGCGGTGAGCGGCAGCCCGCCGATCATCCCCGCGCAGACGTTGCCGACCCCCTGGGCCACCAGCTCGCGGTTCGTGGGCGTGCTGCGCTTGTACGGGTCGAGCTTGTCGATCGCCTCGATGCAGAGGAGGGTCTCGATGCTCGCCACCAGCGCGATCGTGAGCGCGGTCGTGAACACCGCCGGGTCGGCGACGCGGGTGAAGTCCGGCAGAGACAGCTCCTGGACGAGCTCGCCGAGGCCACCCTCCGGGAGCTGGACGAGGTGCTCGCCCGTCATCGCGAAGCTCGGCGCCGTCGCGAGGAGCAGCTCGTTGAGCCCGATCCCGATCAGCACGACGGCGAGAGGCGCGGGGAGCCACTTCAGGTCGCGGACCTTCGGGATGCGCGGCCACACGATGAGGACGACGAGGCCGACCATCGACACCGCGAGCGCGCCGAGATGGAACGCCTCGAAGAAGCTGCCGATGTGGCTGAGCGCGGCTTTGAGGTGCTCGATCTCCTCGAAGATCCCCGAGTGGAAGAGCGTGAGGTCGCCCTCCCAGTCGTCGTCGAAGCCGGTCGCGTGGGAGATCTGCTTGCCGATCAGGATGAGCCCGATCGCGGCCAGCATCCCCTTGATGACGCTCGACGGGAAGTAGTAGGCGACCAGACCCGCGCGCACGAAGCCGAAGCCGATCTGGAAGACGCCCGCCAGCACCACCGCGAGGAGGAACCCGCGGTATCCGAGCCCGCCCGCCGACTCGAGCGCGATGCCGGCGGCCACGATCGTGGTGAGGCCGGCCGCGGGGCCGCTGACCGCGAGGGCCGAGCGGCTGATCCACGCCACCACGACCCCGCCCACGACCCCGGCGATGAGGCCCGAGAGCGGGGGCGCGTCGGACGCGAGGGCGATGCCGAGGCAGAGCGGCAGCGCGACGAGGAAGACAACCACCGAGGCCGGCACGTCGTGGCGGAGGTTGGCCAGGTAGCCCGGGGCCACCCGCTCGAGGGGCGCTGCCTCCTGGTTCTGGGTGCCCGTGCTCATCGGTGCGACCGGAGTATTGCGTCTCGCGGCCGACCGCAAGGGCTGGTTTCGGCTATGCTCGCGGCCCGATGCGGCGGCGACTCGCAATCCTCGCGTTGGTCCTCCCGCTGGGCCTCGCCGGCCTCCCCGCGGCGGCAACCGCGCAGGAGCGGAGCCTCGACATCGAGCGCTTCCGGCCGACGCCCGACCGCTGGGGCTTCCTGGGGATCCCCGGCACCCGCACCCCCGGCGAGTGGGCGTGGGACGCCAGCCTCTGGGTCGGCTACGCGTCGCAGCAGCTCGCGCTCCGGCGCCCCGCGACCGGCGAGACGATCGACGTCGTGGCCCACCGGGCCACCGCCGACCTCGTCGCCCAGCTCGGCATCACCGGTCGGGTCGCGGTGGTGCTCGACGCGCCGATGGTCGCCTGGCAGGACGCCGACGCCGAGGCGCTCGACGCGGGGCCCGCGCTCGCGAACAGCGCGCTGCGCGATCCGTTCGTGGCGGTCCGGGTCCGCGTGCTCGGCGCGGAGGCGCGGGCCGACCACGACCGCGCGGAGGGCGAGGGCGTCGCGCTGCAGCTCGGCGGCACCCTGCCCTTCGGCCTCGAGGACGCGCTCGCCGGCGAGGGCGCGCCGCAGCTCGAGGGGATGGCGATCGCCGACTACCACTTCCTCGACTTCGCGGTCGGCCTCAACGTCGGCTACCGGCACCGCTTCGGCGAGCCGCAGCTCTTCGGCGTGCTGTTCCGCAACGAGCTGTTCTTCGGCGGCGCGATCCAGACGCCCACGATCCTCCTCGCCAACACGAGCGCGATCGTGGAGGTGCGCGCGGTGACGGGCCTCGACCAGGAGGTCTTCGCGGAGGCGTCGACCGCGGTCGAGGGCGACCTCGGCGTCCGCTGGGCCGAGGAGGACCTCGCGCTCACGTGGATGGTGGGCACCGGGTTCAACGGCGGGGTCGGCACGCCGAGCTTCCGCGGGATGTTCGCGCTCGAGCTCGCGCCGCGGACCCACGACCGCGACCACGACGGGCTCGACGACGCGGACGACGAGTGCCCGGACCTGCCGGAGGACCTCGACGGGTTCGAGGACGAGAACGGCTGCCCCGACCTCGACAACGACGGCGACCTCATCCCCGACGACGACGACCGCTGCCCGGCCGAGCCGGCCGAGTTCGACCAGGACGAGGACGAGGACGGCTGCACCGACCCGGTGCGCGACGCGGACCGCGACGGCATCCCCGACGGCGACGACGCGTGCCCCGGGCAGCCGGAGGATCGCGACGACTTCGAGGACGACGACGGCTGCCCCGACCCGGACGACGACGGCGACGGCGTACCCGACGGGCAGGACCGGTGCGCGCGCGAGGCGGAGGACGTCGACGGATTCGAGGACGACGACGGCTGCCCCGACCCCGACAACGACGCCGACGGAGTCGGCGACGGGGCGGACCGCTGCCCGACCGAGCCCGAGGACCGCGACGGGTTCGAGGACGACGACGGCTGCCCCGACCCCGACAACGACCGTGACGGTGTGCTCGACGCGGCCGACCAGTGCGCCGACCAGGCCGAGACGATCAACGGGGTCGACGACGACGACGGCTGCCCGGACCGCGGCGGGAGCGCTCGGTGGCGCGACGAGGACGGCGCCTGGGTCGGGCGCCTGCGCTTCGGGGCCGACGGCGCGCTCCGCGCGCTCTCGATCGGCGCGGTGGATCAGCTCGCCCGGCGCCTGATCGCGGGCTGGGGCCGCGCCTACCGGATCACGCTGTCCGAGGGCGAGCCGGCCCGGGCCGGCGCGCTGGACGCGGCGCTGCGCGAGCGCGGGGTGCCGGAGGGCCGCTACACGATCGCGATCGACGACGCGCGGCGGGGCTGGGACGTGCGGGTGACCCCGACGAGCGCCGAGGAGCCTGCCCCGCCGTCGATCGGCGCGCCGCCCGTCGAGTAGGCCCCCGCGCGACGGGCCATTCGGGGGCGACCTCGCGCCCTGCGCCGATCGGACGGTGGGTAGAGCCGCGAGATCGTTGCGCGAACAAGATCCGGTTTGACCTGAACACCGGGCCCCCGGGTACAGTCATAGGGGCCGAGGCAGGGTGGTGCGACGCGCTCACAGAGCTCGCCGGGTGGCGATCCAACGAGGGGTGGTGGTTCTCGCGATCGCGGTCGCGGCCCTCGCGGTCGCGCCGATCGGGTGGGCCCAGACCGATCACTCCACCGTCATTCGCGTGCTGCGAGGCAGCTCCGACTTCCGCGCGCGCACCCGGGCCGCCCTCGCGCTCGGCAGCAGCAACGACCGGACCGTCGTTCCGCAGCTCATCGGCGCGCTTCGCGACGAGCACCCCGCGGTGCGCGCCGCCGCCGCCACCGGCCTCGGGCGGCTCGGCGACCCGACCGCCCTGTCGCACCTGCGCGCGGCGGTGTCGGACCAGGAGCGCATCGTGCGCACCGAAGCCCAGCGCGCGATCCGCCGCATCGAGGAGGCCAACCGCGGACAGATGCCCACCGGGCGGCGGCGCGGGCGTGAGCGGATGCCGGAGATCGCGGTGGTGCCGCGGGCGCGAGAGATCTACTGGCCGCGCGTCCGCTACGTCGTGATCGTCGGGCAGATGGAGAACCGCAGCAATTTCGGCGACGACGCCCTGGGCCGCGCGATGCTCGCCGAGGTCAACCGCAACCTCCTGGTCCTCCGCGGCGTGGCCGCGCTCCCCGACGGCCGCATCCCCGAGCAGGCCACCCGCGAGATCCAGCGCCGCCGCCTGCCGAAGCTCCGCCTCGAGGGGAGCCTCAACCGGGTCGAGCGCGAGAGCCGGCGCCGGCAGGTGTCGGTGCGCTGCGAGGTCTCGCTGATGCTCATGGACGACGAGGGCCGCAACCTGCGGGGCGTGCTCAACGGGGCCGCGACCGGCAGCCAGCCACAGCAGGGGCGCCGGCGCGACCAGGAGGAGCAGCTCGCGCAGCAGGCCCTCGTGGGCGCGGTGCGGAGCGCGATGAGCGGGGCGGCCCGGGCGATCTCCTCGGCCGGCGCGCGGTGACGAGGATCCCGAGCGGCGCCCGAGCCTGCTACATTCCGAACCCGTGAGGCTGCGCGAGATCATCGCCGTGTGCGCGCTGGTGGGCTGCACCCCGCAGGGGGACCCCGCGATCGGCCCGAGCGGCTTCCTCGACGACTTCGAGCGCGAGGACGTCGGCGAGGACTGGCACAACACCGGGGGCCGCTACCGCATCGTCGACGGCTGGCTGAACATCCAGGGCGCGCGCAACCGCCCGCTGTGGCTGCGCCGACGCCTGCCGCGCGACGTGCGCATCGAGATGGACGTCCGCTCGGAGAGCCCGCAGGGCGACATCAAGGTCGAGGTGTTCGGCGACGGCAGCTCGCGAGCGACGAGCGAGAGCTACACCGCGACGAGCTACGTGGTGATCTTCGGCGGCTGGAACAACAGCCTCAACCTCATCGCGCGGATGGACGAGCACGCCGAGGACCGCGCGGTCGGGCCGGCGCGCCGGGTCGAGCCGGGCCGCGTCTATCACCTGCGCATCGAGCGGCGGGGCGACACCATCAGCGCGTGGGTGGACGATCAGCCGCTCGCCGAGATGGTGGACCCCGATCCGCTCGAGGGCCGCGGTCACGATCACTTCGCGTTCAACGACTGGGAAGCGGACCTCTACTTCGACAACCTCCGGATCGTGCCGTTGTAGGCCAGGGGCACGATGGATCTGAAGGAGTTCGACCAGCAGCTGCACGACGTCGAGGTCAAGCTGAAGCGCCTCAAGGCGCTGTACGAGCAGTGGTTCCAGGGCATCGAGCGTCTCGAGCCGCTCATCGTGCGCAAGGACCTCGACCGGCACCTCATCCTCCTTCGCAAGGAGAAGCCGCGGAACACCGCCGCGCGCTTCCGCTTCCAGCAGCTCCAGGCGCGCTACAACACCTACGCCACCTACTGGGGGCGGATCGCGCGCCAGATCGAGGAGGGGACCTACGCCCGCGATCTGCACCGCGCGCGGCGGCGCCGGGGCTCGGTGCGGCCCCGCCCCGACGAGGCGGCGGTCAAGGAGTTCGAGCTCGACCTCGACCAGGAGATCGAGATCGAGGTCGACGACCTCGCCCAGGACAACGAGATCGACGCGGCGATCAACGCGCTGACCAACCAGAGCGGGGCCAACGCGGTCCGGCGCAGCGCGCTCAGCGCGTTCTCCCCCTTCGCGCTCGGCGGCGACGCGCGACGCCCCCCCAAGCCGGCCTCCGAGCCCACGCCCGCGCCGACCGTGCGCGGGACCTTCGGCAAGCCCATCTCGAAGCGGCCCGCCGGCCCCGCGGTCACGCGTGGCGAGCCCGCCCCGGCGCAGCGTCCAGCCGCCGCCGCTCCGGCCCCCGCCGCAAAGCCCGCCGCTCCGGCCCCGCGATAGGCTTGCCAGATCGAGCCGCGCGCGTGCCAGCCGAAGCCGATGGCGAG
>JAUHXR010000425.1 GCA_030426845.1 Polyangia bacterium | reverse complement strand
CCCTCGCGTGCGAGGCGCTGGGCTGGGAGTCGGAGATCGAAGCGCTCTTCTCGCGCCTGCTCGAGGGCTACCTCGAGGGGCTCGAGGCCGGCGAGGACACGCCCACGCCGCCCGAGCCCTCCGCCGTGGTGCGGATCCGCGAGGAGTTCGAAGCGAACCCGCAGCGCCTGACCGACACCGTCGACGCGATGATGCTCCCGTGCGCGCCCGAGGAGGAGTCGGCGATCCGCGCGGCGATGGAGCCCTACGTCCACGTGCAGCTCGAGCAGGACCCGAGCCTCGGCGAGCGGTTCTTCGATGTGGTGCGCGTCGGGCGCCTCGACCTCGGCATCGGCAGCGCGCTCGACGAGAAGTTCCTCATCCGGGTCCGCGGGCCGACCGACTCGCCCGACGACGACGTCGTCCTCGAGGCCAAGGAGGTGCGCTCGCTCGCGGGCATCCCGTGCATCCAGGCGAGCGCGGAGCCCGACCCGTTCCGCATCCTGCTGGGCCAGGCGCGCATCGCGTACCGCCCCTTCCCCTACCTCGGGTTCGTCCACGCGCTCGACACCGTGTTCTGGATGCACGGCTGGACGAACCACTACTACGAGATGCGGGTCGACCGCTCCTACGAGGACCTCGGCGAGCTGCGGCAGATCGTCTACGACATCGGCGTCCAGCTCGGCCGCGGCCACGTGAACGCGATCGCGACCCCGCTCGACGTGCAGCTCCGGCACGCGCAGTCGGAGTACATCGCGCGACACGAGGACGAGCTGCGCGGCCTGATCGCGCGCCTCTCCGTTCACACCACCGAGACCTGGCGGGAGTTCGTCCGCGCGACCGAGGATCACCCGGCGCTGCAGGCCCCCGTCGAGGAGGAGCCATGAGCCTTCGCCACGCGCTCGTCCTGTGCGCCGCCCTGCTCGCCACCGCCTGCGCGGCCGTCCGCGGGGACGGCGTGGCCCGCGAAGACGCGCTCGCGTTGGTCGACGACGACGGCGAGCCGATCGCCTCCGTGCCCGCGATCGGCGGCGCCTCCGTGCAGCACGGCTTGCGAGTCGAGATCGAGGTGGGGCCCGCGCCCGCGGCGCCGCGGCTCACCATCGACGCCAACCTCTTCGAGCGCGTGATCGGGCGACTCGACGACGAGCTCTACCTGGATCTGCGGACGAGCGAGCCGCTCGACCCGCAGGTGGCCCCGGTCGTGACCTTCGCGACGCCGGCGCTCGACTACGTCTCGGCCCGGGGCGAGGGGGCCTCCGCGCGCGTTCAGGGCGTCACCGGGCTCCGCTTCCGGCTCGCCGCGTCCGAGGGCGCCGACGTCACGGTGAGCGGCAGCTGCGAGGAGCTCACGATCATCGCGTCGGGCGGCGGCACGGTCGACGCGCGGGGGCTCGAGTGCGCGCGCGGCTTCATCGACTCCCAGGGCGGCACCACGGTCCGCGCGCACTTCACCGACGCCGTCGTCGTCACCGCCTCCGGCGAGAGCGCGATCACGGTGAGCGGGTCCCCGACCGACGTCGACGAGCGCCTCACCGACGACTCGACGCTGGTCCTGGAGTAGGCGCAGCCGATGTTCGTGGGCGTGATCCTGAACCCGCGGGCGCGGCGCAACCGGCGGGCAGGGAGCGACCACGCGCGCCGCCTCGCCGAGGCCATCGGCCCGCACGGAGAGGTCGTCGAGACGCCGAGCGTGGACGCGCTCGGCGAGGCGGTCGAGCGGCTCCTCCCGCGCGCGAGCTACCTCGTGAGCGACGGCGGCGACGGAGCGCTGAGCTGGATGATCCACGAGGTCCGCCGGCGCCGCCCCGACGCTCGCGACTGGCCTGCCTTCGTCCCGACCAACGGCGGGACCATCGACTTCGTGGCGCGCAAGGCGGGGGTCCGCGGCCGGGCCCTCGGGATCCTCCGCGCCCTCCGCCGCGCGGCCGAGACCGGGGACCGGCCCGCCGAGGTCGGCCTCGACAGCCTCGCGATCACCGGCGCGAGGCTCGACGGAGAGGCCTTCGACCGCGTCGGCTTCGCGCTGGCGGCGGGCGGCATCGGCAACCGGTTCTTCGACCGCTACTACGAGGACCCCGACCCCTCCCCCGGCACCATCGTGCGCATCATCGCCCGCACCGTGGGCAGCTTCGCGCGGGGCGGCCTCCACGAGAGCGGCTACGCGGCGCACCTCTTCCGGCCGACCGAGGCGCGCGTGGTCATCGACGGCCGGGAGCTGCCGACCGTGCGTCACGCGGCGCTGCACGCCGGCGCGTTCGACGTGAACCTCGGGGGCGTCGTGCGCGTGTTTCCCCAGGCGCGGGCCCCGGGCGCGCTCCACTTCCAGGCCGGGACGATGAGCCCGGCGCGGATCATCGCGAGCCTGCCCCGCATCGTCGCGGGCGCGGCGATCCGCGGGCCCGAGCTGCTCGACGGGCGGGGCGAGCACATGCGGGTGGAGGCGCGGGGCGACGAGCTGCTCCGACCGATCGTGGACGGCGAGCGCTTCGAGGGCCTCACGACGCTCGACGTGCGTCGCGGTCCCATCGTAAGGATCGCGAAGGTGAGGGCGCGATGAGCATGTCGACAGGGCAGAAGGTGGCGATCGGGGTCGGAGTGGGCTGCGTGGCCCTCCTCCTGCTCGCCGGGGTGGGGGCGCTCGTCCTCGGGATGATGGCGAACGACGCGATCGACGATCTCCGAGAGCAGGGTCAGGAGGTCCAGGCCCAGGCGGAGGCCTACGGCCAAGGCCGGCCCCACACCGACTGCGTCAACGAGGCGTTCCGGCGCCAGGCGGACTGTGACGGGGTGATGTGCGACGCGACCAACGGCGCGTGGCTCACCCGCTGCCTCGAGGTCAGCCAGCAGGGCCCGGAGATGTGCCGGGGCGTGCCGCCGCCGACCGAGATCATGCTGTCGGCGAACTGGCGCGTGGCCGAGTGCCGCGCCCGCGGCGCGGTGGACACCAACCGCTGCGGCAACCTGATCGCCAGCATCCAGACGGTCTGCTCGCGGCCGCGCTGACCTCATCACCGGTCGGCCGCGCGAGCGCGCAGGCCGAGCCTCGGGGCGCGCGAGCTGTGAGACCTCGTGCGCACGTCGCCCGGGTCGACGCGGAGGCGGGCGCGACCAAGCGCTACGGGTTGATCCGGCTCACGATCGTCTCGCCGGCGCCCCCCTCGCTGAACACGAGCAGCCGACCGTCGTCGTCGAGGGCGATCCCGTCGGCGCTCACGGTCCCGGGAAGGACGAGGCGCTCCGTCTCGGCTCCCGTGGCCGACAGGAAGAGCACCACTCCCTCGCTGCTGCCGCCGCTCGGGCAGCCCGTGACGATCGCCGCCACGCTCCCGTCCGACAGCTCGACCGCACCGCGCGACTGGTCGTCGCACCCGAGGTCCACCCGAACGAAGCCGGCCGTCCCGAAGGTCGCGACGGGCGCGCCCGAGGCGTCGAGCCGGTGGATGAGCGCGTCCTCCTGCCCCCCCTCGTCGACGTAGCCGCCCCCCAGCAGCCCGCCGTCGGACGTCTCGACGAAGGCGCCGCAGCGGTTCGTCACCCCGCCGACGTCGAGGAGCGCCGCGCCCCCCGTCCCGAAGCCAGGATCGGGAACGCCCGCGGCGTCGTAGACCACGACGAGGCAGTCGAACGCGACGGGGCCCTGCCAGCTCGAGCCATAGGCCAGCCACCGGTCGCCCGACAGCAAGCGGCCCGTGCCGAACTCGTCCGCGCCTCCGAAGTCGTCGGCGACGACGCCTCCGGCCCCGAAGCTCAGCCGGGGGGCGCCGCGGGCGTCGAAGGCCACGGTCTGCAGATCGAAGCCTCGCCCGGGGCCATAGCTCGCCTGCCCCGAGGCGAGGATCGTTCCGTCGCTGAGCTGGCCGCAGCCGTTGAAGAGATCGAGATCGGGGGCGTGGTCGGCGGTCACCCAGCCCGCGGCCCCGAACTCGGTCTCGAGGGAGCCGTCTGCACGCAGCTTGGCGACGACCCCCATCTGGTCGGCGTTGCCGCACACGATCACGCCGCCGTCGGCCAACTCCACGACCGCGTGGGCCTCGTCGCTCGGCGAGACGTCGATGGACGCGATGCCTGCGTCGCCGAACGTCGCGTCGAGCACACCGTCGGGGGTCAAGCGGGCCACCGCGAGGTCCGGGTCGGCCACGGTGCCCGACCGTCCGACCACGTAGAGGCGCCCGTCCGCGGCCACCGTGACGCCCGTATCCGTCCAGGGCGCGCCGAGGTCGAAAGCCACAGAGGCTTGCCCACCCACCCCGAAGCTTGGATCCAGACACCGCCCGCAGGGCGGCGGTGGGGGAGGCGGCGAGACGGAGACGCAGCCCGTCTCGGGCTCGCAGAACTCGTCGGGCATGCACGCGCTCATCCGCTCGCCGTAGAGGCAGCTGCCCGCGCTGCACACGCGCTCGCTGCACGCGGCTCCGTCGGTACAGTCTGCGGGCGTCGTGCACTCGGGCTCCCCTTCGCAGAAGCTCGGGGTCTCGGGGGTGCACTCGTACGGCACGCACCGACGCGCCTGGCACGCCTCGGGGCAGTCGAGGCCAGCGCAGCTCCGGGGAATGAGCGCGGTGAAGACCCGATCGGCGTTGAGGTCGACGACCATGGGGCGCTCGGCCACCAGCTGCCCGCCGCGCAGCAGCGCGACCCCGATGCGGTAGCTCCCGGGCGCGAGACCGGGGATCTCGATCACGCGAACGCCGTTGACGTAGTCTGTCTCCGGATCGCTCGCGAGCGACCGGGCGGGGACCCCGTCCAGCGTGACCTCGACCGCGTCGAACTCGGCGCGCGGGTTGAAGTCGGTCCGCAGATCCACCGCGAGGAGGTGCTCGGGCGAAGGGCATCCGACCAGCACGAGAGACGCGGCCGTCGCCACGGCGATCCTCCGGATCATGACCTCCAGGGTACCCCTCGCGCCGGCGCCGCGCAGCGCGTCGGACCGCCGCGGCCTCCCGGGCGTCGGTGAGCCCGGAACGAGAAAGATCCCAAGGCTGCACCGACCTCGGCCTCCAAGGGGACGGCTCGAAGAGGGAGGTGTCCGTGGATCGATCGCGCGAGTGGCTCGCGCACGCGGTGGCGTGCGCGTGGATGGTGGGGTGCGCCCACGTGCCGGTGGTGCCGCCGGACCGCCCCCCCGAGGAGCAGGTCCCGCCCACGGAGGCCGAGCTCGAGGCGTGGGAGGACGCGGCCGCGGTCTTCGCGCGCCACGACGAGGCCCAGGACTGGGACGGCGACGCGTGCCGCGAGACGGTCGGCGCCTTCGAGCGCGTCAGCGCGCAGCGCGAGGGACAGAACGGGCGCGCGGTCTACATGATGGGCCTCGTCGCCGCGCGGTGCGGCAGCGACGAGCGGGCCACCCAGCTCTACCGGCGCGCGCTCGAGCTCGAGCCGGGGCTCTGCGACGCGCAGGTCGGGCTCGCGATCGTCGATCTCGAGGCGGGCCGGGTCGCCGAGGCGCGGCGTGGCTTCGTCGCGGCCATCCGCGCCGATGAGCTCTGCGCCCCCGCCTACGTGAACCTGGCCGCGCTCCAGGCCAGCGACCCCGCCCAGCGCGAGGAGGCGCTCAACAACCTCCGCCGCGCCCTGAGCGCGCGCGCCGACTACCTGCCGGCCCTCGACCAGATGGCCCAGATCTACCTCGCGAGCGGCGCGGAGAACCCGGCGATGCTCGACCTCGCCGAGGTGGTGTGCCGCCAGGCGCAGCTCGTCGACGCCGGCTACGCGCCCATCTACAACACCTGGGGCCTCATCGACATGACGCGCGGGGACCTCACCGGGGCGGCGGCCAAGCTGGCGCGCGCCACCGAGCTCGACCCGCGCTTCTACGAGGCGTGGATGAACTTCGGCCAGCTCACGCTCTCGCAGCGCGCCTACCCCGACGCGGCGCGCGCCTTCCACGCCGCGCGCGCGCTCCGGCCGCGGAGCTACGACGCCGCGATCGGCGAGGGCGTCGCCATGCGCGGGCTCACCCGCCCCGAAGACGCCGAGCGCCTCTACCGCGCCGCCCTCGAGCTCGACTCCGATCGGCCCGAGGCCTACTTCGACCTCGCGGTGCTCTACCAGGAGCACCTCGGCGGCTCGCAGTCGCAGCTCGAGCAGGCGGAGGACTTCCTCCGGCAGTTCGTCGAGCGCGCGCGCCGCAGCCCGCGGTTCGAGGGCGCGGTCGACGAGGTGCTCCGCTGGTGCGACGAGACCCCGAGCCGGCGGCGACGGCGCGCGCAGTGCCAGATGGGGCGCGTGCAGAACATCCGGCAGGCGGTCGTGCTGATGAGCAACCAGCCCGGCCCCGCCACGATGCCCGAGTGGCTGCGCGAGGCGCGCGCGGCCCGCTGATCTACTCCTCTGCGGCGGCGCCGTCGTCCTCGTCGGCGCCGCCCTCCAGCGGGCCGGTCGCCGTCGGGTACTCGTGGTCGATCCAGTACTGGATGCCCTCGTCGAGGACCATCGTGTCGGTGAAGCCGTGCTGTCGGAGCGTGTCGACCACGCGCCCGGACGCGGCGTGGGGGCACGCGCAGTAGGCGATGATCGGCGTCCCGTCGCGCGGGAGCGCGGTGACGATCGCGTCGAGCTCGTAGAAGGGGAACGGCACCGCGCCGTCGATGCGCTGGGCGAGCCAGTCGCTCGTGGCGCGCGCGTCGAGGATGATCATCCGCGCGCCCCG
>JAUHXR010000424.1 GCA_030426845.1 Polyangia bacterium | reverse complement strand
CACAGCGACGCCGCGCGGCCGTGGGCTCGGCCGCGCGGCGTTAGAAAACGACCGCCCCGCATCGTTAGCGTTCGAGGCGGCTCCTCGGTCTCGCTATCGGTGGTCGCCGAGCTGGTGGAACTCGATCCGTCGGTTGAGCGCGCGCCCCGCCTCGTCGTCGTTGGACGCCCGCGGCTGGCTCGCCCCGTAGCCCTGGACCTCGAGGCGGGCCGCGTCGATGCCGTGGGCGATGAGCCAGTCGCGGACCGACGTGGCGCGGGCGAGCGACAGCTCCTGGTTGAAGGTGCGCGAGCCCACGTTGTCCGTGTGGCCGCCGACCTCGACCCGGACGTCCGGGTTGTCGCGCAGGGCCTGGGCCGCGCCGCGGAGGACGCGCTCGGACTGGGGATCGATCGCCGCGCTGTTGTACTCGAAGACGATGCCGTCGAGGACCAGCTCCGGCGGCAGGACGATGCAGCCGCGCGCGTCGACCTCGGAGCCCTCGGGCGTGTCGGGGCACTCGTCGGCGTCGTCGTAGACGCCGTCCCGATCCGAGTCGTGGCAGCCGAAGCCGTTCACGGTCTCCCCCGGCGGGGTGTCGGGGCAGCGGTCCTGGGGATCGATCACCCCGTCGCGGTCCACGTCGGAGCACCCGACCCCGTCCACCGTGAGCCCCGGCGCGGTGCCCGGGCAGCGGTCCGCGCGGTCGAGCACCCCGTCACCGTCGGTGTCGCGGTCCGGCTCCCGGAGCGGGTCGACCTCGATCGAGACCTGGATCCCTCCGGCCACGAAGGGCGCGATGGCCTCCGCGATCCCGAACCCACCGCGGATGAACGGCCCGATCGACACGGGGTCGACGATCGAGAAGTCGTAGCCGAGGCTCACGTCGAACAGGAACCCAGGCGCCACCTCGGTGAGGAAGAAGCCGACGTGAGGGGCGACCCAGAGGTTGCCCGCGACGCTGCCGCCTTGATCGAGGTAGCCGCTCTCGTCGTCGAAGAACCGGAAGCGCGCGCCGACGCTCGAGAAGAAGATCCCGTTCACCGTTTGCCCGAAGTCGGTGATCACGCCTCCGCCCACGCGCAGCTCGAGCGCGAAGGGCCGGGCGATCTGCCAGTCCGCCCCGACGTCTCCGCCGGCCGGCAGCGGGCCGAAGCCCGAGAAGTGAAAGTTCCACCGCCCGCTCTCCGCGCTCGCCGGAGCGGCCGCGAGGGTGAGGAGCGCGGCCGCCGCGGCGGCCAGGGTCATCGAACGTCGTCGCATCAAGATCCTCCGTGTGCCCCGAGGACGCGGAGGGCGGGGGGACGTCGCGATGTTTCTCGAGCGATGCTCTTCGAGCCGGGCCGTCGGGCGGCGCGCGCGGAGGCCGGCCCGTATACTCGGCCGCCGTATGGACCGGGTCCGCCGCCTCTATCAGCTCTGGACCTGGCTCCCCGCGTTCCGGGTGGTCGGAGAGTCGCAGCACCTACCGACCGCCTCCGAGGAGCTGCGGGTCAGCGCCTCGTCGCTGTCGCGCGCGATCAAGCAGCTCGAGGAGGAGCTCGGCGTCCAGCTCTTCGCCCGGAGCACGCGGGGGCTCGAGCTGACCGACGCGGGCCAGCGGCTGCTCGACGCGCTCCGGCGCGGGATGCGGACGATCGACGACGGAGTCGACGCGGTCGAGACCGGGCAGTTCGGGCGGCACGTCACGATCTCGACCTCGACGCCCTTCGCGCGCGAGCTGGTCCTGCCCGCGGTACGCCTCGTCCGGCAGCTCACCCTCGCGCCGCGGATCCAGTCGATCCAGCACGACCAGATCGCGGCCGCCCTGGCGAGCGGCTCGGTCGACGTCGCGATCATGACCCTGCCCCCGCCCGCCCCCGAGGTGGTCTGCGAGCCGCTCCTCGACGTGTCCCAGTCGGTGTTCTGCGGGCCCGAGCACCCGCTGTGGGACGCGGCGCAGGTGACCCTCGAGCAGGTGCTCTCGTTTCCCTTCGTGGCGCCCCCGCCAGGCATCGACGACGGCTGGCCGCCCGAGCACACCCGCGAGGTGGGGCTGACGATCGCCCAGCTCGCCCTCGCGATCGACGCCTGCGCCGACGGCGACGTCCTCGGGGTCTTCCCGGACATCAGCGCCCGCCGCGCCCTCGCCGACGGCCGGCTCCAGCGCCTGCCGATCGCGCTCGGACGGACATCGCCGGTGTACATCCTCCGGCGCAGCGGGGCGGTCCCCGCGCCCATCCGCCTTCTCATCGAGGCAATCCGTCGTGTCGCGGCGGACCTGTCACGAGAATCCGAAGAATCCCGAAGACTTACGAGCGACACGGTGCGCCTCTCGCTCGACGATCTCTAGCGCGCGACGCCCGCTGCCGGGGACGGCTGTCCCCTGCTGTACGCGAATTGCGCAACCCCCCGTTCGCAACCGAGTGATGGAGGGGGCTGCGCAACTCCGGTACACCGATCTTCGCCGCGACAGGGGGGCCCCGGGAGGCCCCGTCGCGAAGGGCCTGGTGTGCCGTGGAGGTTGCGATGCGACAGCTCGTATGTGTGGTGATGTGTGTTTTGGGGGCGGCGCTCGCCGGCTGCGCGGCCAAGGGGGCCGAGCCCGTGGACGACGACGTGGCGACGACCCTGGAGCGTCCGAGCTTCGAGGCGTTCCGGGCCGACGTCGTCCAGGACGAGGAGGGCGTCTTCATCTACGACGGCGACCTGACCGCGCAGGACGAGGCCGGGCTGCGGCGGCTCTACGAGGAGCTGTTCCCGGCCGAGGGCGCGCTCATCGTCCAGAACGTGGGGGGCAGCGACCGCATCTGGTCGGCGACCCAGAAGCACCAGCTGACCTACTGCGTCAGCCGCACCTTCGGGACGCGCCACGCGGCGGTCGTGGCCGCGATGGCCGAGGCGACCGACGACTGGATGATGGCGGCGGACGTCTCGTTCCAGTACCTCAGCGAGGAGGACGACAACTGCACCGCGTCCAACCCGCGCGTGCTCTTCGACATCCGGCCGACCAGCACGACGAGCTACCTCGCGCGCGCGTTCTTCCCCGGCTACTCGCGCTCGCAGCGCAACATCCTCGTCTCGACCACCGCCTTCAGCAGCCGCACCCCGCTCGTCGGCGTGATCCGCCACGAGCTCGGCCACGTCCTCGGGTTCCTCCACGAGCACATCCGGCGCCCCAGCACGCCGTGCCCCGAGGGGGGCAGCTACCGCGGGGTCACCGCCTACGACCCGGGCTCGGTCATGCACTACCCGCAGTGCGGCGGGACGAACTTCCGCCTCGATCTGTCGCCCCTCGACGTCACGGGCGCGGCGGCGGTCTACGGCGACCCGGTCAGCGCGACCCCCGAGCCGCCCCCGCCGCCGCCGCCCGCCGGCACCGCGCGCACCGGGTCGGCCAGCTCGAGCGTGAGCCGCGGCGCCGAGGTCCCCTTCCAGCCGCTCACCGTCCTCGAGGGCAGCGACTTCTCCGTGCAGATGACCGGCACCGGCGACGCGGACCTCTACGTGCGCTTCGGCGCGGCTCCGACGACGAGCGCCTACCACTGCCGGCCCTACGCGGGCGACTCGAACGAGCGCTGCGACCTCACCGTGCCCGCGGGCGAGTCCCAGGCCTACATCATGGTGCGCGGATACACCGCGGCGAGCTTCCGCATCGACGTGAGCTGGGTCCAGCCCTGAGGACAGGCGGTCACGGCTCGGGGCCCACGTTGCGCAACCGCGTGGGCTCCGAGAACGTGGTGTCCTCCACCTCGTAGACGAGCTCGCGCCCTTGCTTGCGCGCGACGCAGCTCCCGTCGGCGCTCAGGCTCGCGAGCGTGGCCTGGGCGATCCGGAGCGAGACGCCCACCGCCTGCGCGATGTCTCGCGGGCTCGCGCCGCGCTGGTCGGCGATCGCGCAGAGGAGCCGGTCCTGCAGCGGCTTCTTGCAGCGCGGGTCGGGGATGAGGACGGGGGCGCGCAGCTCGAGCCACACCCGGGCGGCCTCGTGGTGGATGACCCCGGCGTCACCGACGTACTTGCGCGCGCGGTGCATCGCGACCCCGAACGAGCTGCCGTGGGTCTCGGGGATGTAGCGGAACTCGTAGGCCATCTCGAAGAGCGTCGCCTCGTGGAGACCCTCGGGGCCGGCGAGGGCGAGCGCGGCGGCGATGGTCTCGTTGCGCCCCTGCTTGCGGCGGCTCTGGGGCAGCGCGTGCACCCCCGAGGACTCGACGAGGGCCCAGCCGAGGCGCGTGATCCGACGGGCGCGCGCCCCGGGCGCCGCGTGGACGTAGGCGATCGCGCTCTCGTCGGCCGGCGCGGCGCCCTCGCGGGTGAGCACGCCGTGGAGGGCGGCCGGCGCGTCGTGCGCGCGGCCCGCGCACCAGTCGGCCACGTCGCGGGCCTGCGGAGCGCGCGCGCGGTCGTTGGCGTCGAGCAGCGCGCGGACCTCGTCGGTGAAGAGCGGGAGCTCGGCGGCGGCCGCCTCGAGCGCGGCGGCGGCCTCGCGGTAGCCAGCCGCGCTCCCCTCGTCGGCGGCGTCGAGCAGCGCATAGAGCGCGGCGGCCGCGCGGTGGAACGGGAGCCGCGAGCCCGGCAGGAGGAAGCCCTCCTCGCGCGCGCCCGCCATCCAGAGCTCCCAGCTCAACCAGCCGTAGAACCGGCTCGGGGTGCGCGCCCACAGCGAGCGCAGGATGCGCGTGGCGAGGTGCGGGTAGCCGGTGAGACGGCGGATGCGCGCGAGCACGAGGTGCGCGAGGCACTCGGGCTCGAAGATCGCCTCGGTCCGCCCCATCCGCGAGGCCCGGCGGGCGAGCGCGGTCGCCTCCGCGAGATCGCCCCCGGTCGCCTCCGCGAGCGCTCGGAGCGCGGCGCACTCGATCACGAGCGCCGCGTCGCCGTCCCGCCGGCCGCGCGCCTCGAGCGCCTCGGCCTCGGCCGCCGCACCCGCTGCGTCCCCGGCCACGATCGCGGCCCAGGCCGCCGCGAACCGACGCCTCGGCTCGCTGCACCGCCCGCTCGCCGACAGCTCCTCGAGCCGGGTCGCGTCGAACGCCAGGACCGCGTCGCGGAGCGCCGCGTGCTCGTCCTCGGTGTCGTCGCCGCGTCCCATCCGCGACAGGAGTATACTTGGTGTCGATGTCGGCCGTCGCCGAGCCCGCCAAGCTCGAGGGCACCACCACCTCCGGCTACCGCCGCCTCTGCGTCCTCGCGGAGGGGGGGATGGGCGAGGTGGAGCTCGTCGCCCGCGAGGAGGGGCGCTTCCAGCGCCTCTACGCGGTGAAGCGCCTGCGCGACAGCTTCCGCAACGAGCCGGAGTTCCACCGCATGTTCCTCGAGGAGGCGCGCATCGCGGGCCTCCTGCGCCACACGCACGTCGTGAGCGTGCTCGACGTGGGCGAGGACGCGCGCGGCCCCTACCTGCTGATGGACTACATCGAGGGCGTCAGCGTCTCGGACCTCATCCGGGCGAGCGCGACCACCCGCCACGAGGTACCTCTGCAAGTCGCGTTGCAGATCGTTGCCCAGGCCGCGCGGGGCCTCCACGCCGCCCACGAGCTGAGCGACCCCCAGGGCGAGAAGCTCCACCTCGTCCACCGCGACGTGTCCCCGCAGAACCTCCTCGTCGGCTTCGACGGCACCACCCGGGTGACCGACTTCGGCATCGCGAAGGCCTACGGCAGCACCACCCAGACCGCGACCGGCATCCTCAAGGGCAAGCTCGGCTATCTCTCGCCCGAGCAGCTCCGGTTCGAGGAGCCCGATCGCCGCAGCGATCTCTTCTCGCTCGGGGTCGTGCTGTTCGAGCTGCTGACCGGCCGGCGCCTCTACAAGAGCGTCGACGGCAACGACGGGCCCCGGCGCATCCTCAACGAGCCGCCGCCCGACATCGGCGAGTACCGCGAGGACGCGTCGCCCGGGCTCGTCGAGCTGATGTTCTCGATGCTCGCGAAGGACCCCAAGCAGCGCCCCGCCACCGCCGCGAACGTCGCCGACCAGCTCGAGTCGCTGTGGCTCGACGAGGTCCAGGCGGAGGGGCGGATCGATCTCGGCGAGTACCTGCGCGAGGCGTTCGCGGACAGGCGCGCCGAGCGACAGTCGCTGATCAGCCAGGCGCGCGACGAGGGATCGATCGAGCGGCTCCCGCACGCCATCTCGGTGGAGGTCGTCCTTCCGGACGAGCCGCCCCCGCCGCGGCGCTGGCCCGTCTACCTGGGCGGCGCGCTGCTGCTCGGGCTGGGGCTCTCGGCGGGGCTCGCGATCGCGTGGGGGGCGAGGCCCGAGGCCGACCAGGTCGCCGCGGCGAAGGCGGCCATGCCGCCGCTGGTCGCCGCGAGCCCGCCCGCGGATGCCGAACCCGCGCTCGGGCAGGGCGACGAACCGCGCGTCGACCAGCCGTCGCCGGCCGCACCGCCGACGAGCGAGCCGCCCGCGGTGGAGGAAGAGCAGCCCTCCACCCCGCCCGCCGCGACGGAGTCGGTCGGAGCGGGCGCCCGCCCGCGCCGCGGGGGCGCCGGTCGAGGCCGCTCCCGCACGAGCACCGGCGCGGCGGCGGGGGGCGGCTCGGCCGGGGTCCCGCGGTGGGACTGGGACTAAATGACCGCCCACGATTCGAGAACAGCCCTCGCCGGTCTGCGACGTCGCTGGGCACCGCGCCACTCCTCGAATGGCCTCGGGCAGTCCTTCGTCGCGTCGCGGCGCCC
>JAUHXR010000423.1 GCA_030426845.1 Polyangia bacterium | reverse complement strand
CGCTTCGGGCGGCTCTCGCCGACCGATCGCGCGACCCTCGTCGCGTTCGTGGAGGGCCTTTGAGGCGCGCGCTCCTCGGCCTCGCGGGGCTCCTGAGCCTCGCGGCGGGGTGCGGGTCGGACGCCCCCGCGGCCGCTCCGGCGCCGATCCCCCCGGAGCGCCAGACGGTGCTCGAGGTGAAGGCCTACGTCGACGCGCGCGTGGACGATCTGGCCCAGGCGGTGGGCGCGCTCTGCGAGGCGGCGCCAGCCGACGCCGCGGGCTGGCGGGACGCAGCGCGGCGGGACGCGATGCGGGCGCGCTGGGGCGAGGCGCGCGACGCCTACGAGCGCGTGGAGGGCGCGGTGGCGATCCTGTTCCCCGAGATCGATCAGCGCGTGGACGGGCGCTACGAGCACGCGGTGGAGCTGTCGCCCGACCCGGACCCGTTCGACGGTCGCGGCTTCACCGGGATGCACGCGGTCGAGCGCGTCCTGTGGGCCGATTCGATCTCGCCCGAGACGCGGCGCTTCGAGGAGGCGCTCCGCGGCTACGTGCCGCCGCGCGCGCCCTCGACCGACGCCGAGGCGGCCCGGTTCCGGGACGGGCTCTGCGCTCGGCTCGTGGCTGACGTGGGCACGATGCGCGCTCAGCTCGGGCCGCTCGCGCTCGATCACCAGACCGCGTGGCGCGGCGTCCAGGGCTCGATCGAGGAGCAGGTGGAGAAGGTCGCGCTCGGCGCGACTGGTCAAGACGAGTCTCGGTATGCAGGCCGCACACTGGCCGACATGCGGGCCAACCTCGCGTCGAGTCGCGCGATCCTCGACGCCTACGCGCCCCTGATCGCCGCGCACCCCGAGGCGGCCGCTCACGCGCGCGCGGTGGCGTCGAGGCTCGACGCGCTGGAGCTCGCCTATGGCGTGACGCCAGACGGCCTGCCGCCGGTGCCCGAAGGGTTCGACCCCGACGCGCCGTCGCCCGCCCACGCCGCGACGCCCTACGGCCGGCTGCACGCGCTCCTCGCGCGCGAGAGCGACCCCGATCGGGACGGCACGATCGCCCACCACCTGCGCGAGGCGGGGCTCGCGATGGGGATCCCTCCGCTGGTGCGCGTCCGGTGAGCGCGGAGCGCGCCGGCGCCCTCGCGCTCGGCCTCGCCGCGCTCGCGGTGGCCGGGCTGGCGGTCTTCGCGGCCCCCGCACGCGAGGTCACGGGACGCGAGGTCACGGGACGCGAGGTCACGGGACGCGAGGTCACGGGACGTGAGGTCACGGCGCGCCCGGCCGACGCCGCGGTCGAGGCGACCGTCCGCATCGCGATGATGCGCGACTTCGCGGGCTTCACCGATTGGGACCGCTACCCGGTGAGCGGCGCGATGCTCCCGGTCGGGGTCGCGGACGGGCCGACTTACATCTACGCCAACCGGGCCCCGGACCCGGCGCGCGCGCGGTGGCCGGTGGGGACGATCTTCGTGAAGGTGATCGAGTCCGGCGACGGCCCCGCCGACTGGACCATCCACGCGATGGTGAAGCGCGGCGTCCCGTACAACGCCGAGGGCGCGGTGGGCTGGGAGTTCTTCGAGCTGTCGCTCCCGGGCGGACGAGACGGCGACCCGCTGATCCTGTGGCGCGGGCCCGGACCGCCGAGCGGGCACGGCTACGCGAGCCAGGGGGTCGACGCGGGCCCCGACGGGATCCCGCTCGTCTGCAACGACTGCCACGCCGCGAGCTGGCGCAACGACGGGGTCCTCACCCCCGCGCTCGCGCGGCGCTGATCGCGACCGATGTCGGGGCCCCCGGAGGCCATGCTAGGAGGGAATCCCGGAGGATTCTCGAGGAGCGATGCGCCACGCAGGCGCGGGCTCCCGGCCGTGAGGCGCGCGGGGAGGTTCTTCAACGGGCTGCTAGGGTCCCGGTCCGACCGCGGACGGACCGCGGCGGTTCAGACCATTGGAGAATCGAATGACCGTAGCCAAGACCGTCGAGATCAGCGCCGAGTCCACCACCAGCTTCGAGGACGCGGTGAAGACCGGCATCGACCGCGCCTCGAAGACGATCGACAACATCAAGGGCGCGTGGGTCAAGGACCAGCAGGTGGTGGTCGCGGACGGGAAGATCACCGCCTACCGCGTGAGCATGAAGGTCACCTTCGTGATGAAGTGAGCGAGCCGCGCGCGGCGGAGCCGGGGGAACGAGCCCCCGGCGCCGCGTGAGCTTTCACACTCGCCCATTGAGCGCCCCGGAGCGCTACGGTCACTAGGCGTCGTGACCCGCTCCCCCACCGGCTCCTCGGTCAGCAACGTGGTCCCATTTCCCCCGCAGGGCGCCGCGGGCGAACGGATCGCGCGGATCGCCGAGGCCGATCCGGCCGCGATCACCGAGGTCTATCGGCTCCACGCGAGCAAGGTCCGGGGCTTCGCCCGGCGGATGCTGCACGACGACGCAGCGGCGGAGGACGTGGTCCACGACGCGTTCGTGGCCCTGCCCGACGCGGTCGCGCGCTTCCGCGGCGAGTGCAAGCTGGAGAGCTTCCTCATCTCGATCGCGGTCAACCTCTGCCGGCGCCGCCTGCGCAGCCGGTCACGGGGCGAGCGCGCGGTCGAGCGGATGCACCAGCGCCGGGTCGACGAGCCCGTGCGCACGCCCGAGGCGGAGGCCCGCCGGCGGCACCTCGCGGCCGCGCTGCGGCGTGGCCTCGACACGCTGAGCGTCGATCACCGCGAGGTCTTCGTCCTCTGCGCGGTCGAGGAGCGCAGCTCGACCGAGGTCGCCGAGATCCTCGACGTCCCGCCGGGGACGGTGCGGACGCGCCTCTTCCACGCCCGCGCCAAGCTGCGCGCCTACCTCGAGGCCGAGGGCGTGACGTGAGCGACGAGGCGCTCGACGAGGCCCTGCGGGCCTACCGCGAGGAGGAGGCGGCGCCGTCGGACGACCCGACGCTCGCGCGCATCCTGGGCTCGCTGGACCCGGCGCGCGACGCGACCCTGGCGCGCGTGCTCGACACCCTCGAACTCGAGCGGCCGAGCCTTGAGGGCACCGACCTCGAGGATGCGGACGCCGCGCCCGACGACGTGCTGCGCGAGGCCCTCGAGGCGCTCCGCGACGAGGAGGCGGAGGCACCGCTCGAGGCCGCCGAGGTCGCGGCCGGCGTCGCGCGCCTCCCCCGACGGCCGACGCGAGAGACCGGCGAGCGATCGCCGCGCCGCCGGCCCGGGCTCGCCCTCGCGGCCGCGGCCGCGCTGGCGCTCCTCCTGCTCGGCGCCCCATCGGCCTGGGCCTGGACGCGCGGCGGCCTCGGAGGCGTGCTCGCCGCGCTCGGCCTCGGGCCGTCGTCGGCGCCGGCCCCCGCGACCACGGCGGACCCCGATCGGGCCCGCTCACCCGCGCCCCAGGCAGCCCAGCCTCAGGCAGCCCAGCCCCAGGCAGCCCAGCCCCGGGCAGCCCAGCCCCAGGCAGCCCAGCCTCCGAGCGAGCCGCCCGCGACCACGGCGGCTACCCCGGAGCCGGCCGCGTCGGCCACCGAAGTGGCCTCGGCGCCCCCGCCGATCGAGCCGACGATCGAGCCGACGCCAGTCGTCGCGACCACGCCTCGCCCCGCCCCGCACCCGTCAAGCTCGCGTGCGGAGCCTACCCCCGAGCCGCCCCCCCAGGCGCGCGACGCAGCGGATCCGAGCGACGCCCCGGCTCCGACACCCGGGGCCCCCGACGAGGAGACGCTCGCCTTCGCGGCGGCCCACGACGCCCACTTCCGCGGCGGCTCCGCCGCGCGCGCTCTCGCGCTGTGGGACGCCTACCTCTCGCGCTTCGGGCGTGGCCGCTACGAGCTCGAGGCGCGCTACAACCGCGGGCTCGCGCTCGCGCGGATGGAGCGCTTCGCCGCCGCACGCGATGCCCTCGCGCCGTTCGCCGAGGGCCGCCACGGCGGCTACCGCGCGGCCGAGGCGCGCGCGCTGGTCGAGGCGCTGGACCGGCGAATCGACGAGCCCGCGAGAAACCCGTGAACGGCCCTGGGCGCCGCGGGCACGACCCGGCATGACGATGAGGCTTGCGATTCTAGCCGTGGCCGCGACCCTCGCGGCGCCCTCCGCCGCGCAGGCGCAGGGCGAGACGCCGGCGACGCCGCCGACCCCGCCGACGGTGGTGGTCGGCGGGCTGCCCGCGCCCGAGGAGCGGGTCACGATGGACGTGCGCGCCGGGGACATCGACGCGGAGGCGCTCCGCGCCGCGCTCGAGCGCGACCTGGGCGTCCACGTCGAGCTCGTCCGCGGCGACGGCGCCCGGGTGATCGTGGACATGCGCGACGGCGTGGTGCGCCTCCGGGTGCGGAGCGACAACGCCCACCTCGAGCGCGAGACGGTCCCCTCGGGGGACGCGTCGCGCGACGCCACCTCGCTCAGCCTCCTCATCGGCAACCTCGTGCGCGACGAGTCGACGGAGGTGCTCTCGCTTCTGCAGCTCGAAGTGGGGCCGCGGCCCGCGCTCGAGGCGGAGCCGCCAGAGGACGAGGTGGAGCCCCTCGAGCCGGACGGGTCCGAGGTCCCCGAGGTCGAGGTCCCCGAGGTCGAGGTCCCCGAGGTCGAGACGCCCGAGGTCGCGGCGAGCGCACCCCTCGAGACGATCCCCTTCGGCATCGACTTCCTGCCCGGCGTCGGCGTGAGCAGCGCCTTCGGCGTCGGCGCGCGGCGCGCGTTCTCGCTCGGGGTGGTCGGGGCGCTGCACGGCGGCATCGACGGCTTCGGCGCCTCGAGCGTGCTCGACATCGGCGGCGGCCCGGTCGACGGCGTGCAGGTCTCCGGCGTGCTCGCGGTCGCGGCCGGCGACGTGCGCGGGGTGCAAGGGTCCGGCGTCATCGGGATCGGCGGCGCGGTCGAC
This sequence comes from Polyangia bacterium, assembly GCA_030426845.1. Lineage (GTDB taxonomy): Bacteria > Myxococcota_A > Polyangia > Polyangiales > Sandaracinaceae > JAUHXR01. The sequence continues at coordinate 1,811 of JAUHXR010000423.1, read as the reverse complement.
GGCGCCCAGGTCAGCTCGGTCCTCGCGGTGGCGGGCGGCGACGTGGACGGCCTCCAGGCCTCGACCGTCGCCGTGGCCGCAGGTCAGGTCCGGGGCGCGCAGCTCGGCGTCATCGGCGTCAACGGCGGGCTCGACGGCTTCCAGGCGAGCGTGGTCGGCGTCGCGGGCGGCCCGGTGCGCGGCGCGCAGGCGGGGGTCGTCAACGTCGCGGGCGAGGTCGACGGCGCGCAGCTCGGCGTGGTCAACGTCTCCGGTGGCCGGGTGCGCGGGCTCCAGCTCGGGATCGTGAACATCAGCGAAGAGGCGGACGCGGCGATCGGCCTGATCAACGTGCACACGCGCGGCCGCACCCAGGTCCGCGCGGGCCTCGACACGAGCGGCCTGATCGAGGCCGACCTCGTCCACGGCGGGGTCTTCACGCACACCGTGGTGCGCCTCGGCGTGATGCCGTTCCTCGACGACCCGGCGTTCGTGGCCGGCCTGGGGCTGGGGCTACGCGCGCCGCTCGACGACGACGGCCTGCACCTCGACTTCGAGCTCATCAGCAGCGTGATGCTCGACGCGACGATCGCGAACGGCTCGCCGGACACCACGCACGAGCTCCGCATCCTCGCGGGGATCCCGGTCGCCGACGTCCTCGCGATCTCGATCGGCGCGTCCTACCGGCTGCACATGACCGTGGACACCGGCTCGAGCGAGACGCTCGCGCCGCTGGTGCAGCACACCATCGCGAACAGCGGCTCGGTGCTGCTGCGCGGCTGGCCGGCGCTCTTCGCGGGCGTCGAGCTCTTCTGAGCCGCGCCCCATCCCAACACAAACTTGATTGCGCCCCGGTGTGGGGCGTGGGCGCGCCGCTGCGCGCGAGAGGAGGACCAGATGAGGCTCGGGACGATCATGATGGCGCTGGCGCTGGTGGGGTTGGCGGGGTGCATCGGCGGCGAGCGGCGACTCGTCGACCGGACGGAGCAGGGGCTCGACGCCGACGGCCTCGACGGCCTGGTGCTGGACGTGGGCGCGGGTGCGCTCGAGGTCGTGGGCGATCCCACCGTCGAGCGCGTCGAGGTCACGGTGGAGCTGGCCACCAACCTCTACGGGATCGGCGACGACGAGGCGGCGCGCGACGCCCTCGGGGTGCGCCTCGAGCCGGCGGGCGAGGACGCGACCCTCGTGGTCCAGCTCGACGGCGCGCCGGACGGCTACTACGCCGACGTCTTCGTCCGCCTGCCCGCGCGCATGACGGTCGCGGGGATCGACGGCTCGGGCGACACGAGCGTCAGCGACGTCGCGGGGCTCGACCTGGAGGACGGGAGCGGCGAGCTCGTGATCGCGCGCGTCGCCGGGCCCATCCACCTCATCGACGACTCGGGCGACATCCTCGCGGAGGCGATCGACGGCGACGTCCGGGTCGAGGACGGCTCGGGCGATCTCCGCCTGACCGACGTCCACGGCGAGGTGGCGATCGAGGACGGAAGCGGCGACATCGACGTCGGGGCGGTCACGGGCGACGTCGTGGTCGACGACGACTCGGGCGACGTGGTGCTCCTCGGGATCGCGGGGTCGGTCACGATCCGCGACGGCTCGGGCGACATCACGGTCGAGACCGCCGGGGCGCTGACGATCGAGCGCGACGACAGCGGGCTCGTGACCGAGCTCTGACGCCGAGGCGGCGACGTCAGGCGGGCGCGCGCGCGTCGAGGCGCGCGTCCACCCGCACCTCCACGGGGATCCCGGTCATCACGAGCATCCCGCTCGCCGGCTCGATGTGACCGGGGCCCGCCGGCAGGAGCGCGTTGACGTTGGTGTCCCACTCC
>JAUHXR010000422.1 GCA_030426845.1 Polyangia bacterium | reverse complement strand
TGATCACCCGCGCCGACCTCCGCGAGGCGGACCTCGAGGGCGCCCGGCTCGACGGCGTCGACGTGTCCGAGTCCGATCTGACCGACGCGACGCTCGAGGACGCGACCGCGGCGGGGGCGCGCTTCGACGGATGCGCGATGGTGAAGCTGAGGGCGGCGGGCCTGCGCGCGGACGAGGCGCGCTTCGTCGGCGTTCTCGCCGACGACTCCTTCTGGGAGGGCGCGCAGCTCACCCGGGCGGTGTTCACCGGGGCCCGCCTCGCGCGGGCCGACTTCTCGGGCGCAGCGCTCACCGGCGCGCAGCTCGATCGATGCGCCATGCGCGAGGCGCGGTTCGATCGCGCGAGCGCGCACTCGATGCAGGCTCGCCGCGCCGACCTCTTCGAGGCCAGCCTCGAGGGCGCCGACCTCCGGTTCGCGGATCTGCGCGGCGCGAGCCTCTTCGGGGCGAATCTGTTCGGCGCCAACACCGACGACGCCAACCTCGAGCTGGCCGATCTCGGCCGGACGCTCCTTGCTCGATGAGCGCCCGATGAGCGACACGTCCGACGTCCTGTCGAGCCGCGAGGCGCTCGAGCGCCGCCTCGACGAGGGCCACGGTGAGCTGCGGGACGCGGTGGTGCGCGAGGTCGACCTGGCGGGGCTGGAGGCGGGGGGCGCCCGGTTCGAGCGCGTTCGCTTCGAGCACGTGTCGTTGCGGGGCGCGTCCCTCGAGCGGACCGGCTGGCGGCGCTGCGTCTGGGCGGACGTCGATCTGAGCGCCGCGCGTCTCTTCGAGGCCGACGTGGAGGGGCTGCTCGTCGAGCGCGCGCTGCTCGCCGACGCAGAGCTCTGGAGCGCGAGCCTGCGCCAGGTGACGGGCGAGGAGGTGCACCTGACGCGCGCCGACCTCGTCGGGGCGACCCTGCGGTCGGTGGAGCTGCGCGCGGTCGACCTGCGCGAGGCCCGCCTCGATGGCGCCTCGATCGCGGGGTGCGCGCTGGTCGATCCGATCCTTACGGGCAGCGCGTGGGTCGGGGCGGAGGTCGAGGCGACCGAGATCAAGCGGGGCCGGATGCGCTTCCTCGAGGCGATGGGGATCGACATGCGCGCCGCGCGGCTGCCGCGGCTCGTGATCGAGCGCGCGCTGATGAAGGGGGCGCGGCTCGACGGCGCGCATCTCGCGGGCGCTCAGCTCTCGCACTGCACGCTCACCGGCGCCAGCCTGCGCGGCGCCGATCTGAACGGCGCGCGCCTCGCGCAGTGCGATCTGTCGGAGGCGGACCTGCGTGGGGCGAGGCTCGTGGGGGCCGATCTGTTCGGCTCCGGCCTGCTCGCGGCGGACGCGCGCGCCGTCGACCTGTCGGAGGCGCGGGTCGAAGGGGCCCACCTCGGCTCGGCGCGGCTCGAGGGCGCGCGCCTCAGCGGCGTTGCGCTCGCGGCCGCCGCGCAGCTCCCGACCGCGCTCGCGGGGGCCGATCTCGACGGGGTGTCGCTCGCGGGCGCAGCGCTCGAGGGCGCCGATCTGCGGGGCGCCTCGCTGGAGGGGGCCACGCTCGATCAGGCGCGGCTCATCGGGGCGCGCGCGTCGCGGGCGAGCTTCGAGGGCGCCTCGCTCGAGGGCGCGGCGCTGCAGGAGGCGGATCTGCGCGGGGCTCGGCTCGACGGCGCGCGGCTCGGAGACGCGGACGCCCGGCGCGCCGACCTTCGCGACGCGTCGCTGGCGCGCACGGAGGCCCGCGGCCTCGATCTGAGAGAGGCGAAGCTCGCGGGCGCGCGGCTCGCGGGGGCGCGCTGGCGGCGCGCGTCGCTCGAGGGGCAGGCGCTCGACGGAGTGGACGCCGCCGAGGCGAGCCTCGTGGACTGTGGGCTCCGCGGCGCGAGCCTGCGCGACGCCGGGCTGAAGGGGGCGGACCTGAGCGAGTCGGATCTCTCGGAGGCCTGCCTCGACGGCGCGTCGCTCGAGGGGGCGCGGCTGACGCGCGCGCGGCTCACGGGGGCCTCGCTCGAGGGCGTCGATCTGCGCGGCGCCGATCTCACGGACGCGGACCTCAGCGACGCCACCCTCGCGCGGGTCGACCTCGAGGCGGCCGAGCTCGCGGGCTCCCGGTGGGGCGGCGCGACGCTCCGGGAGGTGCGCGCGTTCGGGGTAGATCTCAGCCGGGTCGACCTCGACGCGGAGCAGCGGCGGGCCCTCGAGGGCGGGGTCGGCGACCGCGCGCGCGGGCCGCTTCGGGCGCCGTCGTTCGGCCACGCGGCGGCCGAGGCGGACGAGCCAATTCCGGCCGAGGGGTTGATTGACGGGAAATCAGACTAAGGTTGTTCGTCATGCGCGCACGTCGAGGAGGGGGCCAGGGATGAAGCGCGCGGACGAGGCGCATCCCAAACTAGGCGAGGTGCGCGAGGCCGCGGCCCCGCGCACCGCCCCCGCCGAGGTCCTCGCGGTCGACGAGACCACCGCTCGCGTCACCTTCGCCGACGGGCAGGCCGCGATCGCCCGCGCCGCGATCCTCGGCTACGCGCCACGCGCCGGCGACCGTGTGCTCGTCACGATCGACGACGCGGGGGACGGCTGGATCGTGGGGGTCATCGAGGCGGCGCGGACGCCGCTGCTCGACGCGGCCCTCGAGGGTGGAGGCGTGCGGCGCGTCCGCGACCCCGAGGGGCAGCTCGTCTTCGAGTACGACCCGGTCGCGCGCCGCGCGGTGCTCCACGTGCCGGACGGGGACCTCGAGGTGAGCGTCCCCGGCGGCAAGCTCGAGATGTCGGCCCGCGACGGGGTCCGCGTGCAGACGGCGCGCGACGTCGAGGTCACGGCCGGCCGGAGCCTCGAGCTGCGGGCCGAGGCGGCGGGCGCGCCCGGGGAGGAGCCTCGGTCCTCGAGCCTGAAGCTCCAGCCGAGCGGCGCGATGCTCGCGGCCAAGGTGCTGAGCGCGGCCGCCGATCGCGCCGAGCTCGTCTCTCGCGCGCTGTCGCTGCACGCGACGCGGGTCGAGTCGCGGGTGGAGCGCGCCCGCCACGTCGTCGGGGTCCTGGAGACCCGGGCCGGACGGATCGTCGAGCGAGCGCGCGACACCTACCGCGAGGTCGAGCGCCTGTCCCAGACCCGCGCCGGGCGGCTGAAGCTGGTGGCCAAGAAGACCGCGCAGCTGCTCGCGGACCAGACGCTCGTGAAGGCCCGCGAGCGCGTGAAGATCAAGGGCGAGAGCATCCACCTGTCCTAGGTGGCGGCGCGAACGGACGACGAGGAGGCGACGAGCATGTTCCCTGCGAGCACCAATGGCGGCGGCGTCTGCTTCGCGTTCCCCGACACCTGCAAGCTCCCGAACGGCGTGCCGACGCCTTTCCCGAACATCGGGCAGTGCACCCAGGCGCAGGGGAGCACCTGCTCGAGCAAGGTGAAGATCCTCAACAAGAAGACCTTCACCAAGAAGACCAAGCTCAGCCGCAGCATGGGGGACGAGCCCGGCGTGCTGAAGGGGATCATCTCGAACACCCAGATGAGCAAGGTGAACCGCAAGCAGGCCTACTCGAAGGTGAAGGTCGAGGGGGCGCCGATCGTGACGTGGCTGAAGGTCACGACGCACAACGGCTCCAACGCGAACGCGCCGCCGGGGACGCAGGTTGCGCCGAGCCAGGGCAAGGTGAAGTGCCTCGGCTGAGGCGCAGAGGGGAACGATCGTGGCCGAAGAAAATACGCTCGTGTTCATCCCGTCGGCAGGGGGCTTCGGGCAGTCCGACTTCCGCGTCCACCGGATGGAGGGGGTCGAGTCCATCTCGGAGCTCTACGGCATCGAGGTCCAGTTCACGTGCTTGGTCGAGGGAGGCATCGCGCCAGGCTCCGCCGAGGAGATGATCCACGGCACGGCCCAGGTCGGCTTCGGGCCGGGCGGCACGTACCGGCTGAGCGGCGCGCTGCGCGAGCTCGAGCAGCTCTCCGTCGAGCACGAGGGGGCGACGGCGGAGTACCGCGCGGTGATCGTCCCGCGGGTGTGGCGGATGGACTTCACGCGGCGCAGCCGCTGCTTCAACGAGAAGTCCGTCCCCGACATCATCGAGGCGGTGCTCCAGGAGCACGGCTTCTCCGCGGGCAGCGACTACGAGCTGCGGCTCCAGGGCAGCTACCCGGTGCGCGAGTACACGGTGCAGTACGAGGAGGGCGACCTCCGGTTCCTGCGCCGGTGGATGGAGCGGCTCGGCATCTTCTGGTTCTTCGAGCAGCAGCCCGACAAGGAGAAGCTGGTCATCGTCGACGCCAACGCGGAGCTCGTCGCCGCGCCGGTCAACAGCGCCGTCTCCTACGCGGAGCTCGGCGGCCGCCACGATGGCCTGCACGAGGTCCGCCGGGTCCACCGCCAGGTGCCGAAGAAGGTCCACGTGCGGGACTTCAACTGGCGGGCGCCCGGGAAGATGATCCACGGCGTCTACGACGTGGACGCGACCTACGGGTTCGGCCAGATGGCCTTCTACGGCGATCACTTCAAGGACGACGGCGAAGGCACGCTCTACGCCCAGATGCGAGCCGAGGAGCTCAACGTCCCGAAGACGACCTACTCGGCGCGCAGCGAGAACCCGGACTACGGCGCGGGGATGAAGGTCACGCTCAGCGGCTCGCCGCTCGGCGAGCTCGACCTCGAGTACGTGCTCACGCGCGTGCACCACGAGTCGACAGCCGGCGCGTCGCAGCACGGGGCGCACTATCAGAACCGGTGCGAGATGATCGCGTTCGCGACGCCGTACCGCGCGCCGAGGGTGACGCCCTGGCCACGGATCGACGGCGTCATCCACGCGAAGATCGACGCCGAGAGCGTGAGCAGCGCGGCGCCGATCAACCCGGAGGGCCTCTACCGCGTGGTCTTCCCCTACGACATCTTCGGCGAGTTCGGGGGCAAGGCGACGCGCTGGGTGCGCAAGGCGGAGCCCTACGCGGGCCCAGCCCACGGGATGCACTTCACGCTGCACACCGGCGCGGAGGTGCTGATCGCGCACCAGGCGGGCGACCCGGACCGCCCGCTGATCGTCGGCTCGGTGCCCAACCCGAACAACACCAGCCCGCTCACCCAGACCCACGCGACCCGCAGCGCGATCCGCACGCGCTCCGGGATCATGATCGACTTCGAGGACGACGCCTGAGGGCGGAGGAGACCAACCGATGTCCGACCACGACTTTCTCCTCTCGCCCGGCGAGCAAGCCCCCCAGGACTGCAGCGAGTTCCAGCGCTTCCGGGTCCACGTCCCCAACGTGAAGACCACGATGAGCCTCGGCGCCAAGGCGGACAACGGCGGCATCCGCGAGCTCGACACCGGCGCGCCCAACTACGCGGGCTTCGGCGTCGACACCGAGGGCCACGTGTTCCTGAGCGCGCGCGGGTGCAGCCCGGCCGAGAACCAGCTCAAGCTCCAGTCGCTGGGTGAGATGAGCTTCGTGACCGAGAGCACCCTCTCGGTCGCGTCGAACAAGAGCGCGCTCATCGCCACCCCGGAGACGGTGTCGGTGACCGGCAACAAGGGCGTCTTCCTCGCCGCGGGGACGTTCCTCGCGCCGCCCTCGGTGGAGGTGCCCGACTCGGACACGGCGCCCAACACCCCACCGTTCCTCGACGGGCTCCCGGGCGCGGTCGATCAGGTCGTGAACATGTGGAAGCTCGTCGACACGGGCTTCGCGGCGCTCGAGATCGGGATGGTCGCCTCCGACGTGGCCCTCCACGTTCGCGAGACGGGCAAGTTCCCCCCGTTCAAGGCGGCGGCGCGGGCCATCTTCGACGGATACATGGCGAACTGGGGCGGCAACGTCTCGGGCCTGGCCGGGGAGAAGTTCGACCACCCGGTGACGTTCGGCGCCGAGGGCGACGCGATCATCCACGCCGAGGCCGGCCTCATCCTCGGCAGCATGGGCTCGGCGGGGCTCTTCTCGGCGATCGGGACGACCATCGGCTCGGCGGTCGGGGTCGGGATCGCGGCCCCGATCGCGTCGATGCTCAGCATGTTCGACACGAGCGTGAAGTCGGCCCGTGGCGGCACGAGCGTCTCGGCCCACAAGACGCTCGAGCTGCTCGGCGGCGACGGCGTGGAGATGGCGTCGCGTCGCGGCAACGTCGCGGTGCGCGGTAAGCAGGTGGTGCTCGGGAGCAAGGCGGGCGGCGACAAGCAGTCCGAGACGAAGTTCGTCGGCGCCTACGGCGTGACGATCATGCACTCCGCGCAGAAGGCGCTGCGCCTCACCGCGGGCAAGACCGCGGTGCTCCGCAGCGACAAGACCGCCGTCCAGGGGACCACCACCTCGATCACCGCAGACAAGACCCTCGCGCTCGGCGCCAAGAAGGTCCGCATCCGCGGCGACAAGAGCGTCTCGATCGGGGGCGGCGACTGGGCGGTCCAGGTCGGCAAGTCGAAGATCCAGATCGGCAAGACGGCCAAGAAGTTCCCGGCGGAGCCGGGCTACCAGATCCCGAACGAGCACGAGGTGCTCTCGTGCCTCGCGAGCGACACGCCGATGCGTGCGCTCAAGGAGCACAAGGCCGAGGTCGACAAGGCGGTCGCCAAGTACGAGAAGAAGTGGTTCGAGTGGGCGCAGAAGTGCGAGGACCTCCAGGCGAAGGACTCGCTCATCGAGCTCAAGAACGCCAAGATCCACCTCAAGGTGAAGAGCTCGCAGCTCAAGATCACGAGCAGCAAGCTCCAGGCGATGAAGGCGCTGGTCGTCAA
>JAUHXR010000046.1 GCA_030426845.1 Polyangia bacterium | reverse complement strand
GGCGCCAGGCGGCGAGCACGCAGACCGCGAACCGGTAGCGGTCGCGGCACATCACGACCAGCTCCTCGCCGGGCGCGGCCGGATCGAGCAGGGACGCGAACCCCTCGACGTGCGCGACCAGCTCGGCTGCGGTCGTGACCTTGCCGTTGCCCCACGCGACGGGGGAGTCGGGGCCGTGCGCTCTCAGCACGCGTCCTCCTCCGGAGGCCTCAACATCCGTCCCCCTTCGGGGGGAGGAGCCGCGCGAGCAGCCGATCGTGCAGGCCGTCGCCGTACTCGCGGAAGCGGTACTTCCGGAGCAGGTACTCGGCCGCGAACATCGCCCCCATGAGCCCGTAGGCCACGCCGCCGTTGTAGGCCGCCCACGCGCCGACGTCGCCCGCGAGCGCGAGGGCCGCGGCCACGGTCGCGTTGAGCCCGAAGAACACCACCCACGCCCAGGTCACCTGCCGGCAGTGGGCGACCTGCGGCGCGCTCAGGCCGTCGGGCTGCTGCATGCGCGCGAAGCGCTCGATCATCGGCGTGCCGCGGAGGCTCGCGAGGAACGTGAGGAGCAGGCCGACGTTGATCACGACCGGGGTCGCGAGGACGAAGCGCTCGTCGTCGAGCGCCGCCCCGAGGCCCACCACCGCGGCGACGACGAGCGGCACGCGGAGCACCGCCCAGAGGTCTTCGCGCTTGGCGTGACGGAAGCGATAGGCGGCCATCGGGACGAGCAGCGCGAGCACCCAGAGCCCGACGCTGCGCGCGGAGAGATAGGTCAGCCCCGCCCAGATGGCGAGGGGGTAGAGCACGAGGAGGACCGCGGTGAGGATCGAGACGAGGATCTTCATCGACGCCCTCCTCGAGGCGGCGACTCAGGCGGCGCGGTGCTGCCCGACGTACGCGGCCAGCGATCGCACGTTCGAGAAGATCGTCCGGTTCTCCTCGTCGTCTGCCTTGATGCGCACGCCGTACTTCTTGTCGATCGCCATCGCGAGCTCGAGGGCGTCGATCGAGTCGAGCCCGAGGCCTTCGACGAACAGAGGCTCCTCGCTCTCGATGTCGTCGACCGACACGTCCTCGAGCATCAGCGCCTCGATGATCAGCTCCTTGAGCTCGGTCTCCAGTCCTTCAACCATGTTTCCTCTTCAAGCGCCTCTTCTACGGGCGAGTGAGACGTGCCCAATCAGGTTTCGTTCCACTCGCTCTCGCGCGTTCGCTCCGGCTGGCTCGTGATCCGCGGTTCACGCCTCCGAGGGGGGTGAGAACGGCTGATTACGCTCCGCCGCTCCGCCCGCACCCGAATCCGTGGGGCAGCCCCGTGCACGCGTCAACTCACCGAAATCGCTCACCTGTCCGGCGAGCCGCCGCGCCCCCTGCCCACCTCGCGGGCCGGATTGTTTCACGCCGACGGCAAAGGGCAAGGCGACCGCGCACCCGGTCACCTCAGGCCGCCGCCACGTGCGGGGCGAGCTCGAAGCGCCGCCGGCGGGACGCCCAGAGCCGCTCCTGGAACGGGTTGTCGTCGCGCCAGACGTCGCCCGCGAGCACCGTGGTGAGGCCCCGGCGGAGCTGCGGATCCTGGTCCTTGGTGAAGAACAGCCCCGGGAGCAGGCGTCGCTGGTAGAGGGCGCGGATCAGCGTCGCGAAGACGGAGTAGCCGTGCGCCATGTGGGCCGCGTGGGCGTCCATGAGGCCCGGCTCGCCCTCGCGGCCCGCCTCGAGCGCGTCGGCGAGGGTGTCGGCGGCGTGGCAGGCGCTCATCATCCCGAACGAGACCCCGCTCGAGAACACCGGGTCCAGGAAGCAGGCCGCGTCGCCCACGCAGCTCCACCGCGCGCCATGGGGCCGCTCGTTGACGAAGCTGAAGCTGCCCAACCGGCGAGGCTCGCGCTCGCGCCGCGCTCCGTCGGTGATGCGCCGCAGCACGTCGCTGCCCGCGATCTGCGCGTCGAGCCAGCCGTCCTGCACGCCCGGCCGCCGCGTGACGTGCCCGACGCTCAGCCGACCCTCGCCGAGCGGGATCGCCCAGCACCAGCCGTCCTCGACGAAGACGACCTTGATGTTGCCGTCCGCTTCGAGCTCCTCGACCACCGCCGGCCGCAGGTCCTCGTAGTGCGCGAACACCGCGCCGGTCCCGAACTCGGTGATCCGCCGGCGGGTGCCCTCGCGCCGCGCCATCAACGCGCCCTGCCCGCTCGCGTCGACGAGGTAGCGAGCCCGGTAGGTTCCGCGGGCCGAGCGCGCGGTGACGCCCGCCTCGTCGAAGGCGACCTCGGTGACCGCCTCCTCGCTGTGCAGCGTCACGCCCGCCGCGACCGCCGCCTCGGCGAGCGCCTGGTCGAAGCCGGCGCGGTCGACCTGCCAGGCGTGATCCCCCGTGCCCTCGAGCGCGTCGGCGAAGGGGTACTCCGCGTACTCGCCCGTGAGCTCGTCGAAGAACTCCGCGCCCGCCTTGCGGAGGTGCCGGCCGCCGGGGGCGAGGGTCACCCCGAGCCGCTCGAGCACGTGGAGGTCGCTCGGCAGCAGGGACTCGCCGATGCGGAAGCGAGGGAACGGGTCGGCGTCGAGCATCAGCACCCGCGCGCCGCGCTGGGCGACGAGGTGGGCGACGGTGCTCCCGCTCGGGCCCGCCCCGATCACGATGACGTCGTAGTCGCTCATGATTGAACAGGTTCAGACAAGGCTAGGGCCGAGGGCGGCCGGCGTCGACTCCCCTCGCGCCGGAGGTGCCGGATCCCTCACACCCCCCGTCAGAGGGTCCGGAGGACCAGGGAGGTGTTGATCCCGCCGAACGCGAAGTTGTTGCTCATCACGGTCCGCAGCCGGGCCTCGCGCGGCGGGCCCATCACGTGGTCGAGCGGGGCGCACCGCGGGTCGACCGCCTCGAGGTTCTTGGTCGGCGCGATGAACCCGCCCCGCATCATCGCCACACAGAGCCCCACCTCGATCGCGCCGCACGCGCCGAGGGTGTGCCCCATCGCGCCCTTGACCGACGAGACGGGGACGCGGTCGGCGAAGACGTCGTGCACCGCGCGGCTCTCCGCGAGGTCGCCGACGTCGGTGCCGGTCGCGTGCGCGTTCACGTAGTCGATGTCCTCGGCCGAGAGCCCCGCGCTCGCGAGGCCGAGCCGGATCGCGTCCGCCATGCCCTCCGCGCTCGGGTTGGTCACGTGGGTGCCGTCGCAGTTGGTGCCGTAGCCGATCAGCTCGGCGTGCACCCTCGCCCCGCGCGCCTCGGCCACCTCGAGCGCCTCGAGCACCACGGTCCCTGCGCCCTCCGAGACCACGAGGCCGTCCCGGTTCGCGTCGAACGGGCGCGGGCTCGTGGACGGCGAGGCGTTGTACTGCGTGGACGTCGCGAGCATCACGTCGAAGACGCCGGCGTGCGTCCAGTGCAGCTCCTCGGCGCCGCCGCAGATCATGCGGTCGGCCGCGCCCGCGCGGATCGCCTCGAGCCCCGCGCCGATCGCCTGGCTCCCGGAGACGCAGGCCGCGCAGGTGCTCTGCACGCGTCCGGTGATGCCGTAGTACTGCGCGAGGTTGGCCACGCAGGTGTGGCTCATGAACTTGAGGTAGCTCGTGGACGGAAGCCCCTCGAAGCTGTCGCGCGCGAACAGCGGCCGCGCGAAGTCGACGTAGGCGCTCGAGGAGCCATGGGTGGAGCCGTAGGCGAGGCCGGTGCGCGGATCGCTGACCTCCTCGGCCGACAGGCCCGCGTCCGCGAGCGCCGCCTCGGTCGCGGTCAGCGCGAGCCGGGCGACCCGCCCCATGCTGCGGATCTTCTTGCGGTCCTTGCCCGCGAGGGTGACGCCGCGCACCTCGCCCGCGAGCCGGGTCGCGAGGTGGCCGATCTTCGCCCACTCCGGCTGGACGCGGACCCCGCTCTTGCCCTCGCGCAGCGCGGCCGTGACCTGGTCGAGGTCGTGGCCGATCGGGGTGAGCAGGCCGAGGCCGGTGATGACGACCCGGCGCATCGACTCAGCCGAGGCCCCCGCTGATGCCGATCACCTGACCGGTGATGTAGGCCGCGCCGTCGCTCACGAGGAAGCGCACCGTCGACGCCACCTCCTCGACCGTGCCCACGCGCCGCATGGGGATCGCCTTGAGGATGTGCTCCATGGGCGCGCCCTCGAGCATCTCCGTCTCGATCGGACCCGGCGCGACCGCGTTGACCGTGATCTTGCGCTTGGCCATCTCCTGCGCGAGCGCCTTGGTCGCGCCGATCAGCCCGGCCTTGGCGGCCGAGTAGTTCACCTGGCCGCGGTTGCCGATCACCCCGCTGACGCTCGCGATGTTCACGATGCGGCCCCAGCGGTTCTGGATCATGGGCATCGCGAGCGGCTGGGTGACGTTGAAGAAGCCGTCCAGCGTGGTCCGCGTGACCCGCGTCCACTGCGCGCGCGTCATCGTGACGAGCGGGGTGTCCTCGGCGACCCCCGCGTTGTTCACGAGCACCGAGATCGGCCGCGGGTCCTGGAGCAGCCCGGCGATCGCGGCCGCGCTCGCGTCGGCGTCCGCCACGTCGAAGCGGGCGAGCGTCGCCTCGCCGCCGGCCGCGCGGATGCGCTCGGCGACCGCCTCCGCCTCCGCGTCGCGGCTGCGGTAGTTCAGGATGACCGCGAAGCCGTCGGCGGCGAGCCCCTCGGCCACCGCGGCGCCGATGCCCCGGCTTGCGCCCGTCACGAGCGCGCGCGTGTTGTCTCTACCCATCCGACCCCTCGGGCGTCGGGTGCTACACGCCCGCGGGCCCGGGCGCAACCACGGGCGTGAGCACGTCGACGACGACCTGGGGCCCGCGCGCGGGCGAGATCCCGACGGGGCCGGCGCGGCGCGCGAGGATCGCGTCGAGCAGCTCGAGCCCCGGACCGGCGCAGCTCGCCCGCAGCGCGTCGGGCACGCGGGCCTGATGCGGCGGGGCCGCCTCCTCCAGGCGCCAGCCCGCGAGGGTCGGCGCGCCGGCCGGCGGATCGGCGAGCAGGGCGAAGGCCACCGCGAGCGCCTCGTGGTCGTCGAGCGCGTCGAGGGGCTCGGGCGCGCGGTCGTCCGCGACCGCGAGGATCACCGCGCCGCCCTGCGCGTCGAGCAGCGCCCACGCCTCGAGGAGCGAGGCCTCGAACGATCGGTCCCCGCCCGCGATCGCGGTGGAGAAGCTCGTGTTCTCGGTGCCGATCGACACCAGCCCGCTCGCCGCGTTGTGGACGCTGTTCTTGAAGCGGTTCGGGCTGAGCTTGCCCTCCTCCTCGAACAGCATCCGCAGGAGCGTGACCATCGTCTCGATCTCGCCGAGGCTCGAGCCGTAGACCGTCGGCACGGAGCGCACGTCGAGCGACGCCGCCTCCGCCGCCTGCTGGACGACCTCACCGAGCATGTTCGCGAAGCGGCTCGACCCACGCCTCAGCCGCGGGTTCACGAGCTTGCACGGCGGCTTCTCCACCGACGGGTCCGGCCGGCCCTCGCGCCACGCCGTGACGTCGGCGAAGCCCGGCGACCAGAGGCCGAGGCCACCCACCGCGATCGGCTTCACGACCGCCTCCCGAGCAGGACGCTGACGTTGCTGCCGCCGAAGGCGAACGAGTTGCTGAGCACCCGCCGCAAGGGCAGCTCCCGGGCGCTCGTCACCACGTCGACCGTCACCTCGGGGTCGACCGGCTCGGCGCCGAGGGTCGCGGGGATGCGCTGGCTGCGCAGGGCGTGGAGCGCGAAGACGAGCTCGGTCGCGCCGGCCGCGCCGAGGAGGTGGCCGGTGTAGCCCTTGGTCGAGACGACCGGGACCCGGTCGGCGAACAGCGCCGCGATCGCGAGGGACTCCGCCGCGTCGTTGAGCTGGGTCGCGGTGCCGTGCGCGTTGACGTGGTCGACGTCGTCGAGCGTGAGCCCGGCCGCGGCGACCGCGCGCTCCATCGCCTCACGGGCGCCGCGCCCCGTCGGCTCGGGCGAGCTCATCCGGTAGGCGTCCGCCGACTCGCCCACCCCGAGCAGCTCGACCTCGGCGTCGCCCTCGCGCTCGAGCAGAGCGAAGGCCGCGCCCTCGCCGATGTTGATCCCGTCGCGCTCGGCCCCGAACGGCCGGCATGCCCGGCTCGACAGGATGCCGAGGCTGTTGAAGCCGTTGAGCGTCATCTGGGTGAGGCTGTCGATGCCGCCGATCAGGACCGCGTCGACGACGCCCATCGCCACCAGCCGCTGGGCCGAGGCCGCCACCTTGCCGCTCGAGGAGCACGCAGTGGAGACCACGTAGCGCGGGCCACGCAGCCCCGCGGCCTGGCCGAGCAGCTCGCCGAACGCGGCGAAGTTGTGCTGATGGTCGTAGTCGTAGCTCGCGGGGATCGCCCCGGTCTCGAGCCAGGCGGCGAACGCCTGCTCGGTCTGCTCGAGGCCCCCGGTGCTCGTGCCGAGCACGACCGCGACCCGGTCGGGGCCCCAGCGCGCGGCCGCCGCCTCGACCGCGGGCCGCACCTCCTCGAACGCGAGCCAGCCGAGCCGGCTCAGCCGGCAGTCGTAGATCGCGTGCTCGGCCGGCAAGGGCGCGAGCTCTCCGGGCAGCGCGCCGACCACCGTCTCGATCAGGAGCGGCAGCGGCGAGGGCCCGAGGCCACTCTCCCCCGCGTCGAGGCGCGCGAGCACCTCGGTCGTCGAACGCCCCAGGGCGTTGACGGCGGACCAGGCGGTCACGGGCATCGAGGGGAGTCGGCTCACGAACGGCACGAGTAACCGAAGCGATCGGGTGCAGCAAGGCGATCTGGCGTGGGGATGAGACGATCGGGAGAGCCCCGCATTCGCCCCTCGGACGCGCGATCCGCCCGTCCTTACCCGGCGCCGCCTGTAAGCCGCCTGAGACTTGAATGGCTCTTCAGCGCCATGCTATTCAGCCTCGGCTCGAACGAGCTGCGTGTGTTGTGAGGAGGAACGGGATGAATTCCAAGAGACTGGCTTGTGTTCTCGCGTTGGCGGGATTCGCGATGGTCGGGTGCGACGGCACCCCTTCGTTCACGTTCCCCCCGCGGGATTCGACGTGCGCGGACCCCAACATGGTGCCCTGCGCGACGTCGGAGAACACGACGGAGGAGGCGCGCACCGTGCCGACGCCTCGGACCTTCCCCGACGGCGTGACCAACACCTACGTGCTCGCGCAGATCTCGCTGCCGCGCCCCGCCGAGGGCACCACCCGTCAGCTCGCGCCCGGCTTCAACGTCGACGGCCTCGACTCGGGTGAGGGCTCCGAGGACCTCAACGCGAACTGCGAGCAGTTCCAGCCCGACTACCAGTCGACCACCGACCCGCAGCACGTGGGCGTGGACAACGCGCTCAGCGGCCTCATCCCGACCATCGAGGGCCTCGTCGGCGCCGACGGCTGCCCCGGTGGCCAGACGATGGGCTGCATCGACGCGCTCCTCGCCGAGCAGCTCGAGGGCGGCTCGTTCCTCCTCCTCATGGAGGTGAGCGACATCAACGACTACAGCTTCGACGAGTCGATCACCCTCCAGCTGTTCCTCGGCGAGGTCCCCGCGAACGGCGAGCTCATGCTCGACGGCTCGGGCCGCATCGCGCCCGGGCAGACCTTCGACACCCAGATGGTCCAGCTCGGGCCGGCGGTCGCCGGCGACATCTACGAGGGCCGCCTCGCGGCTCGCGCGGACGTCCTGCCGCTCAACATCGACCTCGGCGACGGCATGTCGCTGACGCTCACGATCACCCAGGCCCAGGTCCGCTTCAACATCTCGGAGACCGAGCTGACCCGCGGCGCGATCGGCGGCGTCATCACGGTCCAGTCGATCATCGACGCGGCCGTCATGATCATGCCCGGCATCGAGGGCACCGTCCGCTCGGTCGTCGAGGGCGTGGCCGACGTGACCCCGTCGTCGGACCCGATGGTCTGCGAGGCCGTCTCGGTCGGCATCGAGTTCAGCGCGGTCGCCGCGACCCGCAACCCGTAGCCCACGCGTGACCCTCTGCCGCGGTCTCACCGGGGCGGAGCGTCGCGAGCAAGGAGGGGATCGGCCCAGCGCCGGTCCCCTCTTCGCGTTTCGGGCACCGAGAACATGGTACACCAGCCCCACCGGGGGGCGACCGAGGCTTTCAAACCCGGGCCTGCAACCCCCAACCCAGGTGGGGATCAGTGAGCAGCTCTCCTACCTTTCTCGAGAATCCGCGGGTTGAACGTTGATCGCTGCGCACGAGCCGTGCACCCTAGCGGTCGGAGGTCGAGGAATATGGGGCATGTAAACCCCAGTGGGGGCCAAGGGCCTCACGATCAGTCCGGACCGCGCGTGACGCCGTTCGGCAAGTACCTGCTGCTCGACCGCATCGCCGTCGGCGGCATGGCGGAGGTCTACACCGCCAAGTCGTTCGGCATCGAGGGCTTCGAGAAGATCATCGCGATCAAGCGGATCCTCCCGACCATGGCGGAGGACCAGGACTTCATCTCGATGTTCATCGACGAGGCGAAGATCGCGGGGCACCTCACGCACGCGAACGTCGTCCCGATCTACGAGCTCGGGAAGATCGGCGACTCCCACTACATCGCGATGGAGTACGTCTGGGGCAAGGACCTGCTCCAGATCATGAACCGCTTCCGCCGCATGCGGCGGCACATGCCGCCGGTGATGGCGGCGTGGATCGCGAGCAAGGTCCTCGAGGGCCTCGACTACGCCCACCGCAAGCGCGACCGCCACGGGCGTCCGATGGGCATCATCCACCGCGACGTCTCACCGCAGAACGTCCTCGTCTCGTACGAGGGGCAGATCAAGCTCATCGACTTCGGCATCGCCAAGGCGGCGAGCCGTAACACGAAGACCCAGGCCGGCGTCCTCAAGGGCAAGTTCGGCTACATGAGCCCCGAGCAGGTCCGGGGCCTCCCGATCGACCATCGCTCCGACATCTTCGCCGCGAGCACCTGCCTCCACGAGATGCTCACCGGCGAGCGCCTCTTCGTCGGCGAGAGCGACTTCTCGACCCTCGAGAAGGTCCGCAACGCGGAGATCGCCCCGCCCTCCACGGTGGTGGCCGACATGCCGAGCGACCTCGAGCAGATCGTGCTCAAGGGCCTCGCGCGCGAGCCCGAGGAGCGCTGGCAGACCGCGGGCGAGATGCAGGAGGAGCTGCAGCGCTTCATCGCGCTCCAGCGCCCGCCCTTCGGCACCTCCAAGCTCAACACGTGGATGCGGACCGCGTTCGCGCCGGAGCTCGCCAAGGAGAAGGCCCGGCTCGACAGCTTCTCCAAGGTGGCGCACCCGGGCGGCGCGATCCCCCAGCCCCGCGTGCCCCCCGCCGGCCCGCCGCGGATCCCCACCGCGCCGATGCCCGCGACCGCGTTCCCCCCGGGAGCGATGCCGCCCGCGGCGAGCGCCCCCGACCCGGCCGCCTTGGACGCGTTCGAAGAGGACGACCTGGTCGGCGAGGCAACGATGATCACCGCGTCGCCCTTCGACGCGATGGAGGAGGCCCAGGCCGCGCTGGCGGCCGCGCCCCCCAGCGGCTCGTTCGAGGAGCTGCAGGAGGAGCCGACCCAGATCTTCTTCTCCGCCGACGACCTCGAAGAGATCGTCGAAGACGATCACTCGGGAGCCGCGGGCGGGCTGCCTCCCGCGGGGGTGCTCCCTCCGCCGGCGGTCGGCTTCACCTCGACCACCGCGCCGATGATGGGCCACCCGACCCCGCAGGCACAGGCGCATGCGCAGCCCGGCTACGCGGCGCCCACCCCGACGCCGGCCCCGCAGTCGGACATGTTCGCGGCCCCGCCCGACCCGGGGCCGCAGCGCAAGATGCCCACCGTCGAGCTCGACCGCCCCGCCGCGGCCCCGGCGCAGCGCTCCGGCGGGATGGGCAAGTGGATCGCGGTGCTCGCGGTCGCGGCCCTGCTGGTGGTCGGGCTCAGCGTGGGCGGCGCGCTCCTCTTCTTCGGCGCCGACTCCACCGGCACGATCTCGATCCGGGTCGCACCGGCCGGCACCGAGGCCCGGGTCTTCGTCGACGGGGTCCAGCGCGGCCACGCCCCGCTCCTCCTCGAGCACGTCCCCGAGGGCGCGCACACGATCGAGGTCCGCGCCGACGGCTTCCAGACGGTCGCGCGCCAGCTCGACGTGAACGGCGGGAGCACCGCGATGCTCGAGCTCGCGATGGAGTCGCAGACGGTCGCGGGCGCTCCCCCGACGAGCGCGGCGGCGCCGGCCGAGGCGGTCGCGCCCGCGGTGGCGGCCGTCGGCGCGGTCGGGGCGCCGACCGAGGCCCAGCCGACCGAGGCCCAGCCGACCGAGGCCCCGCCGACCGAGGCCCCGCCGACCGAGACCCAGCCGACGACCGAGGCGGGATCGGGCGCCGAGGCGATCGCCGCGATCGCGCCGCCGGTCGAGGCCCCGGCTCCTCGGGTCGCGGAGGAGACGCCGACGCCCGCGCCACGTCCAGCCCGCACCGAGTCCGAGCCGGCGCCGACCCGCCCGCGTCGTGCGGCGCCCGTCGCCGCGCAGGAGGACCCCACGCCCACCCGCCCCCGCCGCGTGCCGCGGGCCGAGGAGACGCCGGAGCCCGCGCCCCGCGCGAGCAGCGGCAGCGGGGCGCTGACCATCAACACGATGCCGTGGGCGCGAGTGTTCGTGGACGGGCGCGACACCGGCCGGAACACCCCCGTGCGCAACCTGCGCGTGCCGGCGGGCCACCACACGATCGGCCTGCGCACGAACGACGGTACGATGCACCGCGTCGAGACCGACGTGCCGGCGGGCGAGACCGTCCGGATCGTCCGTCAGCTCTGAGCCCCGACGCTCGCCGAGGCGGTAGCGCGCCCGCGCCCTGGCTGACTGGCCGGCGCAGTGGCCAGCACGGATCGCTCGAGAGGGAAGATCTTGTCTCCCCGGTCGCGTCGCAGCGGCGCGCGCGGAGGGGGTGGTACGCGCGTTGCGGATGGCGGGTCGCGAAGCGGACCGCCGGCGTCGAGCCGGAGGTCGAACCCTCACCGACCGAGGACCTCATGAACCGCGCCCTTCCCCTCACCTGCCTCCTCGCCCTCGCGGGCTGCGCCGCCCCCGAAGGCTTCGTCGAGCCCGACTTCGAGGGCCCCGGCCTGGCCGGCAAGGCCGACGGCTTCTCGTCGATCGAGACGTTCGACATCGCGTTCGGCAGCGAAGCCACCGGCGCGTTCACCGAGGACTTCCAGTTCTTCGCCTACGAGTTCGCGGCCCGCGAGGACGCGGAGCTCCGGGCCGAGATCACGCAGCGCGGGAGCGCGCGCGGCCTCGACACGACGATGTTCCTGTACCGGCTCTCGGACGAGTCCGAGCCCTCCCGCATCGCCGCCGACGACGACTCGGGCTGGGGCGCGCTGAGCCGAATCGACGACTTCCGCCTCTTCTCCGAGGGCCGCTACGCGATCGTCGTCGGCACCCGCGCGGCGGCCGGCCGGGGCAACTTCCGTGTCACCCTCGAGTGCCTGAGCGGCGAGTGCGAGCCGCTCGTCCCGGCCGAGCCGATCTGCGCGTCCCGGATGGTCCAGAGCGCCGAGGAGTGCCTCGAGGAGATCGGCCACGAGAACGGCTACGAGCTGCCGCTGGACGAGGCGGCCGCCCTGTGCCGGCAGGACCTCGACCTCACCTACGAGCACCACTGCGACGGCGCGGACGCGCCCGAGTGGTGCCACCGCGGGATGGCCGCCGTGGTCCGCGCCTGCGACGACCTGCTCGAGGACCTCTACCCGAGCGAGGACGCGCTCGCCGCGCGTGTCACCGACATCACGCCCGACGCGTTCGGGACGATCGTCGCCGACGCGCACGCCTCCGAGGGCTGCGGCGTGAGCGAGGAGTCGGGCTGCGGCGTGGCGCTGGCCGCCTTCCGCTACGAGGGCGCCCAGCCCCGGCTCGAAGAGGTCTTCGCGCTCATGCGCTCGCGCAGCGAGATCGGACCGGGCGTCCACGTCGGCCAGCAGAGCCGCGAGGACGCCGTCGACGGCCTCGCCATGACCTTCGGGGTCGACGCGGCGCTCACCGCCGCGATCGAGGAGCTCGGCGGCGACGCGCGCGAGTCGGTCGAGGGGAGCACCTTCCAGGACGCCATCTCGTGGAACTTCGGCGACTGCCAGGTCGACGGCGCGGTGGCGATCTACCCGTCCAGCCAGCTCATCGTGGTCTTCGACACGCTGTTCTGCGCGGGCTGAACGCCGCAGGTTCCGCTCGCGCGGTCGACGTCGCGCGCTTCGACACGAGGAGGGCTGGGGGCGAGCGAGCCCTCAGCCCTTCGTCTTCTTGCGGCGCCGGCGCGGCGGGTTCGGCGGCGGCGACTCCTCGAAGCCGACCTTGAGCCGACGGGCGACCGCGACCTGCTGACGCTTCTTGTACGCGTCGTGGCTCGCGTCACCCATCTCGTTGGCTTGCTCGGACTCGCGGTCGATGATCTGGAACTCGACCTGGCCGAAGATCACCGGCCCGAGCGCCCACGCGGCCGGCGGCGCCTGCTCCATCATCTCCTGCGGGACGCGGATCGGCAGGTCGATGATGAAGTGCACCACCCGGTAGCTCGGCGCGGTGAACTGGTTGTCGATGCTCAGCCCTTCGGTCTCCTCGTAGGCCGCGGGCAGCTGGAGATCGGGGAGCAGCGCGCGCAAGTGCGCCTTGGACTCGCAGTACTGCCGGAAGGGGAAGAGCGTGTTCGTCGACTCCTTCGGCACCGTGTAGTTGAACGCGAAGACGTGCCGCATGAGGTACGCCATCGTGGGGAAGATGTCGTCGGGCCCGCGGGTCACGATACGGAAACGCAGCTTGTCGTAGATCTGCGCCGCGTGGGTCTCCGCCTTGCTCAGGAGCTTGGTGTAGAGCGAGTCCTTGTTCTTGCGGCCCCCGATGAACTCGAGGATCGGGTAGCCCTGGCTGAGCATCCCCCCGATGACGCGGTAGACCTTCTGCTCCACGAGGTGGAAGAGCTCCTGGTCGGAGATCGGGAGCATGAAGAGCAGCTCGCGCGCCTCGAGGTGATGGATGATGTGCATCACCTTGAGGATCGCGCAGGCGCAGAGCTGCCGATGGCCGCGCCCGCTCGCGAGGACCATCAGGTCGGCGACCGGCTTCTCGGCGACCGGCTTCGGGATCGGAAAGTCGAACGTCCGCCGCAGGTAGGCGATCGCGGAGTTCTTGATCGCCTCGGCGCGCGCGCGATCCGCCGGCTGGTCGGGGTCGAGCTCGAGCGCCCGGAGGAAGTCGAGCGCCTCCTCCTCGCCGCCGAAGTTGAGGCGGTGCCAGTCGATGACCGACCCGCCCCACAGCACGAGCCGGATCGCCTCGAGCTCCGCCAGCGTGAGCTCGTCGAGCGTGCGAAAGGCGCGCCTCTCGGGGTTATCCGCCGTGGCTGCTGATTCCGCTGCTGGACGTGGAGGCCTCGGCCGACCGCGTGGCGCCGGTCGACGAGCGGCCGAGCGCGAGGGTGCCGAAGAAGATCCCGACCGTGACCCCAAGGACCACGAGGTTGCCCCAGAAGGCGCCCGCCACCGGGACGGTGCTGCAGCCGCCGAGGAAGAGCCCACCGGCGAGCGCGCCGAGGGTGAGCTTGGCGGCGGAGGCCAGCGCGTCCGCGGACGAGGAGCGCTTCGTCGAGCTCGCCGCGTTGGGGGTCACGGTGTTCGTGGGCTTCACTGCATCACCTCGCGCTGAACCAGGAGTCGAGTCGGCCCACATGTCGGAGACGTGGACCACACCTGTAGTCGCCTAAACTACAATGTAGTCTTGTGTCTCACATGCCCCCCGGGGGCGTCCAGTTCTTATCAGAGGGGTCCCGAGAAGGCCATTGAAAACCCGTCGATTCGAGCGAGACTGGGCCAGCGATGACCACCGAGTCGACCCGAGAGACCCGACTGCCTCTGCTGCCGCTTCGGAATTCCGTTTTGTTTCCGGCCTCCGTCGTCCCGGTGAACGTCGGGCGCCCGCGCTCCGTGCGGCTCATCGAGGAGTCCTTCGGCCGCGATCGACCGACCATCGGGGTCATCGCGCAGGTCCAGCCCGAGGTGGAGGATCCGACCTTCGAGCAGGTCTACACGATGGGGACGGTCGCCCGGGTGCTCAAGGTCATCCGGCTGAGCAGCGGCAACTACTCGGTGGTCCTCCAGGGCATCGGGCGCATGCGGATCGTGACGCCCCACGGCCGCGATCCCTTCATGAGCGCGACCGTGTCGCGCATCCACGAGCCTCCGGTGCGCGACGTCGAGGTGGACGCGCTCGCGACGAACCTCCGCGAGCGCGCGCGCACCCTCCTCGACATCCTCCCGCACCTGCCGCGCGAGGCGAGCGCGATGCTCGACAACGTGCAGGACGCGGGCGCCCTCGCCGACTCGATCTGCTCGCACCTCCCCATCCCGACCGACGCCAAGCAGGCGGTGCTCGAGCAGCTCGACGTGCGCGAGCGGCTCCGGCGCGTGAGCGAGCTGGTGAAGCGGCAGTCGCAGGTCTACGAGGTCAAGAAGGAGATCTCGACGATGGTGCAAGAGGAGATGTCGCGCAGCCAGCGCGAGTTCCTCCTCCGCCAGCAGATGAAGACCATCCGACGCGAGCTCGGGGAGGCGGACGACGACGACGAGGTCGAGCTGCTCCGCGACCGCATCGTGCAAGCCGACATGCCCTCCGAGGCGGAGAAGGCGGCGCGCCGTCAGCTCCAGCGGATGCGCTCGATGAATCCGGCCGGCGCCGAGTATCAGGTGGCGCGCAACTACGTCGAGTGGATGGCGGACCTGCCGTGGAGCAAGAACGCGCCGGTGCGCCTCGACGTGTCGGAGGCGCGGCGTGTCCTCGACGAGGACCACCACGGCCTCGACAAGATCAAGCGGCGCATCCTCGAGTACATCGCGGTGCGCAAGCTCAAGAGCAACATCCGCGGCCCGATCCTCTGCTTCGTCGGACCGCCCGGGGTGGGCAAGACGTCCCTCGGTCGCTCGATCGCCCGCGCGACCGGGCGCGCCTTCGTCCGCGTCGCGCTCGGCGGCGTGCAGGACGAGGCGGAGATCCGCGGCCACCGCCGCACCTACGTGGGCGCCTACCCGGGGCGCATCCTCGCGGGCCTCAAGCAGGCCGGCAGCAAGAACCCGGTGATGCTCCTCGACGAGGTCGACAAGCTCGGCAACGACTTCCGCGGCGACCCGGCGAGCGCGCTGCTCGAGGTGCTCGACCCCGAGCAGAACAACGCCTTCGCCGACCACTACCTCGAGGTGCCGTTCGATCTGTCGAACATCCTCTTCATCGGCACCGCAAACCGCATGGACACGATCCCGCGGCCGCTCCTCGACCGGATGGAGATGATCGAGCTGCCCGGCTACACGCGCGACGAGAAGATCGCGATCGCCAAGCAGTTCCTCGTCCCCAAGCAGCTGAGCGACCACGGCCTGACGCCGGAGCGGCTCGACTTCACCGACGACGGCCTCGACCTGATCGTCGACGCGTACACGCGCGAGGCCGGCGTGCGGAACCTCGAGCGCCGCGTCGCGTCGGTGTGCCGCCACGTGGCGGTGCGGCTCGCTTCAGGCGAGGACGTCGAGCAGACGGGCGACCCGGCCTACGTCGCCGAGGTGCTCGGGCCGCCGCGCGCCGAGCGGCAGATCGCCGAGAAGGTCGCGCGCCCCGGCGTCTCGACCGGCGTGGTGTGGACGCCCGGCGGGGGCGATCTGATGTTCGTCGAGTGCACGCGCATGCCGGGCACCGGCAACATGCACCTCACGGGTAACGTCGGCCCCGTGATGAAGGAGTCGGTCTACGCGGCCTTCACCTACATCCGCGCGCGGGCCGAGAAGCTCGGCCTCGACCCCGAGTTCCTCAAGAAGTCCGACATCCACATCCACCTCCCGCAGGGCGCGATCCCCAAGGACGGGCCGGCGCAGGGGGTGGCGGTCTTCGTCGCGCTCGCGAGCCTGCTCACCGGCTTCAAGGTGCGCCCGGACGTGGGCATGAGCGGGGAGCTCACCCTGCGGGGCAACGTGCTGCGGGTCACCGGCATCAAGGAGAAGTCGCTGGCCGCGCACCGCGCCGGCCTCAAGCACCTGCTCTTCCCCGCGCGCAACGAGCCCGACCTCGACGAGCTCCCCGAGCAGATCCGGAACGAGCTGGAGATCCACCTCGTGAACCGTCTGGACGAGGTGCTCCCCCTGGTGCTCGATCTCCCGCCGGAGCCCGGTGAGGTCGCGGCCCAGTAGCCCGAAGAGCTCGCCGATCCGGAGCTCGCGCGGCCGATGAGGCGTGCGCTCCGGCTGCGCTCGGTCCGCGCGGCGCTGATCGTCGCCGGCCTGGCCGGGCTCGCGCTCTGCCTGGCCCCCCTCCTCGGCGCGCCCGGCATCGAGAGCGCGCTCGTGCTCGGCGTGCTCCTGCCGCCCTTCGCCGGGGCCATCGGGGTGCGGATCGTCGATCAGGCGCGGTCCGAGGGCGGCCGGACGATCGGCGAGGTGCTCGAGGCGGCGACCGCGACCGGGCTCCTCGTCCTCGCGGTGCCGACCGCGCTGCTGCTGCTGAATCTGATCCGCGTCCCCGCCTGCGCGCCGCTCGAGGGGCTCGGCTTCCTCGCGCTCGGCCCGGGCTTCGCGGTGCTCCTCGCGAGCGCCGCCGGCGTGGCGATCGGAGCGCTCGTCCCGCGCGTGCGCCTCGCGACCACCCTGGCGGTGCTCCTGCCGATCGGCGCCGATCTCGGCGAGGTGTGGGGCTTCTACGCGAGCCCGGCCGTCTACTGCTACGGGCACTTCGGCGGCTACTTCCCGGGCACCCTCTACGACCCGGACATCACCATCAGCCTCGCCTACGCGAGCTTCCGCGTGCTCACGCTCGTGTGGTGGCTCGCGATCGTGGCCGGGCTCGGCGCGCTGATCGCGCCCGGATCGCTGCGCGCCCGCTGGTCGGTGACCCGGGCGCGCCTCCCCCTCGCGCTCGCCGCGCTGGGCCTCGCCGCGCTAGGCTTCGCGGGCGAGGGCGAGGGCCACCACCTCGGCCACTGGAGCACGGCCGGGACGATCGAGGAGGCGCTCGGCGGTCGGCTGTCGGGGGAGCGCTGCGACGTCGTCTACCCGCGAGAGACCCCCCGCGAGGACGCGCGCCGGCTGGTCGCGGACTGCGACTTCCGCGTGCGCCGCTCGGAGCAGGAGCTCGGGGTCACCCAGGCCCAGCGCGTCACCGCGTTCTTCTTCCGCTCGGCCGACGAGAAGCGCCGGCTGATGGGCGCCTCGAACACCTACGTCGCCAAGCCGTGGCGCAACGAGGTGTACCTGCAGATCTCCGAGTGGCCGCACCCCGTCCTGTTCCACGAGATCGTGCACGTGGTCGCGGGCAACATTGGCCGCGGGCCGTTCCGCATCGCAGGCCGCGCGAGCGGCTTCGTGCCCGACCCCGCGGTCATCGAGGGCACCGCGGTGGCGGTGGCGTGGGGCGAACGCGAGGGCCTGACCCCGCACCAGTGGGCGCGCGCGATGCTCGAGATGGAGGTCGCGCCGAGCCTCGAGTCGGTCCGCGGGCTCGCGTTCCTCCTCCAGTCGTCGAGCCGCGCCTACACCGTCACCGGCAGCTTCGTCCGCTGGCTGATGGACACGCAGGGCCGCGACGTCGTGCGCCGGCTCTACCTCTACGGCTGGGACGAGGCGCTCGACCGCCCGCTCGCCGAGCTCGAAGCGGAGTGGCAACGTTTCTTGCGAGAGGACGTCGAGCTCCCGCCCGAGGCGCGAGCCCTCGCGGAGGCGCGCTTCGAGCAACCGGGCATCTGGGGCCAGATCTGCCCGCACCGGATCGCGAACCTGCGCGCGCTCCTCGCGGGTGACCTCGCGGCGGGCGACGACGAGGCCGCGACCGAGACGTGCCGCGAGATCCTCGCGCTCGACGAGGGCCAGGCGGGGACGCGCGCGGTGCTGGTGTCAGTGCTCGCCCGGGACGGCGAGGACGAGGCGGCGCGGCAGGAGCTCGCCGCGCTGGTCGGCCCGCCGATGGCCGCGCGGCCGATCGTGTGGCGCGCGCAGCAGGGGCTGGCGGACGCGCTCTTTTGGGACGGTCGCGAAGAGGAGGCGGCGGCGATCTACGACGCGCTGCTCGAGGAGCCGATGGACCCGGACGGACGCCGGCAGATCGAGACGCGCCGCCTCGCCCTCGACGCGGACGCGGCGACCCAGGACGCGCTCCGCCACCTGCTCGTGCCGCCGGTTGGCCAGACCAACGACGCGGCCACGAGCATGGAGTCGATCGCCGCGCTCGAGCGCGCGCGCGACGACGGCCTCGCCGACTACCTCGCGGCCCGCCAGATGATGTTCCGCCAGCGCTTCGACCTCGCGCGCCCGCGCATCGAGGCCGCGCTCGCGCGAGGCCTCCCGGCCGAGAGCATGGCGCGCGAGGCGCGCCGCATGGACGCGATCATCGCCTTCGGCGCGGGGGACCTCGACGGCTCGGCGACGCGCTGGCGCGCGCTGCTGCGCGACGCGGACGCGGAGGGGCGGAGGGTCGAGGCGCGGGACTGGCTCGCGCGCGTTCGGGACAGCCGGGCGAACTAGAGTCCCAGACGGGGTCCGGCGCAGACGGGGCCCACCCGCGTCCACGTGCTCGTCGCAAGTACACTTGCTCGGCCGGAGGCCGGAGGCGGGGCCGGGACCGGAGCCGGACCTGGAGCCGGGGCCGGAGGCCGGAGCCGGAGCCGGAGCCGGAGCCGGAGCCGGAGCCTGAGCCGGGGCCGGAGGCCGGGGCCGGAGCCGGAGCCGGAGCCGGAGCCGGAGCCGGAGCCGGAGCCGGAGCCGGAGCCTGAGCCGGAGCCGGAGCCGGGGCCGGAGCCGGAGCCGGAGCCGGGGCCGGAGCCGGAGCCGGAGCCGGAGCCGGAGCCGGAGCCGGGGCCGGAGCCGGAGCCGGAGCCGGAGCCGGAGCCGGAGCCGGGGCCGGAGCCGGACCCGGAGGGTCAGGTTCTGGCCGCAGCCTCGAGTGCGCGCTCAGGCGGGCTCGCGGTAGCCGGCGCGCTCCTCGACCGCGCGCAGATCAGGCCCGCGCTCGACCACGAGGAGGGCGAGACGCCGCGCCTCGCGATCGATCGTCGCGCGAGTCGCGGTCACGAAGCGCTCCGCGACCACACCGAGCGCGAGGCAGATGACCGCGACCCCAGCGCCCCACAACAGCAGAGAGAGAGTCTCCGCCTCGTGGCCGAACAGCGCACGCACGCGCTGCCCGTGGTCCGCGGACATGCTGTGGCCTCCCCCGAGCTGGGCCGTAAGCCAGCCGACCCCCCCGAACGCTAGACCGAGGAGCGCGAGCGTCCGGAACGCCCAGCGGCGGGTGTCGGCCGCTGGAACCGTGTCGGCCGCCCGATGCACCGCCTCCGCAGACCGTCGCGCCGGGCCGAGGACTCGCTCGAGCGTATCGGCCGCCCATCCCCGGCGCGCCTCGATCGCCTCGAACGCCGCGTCCAGGTCAGCCTCCGAGAGGCGAGCGTGGATCGCGTGAACCAGCGCGAACACCGCGGCTCGCTCGCGCCGTGCGCGCCACACGCGCTCCGTGACCAGTACGAGCGCGAGGCCAACCACCGCGAGAAGCCCGAAGGAGAACGGAGCGCTTTGAACACCCGCCTCCCAGCTCTCCCAGACCGCGCTCACTCGGCCGGTTCCGCGCCCACTGCTTCGGGATCCGCTGGCTCGGGCTCGGTCGCCTCGACAGCCTCGGGCACCGCGGGAGGCTCCCCTTCTTCACCGCCCGCCTCGCCGTCGGCGCCGTCACCGGCCTCGCCCTCGGCCTCGGCCGCCGCGGCCGCGTCCTCCTCGGCCGCGCGGGCGGCCGCCTCGAGGAGCTGCTCGGCGGAGTTGAACTCCACCGGCTCGTCCTCCGTGAGGGCCCGGATCTGCGAGGCGATCGAGCAGTCGTGCGCGCCGCCCGAGCGGACCTGGGGCCGGGCGGGGGCCGGCGCCGGGTTGACCCCCTCGAAGCGCAGGCGGACTGGCACGAGCAGGCCGCGGCCCTGGATGCGGGTGCGAAGGAGCTGGCGGTTCTCGTGGAGGTCCCACAGGTAGACGTCGACCGGGGCGTCGCGGCGGTTCTCACCCTGCTGGAGGATCAGCAGGAACCAGTCGGCCTGCATCATCGACAGGACCACCGGCGCGTCCACCTGGATGTGGCGCCCGAGCTGATCGTCGAAGACCCGGAGCTGCATCATGTCAGGCTCGTCGCGGATCTGGTCGACCCATTCGGGGGTCAGGAAGAACCCCTTCTCGTAGAGCCCCCGCACGCTCATCGGCGCGATGCCCATGCACCGCGTGATCGCGTCCTGCTCCATCGCGCGGGCCGCCCCCTCGATCCGCTCTTGGGTGTCGGTCCAGTCGGCCGGGATGCGCAGGTACAGACCCTCTCCCGAGCGGAGCCCGGCGATGTTCAGGCGCGGGTCGACCCAGGTCTCCGGCTCGCCCGCGGCCGCCGCCTCCTGGGTCCACGTCTCGAGGCGGTGCTTGAACGCGAGGTAGCGCTCCGCCAGCTCGCTGAGCTGCTGATCGTGCAGCGTCAGCATCTGCTCGCGGAGCGCCTCCTGACGGCGGTCCTGCCGCACGTAGTAGAAGCCGAACAGGCCCCCCACGCCGCCGACCACGACGAGGAGCCAGATCCACGGGAAGCGCGGGGCGTAGCGTCGCCCCTCCGCTTCGTCGATGTCCGGGCGGGCAGGCTTCAGGTCGCTCATAGAAGGGATGAGTCCATACCCGGGCGAGAGTTCCCGAACAAGTCGAGAGGCCGGGGCTGCGGAGGGGACGGACCGAGCTCTTCGAACTCTCTCGGTGCGCGAATGCTCAAAAAGTCCGGGGGCCTTCCGCCTGGTCGGGAGACGGAATGAAGAGAGCCCGCGCCGGGGAGGCGCGGGCTCTTCGAGAGAGGGGACGGAGCGAGGCTACTCGCTGCTCGCCCCACCGCCCTGGTTGACCGCGAAGCTCACGTTCGTGTAGCCGGCCTGCGCGGCCGAGAACATGACCTTCTTCACGACGCGGAAGTCCACGTTGCGATCGGCCTGGAGGATGATCGTCCCGGGGAACGGCTCCCGCGGGTGGAGCACCGACCAGTTGCGGCGGAGGGTCTCCAGGTCCTGAACGAGCTGCTCGATGCGCTCGAGCTGCGCGTTGCTGGCCAGGGTCGGGGTGTCCGCCATGCGGCGGTTGTCGAGGGTCACGACCTGCGGGTCGATGGCCACGATCGGCGCGATCTCCAGGTCCACCGTGTTGGACGCGTTCGGCATCACCAGGTTCGGGCGCTGCGCGAGCAGCTCACCCGAGGCGCTGAAGGACGTCAGGAGGAAGACGACCAGGGTGATGAGGAAATCGATGAACGGGATGAGCGCGATCGAGACGTCGACCGCCCGGCGCCCGCCGCCCGCCACGCGATCGTGGACGAACTTCAGCGGGATGTGATGGAGGAGGACCCTCCCCGGTGCGTGAATCGGCATTAGAGGTGCGCTCCGTCGGAGAGGCTCATCTCCTCGTAGCCCTCGCCCACCACGATATCCATCGCGGCCACCACGTCCTGGTACAGGACCCCGTCCTCGGGCGCGACGATGAGATCGCGGCGGTTCGGCTCCTGCTGGCGACGGTCGCGGAGCTTCTCACGGAGCCCCTCGAGGTCGTACTGGTCGCCGTTCTTCGGGACCTCGATGTTGGTCCCGTCGGTGGCGGCCAGCACGTAGCCAGTGTTCTTCACCTGCAGGAAGAGGCGGATGCGCTCCTCCGGCGGCGGGCTGTCCATCGGCGCCTCGCGGCCCGGCTGCTGCTGGTTCGCGTTGAGGCGCGCCAGCTTGTTCCACACCGCCGTGACGAGGAGGAACATGATGCAGCAGAGCAGGAGGTCGATGAACGGGACGAGCGGGATCTCACTGTCGACGTTCTTCTTGCCGCCGTGACCGCCGCCGTCCCCTGCGCTGATACCACCCATGGGCTAAGCCGCCCTTCTCACGCGGCGGGGGCGCCCTGGATGTTGATCTTGCTGCGGTTGTTGACGACCAGGTTCATGACCTGGACGGTCGCCGCGTTGATATCGTCGAGCAGGCTCTGCGTCTTGCCGTTCAGGACGGCGAAGCCGAGCAGCGCGAGGATGGCCGCGAAGAGGCCGAAGGCGGTGCAGTTCATCGCCTCCGAGATGCCCTTCGCGAGCATCGTCGCCTTCGACGACGCGTCCGCGTTCGCGACCGCGCCGAACGCGACGATGAGGCCGGTCACCGTGCCGAGCAGGCCGGAGAGCATCGCGAGGTTCGCGAGGAGCGCGAGGTAGCCCGTGCGGCTCTCGATCTTGGGCAGCTCCTTGAGCGCCGCCTCGTCCATCGCAGCCTGCACCTCGGAGTCGGGACGGTTCACCTTCATCAGGCCCGCCTTGACGATGCGCGCGAGGGGCGCGTTCGCGGCCGAGCAGAGCTTGATGGCGCGGGCAACGTCGCCCGCGAGGATGCACTTCTGCATCGTCGCGAGGAACACGTCCTTATTGATCGAGCTCCTGTACAGGTAGATGGCGCGCTCGATGATGATGCCGATGGCGATGATCTGCCAGACCAGGATGGGGTACATGCCCCATCCGCCTTCCTCGAAGTGGTGCGCCAGCGTAGCCATGTTGCTTGGTCCTCCTGAATAACGCCGTGTCGACCGTACCTGGATTCCTGCCGTTCAGGAACCGAGCTGGCCCGAGCGTGTCCTTCTCACTGACTGGAAGCTGCGACCCCCGCCGGGCGGGGCGCGAGCGATGATACAGGGCCGCGCAGTCAAGTCAACAGCGAAGAAAGCGCCGCGCGGGCTCTGTCCGCGCCCCCTCCAGCGGGACGGTCGACGGCCCCGCGACGACCCCTGGAGGCGTTCCCTTAGAAGCCCTTTCGGACGGGAGGTTCCTAAAAAATCCGGGGTGCCTAGCGTACATCCGATCTCGTTGACAACGCTCGAATCCGTACGTTAGCTTTCGGCGTCGATTTCGACGCCTTCCGGGCGCGGGGCGACTTGACCGCGAGCCAGCGCACCCAACGGGACATAGGGAGACTCGCTGATGCACACCATTTGGGAAGCCCTCGTGATGGGGGCGCCCTTCTCTTTCGTGAACATGGCGGTACTTGCTTTGGTGCTCGCCATCATCGCGGAACGCTTCGTCTACATCCTGTCGAAGTACCGGGTGAACACGACGGAGTTCATGGCCCAGATCCGCAAGCTGGTGCAGGCCGGCAACATCGATCGCGCGATCAAGCTGTGCGAGGCGGCCCCGCTGCCCCTGCTGCAGATCGTGAAGTCGGGCCTCACCCAGGTGAACCGGGGTGAGGAAGCGGTCATCGCCTCGATGGAGGAGCGGATGAGCGAGCTCATGCCCGAGCTCGAGAAGCGGGTCGCGTCGCTCTGGACGCTCGCGAACATCGCCACCCTCATCGGTCTCCTCGGCACCATCACGGGCCTCATCAAGGCGTTCGGCGCGGTCGCGAGCGCCGACGCGGCCCAGCGCTCCGCCATCCTCTCCGCCGGCATCTCGGAGGCGATGTGGAACACCGCGCTCGGCCTCGGCATCGCGGTGCTCTGCATGATCTTCCACCTCATCATCCACGGGATGGTGAAGCGGATCCGGACGGACATGGAGCGCGCCACGATGAAGCTGGAGAACCTCCTGCTTCTCAAGAACCGCTGAAGCGGGAACACCCACGTGGCCGGCAAGCTCACCCCACGCCAGCGCGCTTACATCCGTAAGCGGACGGCGTACCACGACCCGGATCCGTCCGAGGAGATGGGCGAGCTCAACATCGTCCCGTTCCTCGACATCGTGGTGAACCTCATCATCTTCCTCCTCGCGACCGTCGAGGCGGTGCTCACGATGGCCCAGATCGAGGCGCAGCTGCCCTCGCTGGGCCGCCGCGTGGGCCGCCAGCAGCTCGACGAGCAGGGGAGCACGCTGAACCTCAGCGTGACCATCACGCGCGCCGGGATCATCGTCAGCGGCTCGGGCGGCAAGCTCGCGCCCGGCTGCACGCAGACCCAGACCGGCCGCGTGGTGACGGTGCCCGCCCAGGGCGGCCGCCTCGTCTGGACGCAGGAGTCCCGCGACGAGAACGGCAACCCGCACGTGGTGCCGGGCCCCACCGCGAGCGCGCTCACCCAGTGCGCCGAGCGCATCCACACCGAGTTCCCCGACGAGACCAAGGTCATCGTCAGCGCCGACCCCGAGATCGAGTTCGAGCACCTCGTGGGCACGATGGACGCGCTGCGCGGGACCGAGGCCGAGCCGCTCTTCCCCGACGTCATGCTCTCCGCGGGTGTGAGGTAGCCATGGCCGAGGAGGAGAAGCACGCGGCGACGGCGGCGGAGGTCAAGCGGATCATCCGCAAGAGGCTCCGCCGTCAGCCCGAGCACGGGCACACCGAGCTCAACATCTACCCGCTGATGGACGTCATGACGATCCTGCTGGTCTTCATGATCATGCAGTTCGCGCAGGAGAGCTCGGCCGTCGTCCAGAACGCGGAGCTGCAGATCCCGTGGTCGACCGCGATCACGGAGCCGCAGGAGGCCCTGCCGATCATCATCTCGCGTACGGACATCGTGGTCGACGGGCGTCCCGTCCTCACGCTGCGCAACGGGATGGTCGACCCGAGCCAGAAGCAGGGCGGAGGGACCGGGTTCCTCATCACCCCGCTCCACAACATCATGACCCAGCACCGCGATCGCCTGAAGCTGATCGCGCGGATGAACGCCTCACGGCCCTTCACGGGCACGGTTCAGATCATCGCGGACAAGCGAACCCCCTTCCGTACCCTGTCGGAAGTGATCTATACCCTCGGCCAGGCCGAGTTCTCGCGGATCCGCTTCGTCGTCCTCCAGGGCGGCGGCGAATAGCAGGCTCCACGGCCCGCAGGAATGACGACATGAGCACTGAAGCAGCTATCCAACGGGGCAAGGGGATCGTCGCGAACCCCGAGTTCATCCTGACGTTCTTCCTCGCCGCGGTGCTGGGGATCGCCGGCGCGATGACGATCATGGCGTCGTGGATGACCTCGGACGCCGAGACCCACGAGTGGACCGGCCTGACTGGCGTGGTGCTGATCGGCTTCCTCGCGCTCCTCATGGTGGCGGCGAAGTTCCTCGGCGAGCGCCTGTTCGTCGGGCTCATCGCGCTGATGGGCTTACTCGCCGGGATCGCGTCGATCCTCATGGTCGGCTACCTCTGGGCCGCGCCCACGGGCGACGGCGGCCACGGCAACCCGCTCGTCGCGGGCCTCATCGCGCTCCTCATCCTGGGCCTGCCGCCGGCCACGATCTTCGGCGAGCGCGTCCTGCCCCTCTTCGTCGCGTTCCTCGCCGGCGTGTGGGGGGTCATGAGCGTGATCGTGTTCGTGATGGTCGTGTTCATCGGCATCGAGTAGCTGGCCTCACACGCCTCACGCCACCGAGCCCGCCTCACCTCGAGGCGGGCTCGCTGCGTTCGGGCGACCCTGCGTTCGGGCGACCCTGCGTTCGGGCGACCCTGCGCTCGGAGGCCCTGCGCTCGGAGGCCCTGCGCTCAGCGGTAGAGGAGGAGCAGCGCGGTCATCGAGATCGCGGCGATGACGCACAGGACGAGCACGATCCCGAGCACGATGAGCGGGCCCTTGCTCGCCGGCTCCTCGGCCGGCGGCGCGGGCGCGACCGGCGCCATCGGGGCCCCCGGACCCGCCGGGTACGGCCCCGCCGCGTTGTGGGTCGGGTGCGGAGCCGCCCCGTACGGAGCCGCCGCGTTCTGGGAGTGCGGAGCCGCCCCGTACGGAGCCGCCGCGTTCTGGGGGTGCGGAGCCGCCCCGTACGGAGCCGCCGCGTTCTGGGCCGGGTGCGGAGCCGCCGCGTACGGAGCCGCCGCGGCCGCCGGGTGGCCCGCCGACGCGTGCGCGGACCCCACCGGGAGGTGGGTCGCCGGCAGCGGCGCGGTCGTCACCTCGGGCCCTCCAGAGCCCAGCGGAGGCTGGAGCTCGGGATCGGTCGGGCCCCACATCGCCGGATCGTCGGCGAGCGGCAGCTCGAAGCCGGACGCGCCCGGGCCGCCCATCGGCGGCGGCGGCAGCGAGCCGGCGGGCGACGACTTCGGGGCGGCCGGCGTGGACGGAAGCCAGGCCACCGGCCCCGCGATCGCATCGAGCGCGGCGAGCATCTGGGAGGCGTCGAGCCAGCGGTGGTCGGCGTCCTTCTCCATCGCCTTCTGGATGACCTGGTCGAGCGCGGGCGCGTACTGGAGCTCGGGCCGCGCGGCGCTCAAGGACGGCACGGGCTCGAGGAGGTGCGCCTTGAGCATCTCGACCCGGCTCTCGGCCTCGAACGGCCAGCGACCGGTCAGCAGCTCGAAGAGCACCACCCCGGCCGAGTAGACGTCCGAGCGCGCGTCCATCACCCCGCCCGTGCCCTGCTCGGGCGACATGTAGGCGGGGCTCCCCATCACCGAGCCGGCGACGGTGAGCTTGCGACCCTCGCCCCACCGCTCGTCGTCGACGAACTTCACCAGGCCGAAGTCGAGGAGCTTCGCGTGGAGCCCGCCGTCGGGCCGCTGCACGACGAAGATGTTCTCCGTCTTGAGGTCGCGGTGGAGGACGCCCTGGGCGTGGGCGAACGCCAGCCCCTCGAGGAGCTGGCGGCCGACCGCCACCGCGGCCTCCGGCGCGAGGAGCTGCTCGTCGACCATCTCGTCGAGGCTCTTGCCCTCGAGCAGCTCCATCACGAGGTAGGGCTGGCCGTTGGGCGCGACGCCGAAGTCCTGGACGTCCAGGATGTGCGGATGCGAGAGGCCGAACAGCGCGCGGGCCTCGCGCTCGAAGCGCTCGCGCAGATCCGGCTGCTCCGAGCAGTCCTCGTTGAGCACCTTCACCGCGACCCGGCCGGAGCCATCGAGGCGCTCGGCGCGGTAGACACGACCCATCGCGCCCTCGCCGACCTCCGAGTGGAGTCGGTAGCGACCGTCGAGCTCGACGCCGATCAGCGGGTCCATGAGCCGGGCGCACTGTAACAAGAGTTCGGGGACAACACGGAACTCTAGACGCGCGCCGGCCTCCAAGGATGCACCCAAGGAGGACAGGCATGGCGAGCATCGGCACGGGAAGCGAAGGTCACGGAGGCAAGAAGTCGGTCGACAGCGAGATCCCGCTGGTCCCGTTCATCGACCTGCTCCTCTGCTGCATCATGTTCCTCCTCGTCACCGCGGTGTGGAACCAGCTCGGGAAGATGGAGGCGCACCTCAACTCGCCCGGGCCGAGCGGCGACATCACCGCACCGCCGCCCGAGGAATTCCCGATCACGGTGCACGTGACCGCGAACGGCTTCCGGGTGGGGAGCGCGATCGGGGATCGCAGCGAGATCCCCCGCGCCGGCGAGGGCTACGATCTCGCGGGCCTCGGCGAGCACCTCGCGGCCCGCCGCCGGCTCGCCCCGAACGAGCACGAGGCGATCCTCAGCGCGGACGACGGGGTCGCCTACCACGACATCGTGGCCACGATGGACGCCCTCGTGGCCAACGACTACCCGGACGTCACGGTGGCGGGCGAGGGCCTCTGAGCTTCGGGCGCCCTCGCCGCGCCCTCAGAGATCGTCCAGCGTCTCGCCGCCGCCCCCGCCGCCGAGATCGTCCAGTGTCTCGCCGCCGGCCCCGCCGCCGAGATCGTCCAGCGTCTCGCCGCCGAGATCGTCCAGCGTCTCGCCGCCCAGGTCGTCCAGCGTCTCGCCGCCCAGATCGTCGAGCGTCTCGCCGCCTAGGTCGTCCAGCGTGTCGAGCGTGTCGCCACCGAAGTCGTCGAGATCGTCGAGCCCGGGTCCGTCGAGGTCCATGCCCGGGTCGCCCATGTTGTCGATCTCGTCGGCGCTGATCTCCTGCGTGTCGATCAGGCTCGTGAGCGCGGTCGAGAGGCTCGGCACGTAGGCCGTGATCACCAGCGAGATGATCAAGAGCACGATGAACGGCAGGACCGAGGTGTAGAGCTTGGTCACCGGCCGGTTGAAGCGGAAGCTCGAGATGAAGAGGTTCAGCCCGACCGGCGGGGTCAGGTAGCCGATCTCGAGGTTCAGCAGGAACACGATCCCGAGGTGGTACGGGTCGATGTGGAACGCGCGCGCGATCGGGACGATCAGCGGCACGACCACGACGATCGCGCTGAAGATGTCCATCAGCATCCCGACCACGAGCAGGAACAGGTTCAGCGCGAGGAGGAAGGCGATCGGCGAGGAGATAAAGTCCTCCATCCACTCGACCATCAGCTCCGGCACGCGGGCCTGGATGAGGAAGCCCGTGAAGCCGAGCGCGGTCGCGAGGATCGCGAGGATCGCGCCGAGCATCGTCATCGACTCGCGGATGACGCGCGGCAGGTCCTTCTTGATCTCGATGTCCTTGTAGACGAAGACCTCGATGATCAGGACGTAGAGCGCGGTGAACGCGGCCGCCTCGTGGATGCGCAGGAACCCGGTCGCGAGGCCGATCACGAGGACCAGCGGGAGGATCGCCTCCCACTTCACCTCCCAGAGCGCCTCCCAGGCCTCCTTCGGATCGAACGGCGGGCGCTCGGGGGTGACCTTCGCCTCGGCGCCCTTCGGCTTGGGCAGGACGAACACCGCGACCGCGCCGCCGAGCATGATGAGGATCAGCCAGAGGAGGTCGCCCTCGGGGCCGAAGCCGAACTTCGAGAAGGTGCGCGCGCCGCCGCTCTCCGCGTGGCGCCACTCGAACATCTCGTCCGCCATCGGGCCCACGATCGTGAGCTGAGGCGGCCCCTCGCCTTCGGTGACGACGACGTCGCCAGCCTCGGCGACCACGGAGTCGGGGTCGATGTCGTCGCGGCTGACCGGCCAGCGGTAGGCCCGACCGTTCGACGCGTAGAGGCTGTCGTGGGCCACCTCGCGCACCTGGCCGAGCGGCGCGCTCGCCTCGGTCGTGCCGAGCGGCGTCCAGACCTCGGCCTCGCAGACGCTGCTCGCCTCACGGCCGTCGCAACGCACCTCGGCCGTCTGCACGGTGAGCCCCGCGACCACGACCGCGCCGACGCCGAGGAGGACCGCGAGGCGCCGCCGGTCGCCACCGCCCACCACGTAGGCGTAGGCGCCGAGCGCGACGAGCGTGATCGTCCCGGGGATGAGGCCCGCGAGGAAGAGCTTGTCGATGAGGATGCCGGCGACGACGCCGTAGAGGACGATCGGGATGCTCGGCGGGAACAGGAGGCCGAGCGAGCCGCCGGTCGTCACGAGGCCGAGCGAGAAGGGCTCGCGGTACTTCTCCTGGATCAGCGCGGGGAAGAGCAGGCCGCCGATCGCGACGATCGTGATGCCGCTGCCGCCCGTGAAGGTGGTGAAGAACGCGCTGGCGACGAGGCAGACGATCGCGAGGCCGCCGGGCATCCAGCCGAAGAACGCGCGCGAGACGCGCACGAGACGCCGGGGCGTGCCCGCCTCCGCCATGAGGTAGCCGGCGAAGGTGAAGAGCGGCAGCGTGACGAGGGTCGGCGAGTCGGCGAACCGCTCGCTGAACACGTCGACCGCGACCGAGGTGATCGTCCCGTTCTCTCCGAACAGGATCATCGACGCCGCGCCGAAGATCGCGAAGAGCGGCGCCCCGAGGAACGCGAAGACGATCAGGAGCAGGACGAACAGCGGGTCCATCAGGCGCCCTCCCCTTCGTCGTCGTCGTCGCCGCCGGCCGCGTCCTCGGCGTCATCGGCGGCTTCCTCGGCGTGCACGCCCTCTTCCGCGAGCTCCTCGGGAGTGGGCGGCTTGTTGATGCGCAGGAACGCGCCGACGCCGTTCGCGAACAGGCGGGTCGCCATGATCACGAACATCACGGGCACGATGAGCTGGAGCGCGGCGGCCGGCGTCTCCACCGGCACGCCGAGGCCCGAGAGGGCGCCGCGCATCGCGCAGAAGAAGCTCGGGACGTCGAGGCCCGCGTCGGCCACCTGGGCCGCGGTCGCGTCGCACACGTGGAGCGAGCCGGTGTCCCCGTAGACCTCCATGGTGGCCGGGCGCTCCTCGGCGTTGACGAGGACGGCGGACCAGAAGGCGCGCGCGAGGAAGAACGAGACGATCGCCGAGCCGATGCCCGTGACCCCGCGCATCAGGAGCTTGCCCTTGCGCGGCACGAGCCGCGGCAGGAGGTCCACGCCGATGTGGCGGTTCTCCTTGGTCGCGAGGGACGCGCCGAGGAACGCGAGCCAGAGCGTCCCCTTCTGCAGGAAGGGATCGATCCAGGTCAGGCTCTCGAGGACCTCGTTGGCCCACGCGACGTCGAAGCCGGCGATGTTTCGGAACACCGCCTGGAGCGACGCCGCCAGGATCATGCTGATCAGGAACAACGTCGCGAGGGCGGCTTCGCCCCGCGCGACGCCATCGTCGAAGCGCTTCAGATACTCCAAGCCCGCATCCCCATCGGGGCGAGAGCCTAACCCGAGACGCGCCCGGTTCGCGAGAACGAGCGCGACGGATGCGCCGCGACCGAGCGCCGCCGGCCGCCAAGGCGCCGGTCAGCCCGGAGGCAGGCGGCGCCTCACGGGCACGACGGCCGCTGTTCAGCCGGAGGATTCTCGAGGAGCGACGCGCCACGCAGGCGCGGGCTCCCGGCCGTGAGGCGCGCGGGGAGGTTCTTCAACCGGCTGTCAGGGACGCACGCGCACCCGGGCGCCGCGCGCGGACCGACCGCGACCCCGGCTCCGGGTCTGCCCCCGGCTCCGCACGCGGCTGCGGCCGCGGTCCCGGCGGGCGTTCCCTCGACGGGCGTTCCCTCGACGGGCACTCCCTCGACGGGCACTCCCTCGACGGGCACTCCCTCGACGGACACTCCCTCGACGGGCACTGCCTCGACGGCGGTCGGCGCGTCGCTCGGCCTGGCGGGCGCGAGCGGGGCCGCGGACGCGCGCTCGGCCGGTGGCCCGCACCCGGGCGCCGGGGGCGCGGGCGCGTCCCGGCGAGACCACGCGGACCCGCGCGCCGCGCGGCGCGGTGTAGCGGACGTAGCGGCGCGGCCGGTCGATGCGGAGGATCGGCCCCGGCACCGCCGCGCTCGAGACGGTCGCCCAGCCGCCGCCGAGGTAGGCGGAGCGGGACCAGACGCCGCCGTCGTAGCGCCAGTAGACGCCGTTCGCGTAGAAGACCGGCTCGGGGTAATCGGCGACGACCCACGCGCGCGGGCCGACCGACACGAGCCGGACGTCGGCGCGGGCGGACGTGGTGACCACGCCGGCGCGCGGATGGCAGCCGAGGGCGAGCAGCAGGGCCGCCGCGCCCAGAAGGAGTCGATGGATCGTGTGCATGCCCCCGGACGACGCATGGGCCGGGCCAGCGGGCGCGATCCGCGGCGCGGGCGCGCGGCGGCGTGGCGCATCGTCTCTTTGCCCGTCGATCGTGGGGCGCGCTGCCTCGCCTCCGGGGCGCACGCGGCGACGCCCCAGACGCGGCGACGCCCCAGACGCGGCGAACGCCCCAGACGCAGCGACGCCCGAGACCAGACGGTCCCGGGCGTCGAGGGAGAGCCGAGCGGGTGGGCTCAGCGGCCGCGGGCGGCGGCCATCACGCGGTCCATGAGCGCGCGCGGGTAGAGGCGACCGGCGAGGCGGTTGCGGGTCTGGGTCGCCGCCTGCTGCCACTCGGACTCGTGGGCCGAGATGTCGACCGCGGTGAGGCCGTGGCTCGTGGTGAGCGCGGTGAAGTAGCGGCGATCGTCGCGGCGGATGCGGCTGACGAGCGTGCTGTGCGCCTGCTCCGAGGTCTCGAGGAGCGCGGTCTGCAGATCCTCGGGGAGCGAGTTGAAGCGCGCCTCGCTGAGGATGGTCGCGCCGATGAGGAACGTGTTCGCCTGCTGCGTCACGTGGGTCACCCGCGTGTGCCACTGGAGCGCGCTCGCCGCGGTGGCCGAGGCGACCACGGTGTCGACCTGGCCGGTGCTGAGCGCGGGCAGGACCTCCGGCACGCCGAGGCGGACGCCGTTGGCGCCGACGACGCTGAGGAACTCGCCGAACATGCTGTCGTCGCGCCACACCCAGGGGCGCACCGAGCGGAGATCGGTCGGGCGGTTGATCGGGCGGTTCGAGAAGATGCGGCCCTCGCCGACGTCACCCCAGCCGAGGAAGCGGACGCCGTTCTCCTGGAACTGGCGGCCGAAGTCCTCGCTCATCGCGGCGCGCGCGCGGTCGAGCTGCTGGTAGCTCGTGACGACGCCGGGCGCCTGGAGCACGAGCACCGGCCGCACGACCAGGCTGAGGCCGGTCGAGGTCACGGCCGCGCCGTCGAGCTGACCGATGCGGATCTTGCGGATCACGTCGCGCTCGTCGCCCTGCGAGCCGCCCGCGTAGACGCGGAGCTGGAGGCGGTTGTTGGTGCGCTGGCGCAGCGTGTTGTTCCACGCGTCGAACACGCGCATCCACGACGAGCCACGCGGGGCGAGGGTCGCGATGCGGAGCGTGGTCGTCTCCTGCGCGTCGGCGGGGCGCGGGGCCGTGCCGGGCAGCAGCATGAGACCGGCGGCGAGCAGCGCCATGAGGAGGGTCTTCTTCTTCATCGCGGCATCCTTTCGGAGGCTCCGTGAGGGGCTGACGAGCCTAGCACGGGGGGACGGCTTCCCCTCAGACGGCCCGCTCGTCGCCAGATTCAACCGGAGGCTCAAAACAGCTGATCGGTCCGCTGGAGCCAGCGGATGGCGCGGCGCCGGGCGATCCGGTTGGGGAGCCGCTCGTCGGGCAGCGGGTCCCCTCCATCGACCACCTCGCGCAGCAGGTGGATGAACAGGTCGCGGTTCTGGGTCTGGACCGCGTAGGTGCGCGCGTAGCTGACCTGGACGGTGAAGAACTGACGGTCGGTCAGCTCGAGCACGCGCTCGAACAGCTCACGGGCCCGGTCCGGGTTGCCGCCGAGGGCCTGCGGGAGGCTGGCGTTGACGACCGCGAGGAAGGTGAGGCCGGAGTAGTTGAAGTAGCTCTCGTCGATCGCCACCGCGCGCTCGACCAGCGCCCGCGCGATCGGGAGGGTGAGGATCATCTCCGGGTCGTCGCGGCCCGCGTTCACCGCCGAGCCCCACGCGTAGCCGGTCCAGAAGAGCAGCGCGACGTCCTCCGGGTCGGTGTAGTGCTCCTCGAGATAGGCCACGAAGCCCTCGTGACCGCCGGTGAGGGCGTCGTCGATGCCCGGATCCTTGAGGCGCATCAGGTGCACACCGATGTTGCGGCCGCGCTCGTAGAGCAGCCGCGCGCGCCCCATGAGGCGCTCCTCCTCGTCCAGGTCGCCGCGGTCCTGCGCGAGCTGCATGTCGTCCTCGACCCAGCCGTAGCCGTACGAGACGTAGGCGCGGATGAGCGTGAGCCCGAGGTCGCGGTTGTCGGGCACCACCCGGAAGAGGCCCTCGACCGTCATGATGCTCGACGGCAGCGCGTCGCCCGCCAGCTCGTAGTCGAAGTGCCGCTGGATGCCCCCGGCGGCGCGCGTGAAGAGCGCGGCCGAGGAGTTGGCGGTGAAGCGTTGCAGATCGCAGCCCGGGCCCAGGACCACGAGGAGGCCGACGAGGGTGAGCAGCGAGAGCCGAGTCCAACGGTTCATGCCAGCGTGCTTACGCGGCCTGCCACCGGCCTGTCAACGCCGGAGCGGGCCACTTCGGGTTGACGCCCCGCCACGGCACCCACCATCTTGAGGCATGCGCTCCACCCACGCGGCCCTCGCTCTCGCGGGTCTGCTCTCGGTCCTCGCGCCCGCCGCGGTCTCGCGCGCCACCATCATCGAGGCGATGAGCCTCGACGAGCTCGCGACCCACGCGGACGCGATCGCGCTCGTCACCTGCGTCGACGCCCGCGCGTCGCGCGACGACTACGGCCGCATCGTGACCGACTACGACCTCACGGTGGAGGAGACGATCAAGGGCGACGTCGGCCCCGGCGGCCGCCTCACGATGCGGCGCCTCGGCGGCGAGATCGGCGACCTCGGGATGCGCATCGAGGGCGAGCCCCACCTCGTGCAGGGCCAGCGCTACCTCGTCTTCCTGCGGAGCACCGACCGCGCGGTGATGCGCCCGGTCGGGATGAGCCAAGGCGTGATGCCGGTGGAGGAGACGGCCGGGGTGCTCACCGTCCGGCCGGGCGGCGGCGGCCTCGCGCTCGTCCAGCGCGGCGCGGAGGGCGAGCTGCACCCCGCGCCCGCGGCGCTGCTCCACGCGGAGCCCTTCGAGCGGCTGCGCGAGCGGATCGAGGC
This sequence comes from Polyangia bacterium, assembly GCA_030426845.1. Lineage (GTDB taxonomy): Bacteria > Myxococcota_A > Polyangia > Polyangiales > Sandaracinaceae > JAUHXR01. Next base: position 6,339 of record JAUHXR010000046.1, on the reverse strand, counting down.
GATCCGGCCGGGGACGATCCGGCCGGAGACGGTGGCGCCCACCCCCGGCACGACCGGCACGACCGGGCCGGGGACGGTCCGCCCGTGAGCCGCGCGGCGTACCTCGCCGCCAGCCTCGTCCTCGCCGCGGTCGCCCTGACCCCGAGCGAAGGCGCGGCCTGGTGCCGGATGACCACGAGCCTGCGGAGCCCGACCGCGGCCGAGCCCTGCGTGCTCCCGGACCCGAGCACGGACCCGCCCGAGCAGTTCCTCGCGTGGCAGCGCCCGTGCACGTCGCTGACCCTCAGCGAGGTCGCGCCGAGCTCCGACCTGCTGGAGGCCGAGGTCCTGGGCGCGCTGCAGCGCTCGATCAACACCTGGGAGGAGGTCCAGTGCGGCGGCCAGCCGGTCGGCCTCCAGCTCGGGATCCTCGAGGCGCGCAACACCTGCGACGACGCGCTCTACCGAGACGACGGCGGCAACACCAACCAGCTCATGTTCGTGCAGGACTGGGCGCGCCGCGACTTCGACGCGGGGGCCTTCGCGCTCACGATCGTGTGGCACCGCCGCAGCACCGGCGAGATCCTCGACGCCGACGTCGTCATCAACGAGCAGCGCGGCCCCTACGCGATCTGCCCGGCCGCGGGCTGCGTGGCCGAGCGCGGCGTGGACCTCGAGAACGTGCTGACCCACGAGCTCGGCCACTACTTCGGGATCGCCCACTCGACCGTGACCGACGCGACGATGTTCGTCTCGGCCGTGGCCGGCGAGACGATCAAGCGCGACCTCGACGCGGACGACGTCGCCGCGCTCTGCGAGATCTACCCGCCCGGCACCTTCGCCGACGCGCAGTGCGACTTCCAGCCCCGCGGCGGCCTCGACCTCGACTGCGAAGAGGGCTGCAGCGTGAGCGGGGTCGGCCGCAGCGCGCCGGCCTGGGCGCTCGGCCTGCTCGCCCTCGCCGCGGTCGCCCTCACGCGGCGCCGGCTTCGAGGCTGAGCGCGTCGCCCCCGCCGAGGTGGTCGGCGAGCTTCACCCCGCCAAGCGCGCAGGCGAGCGTGCTCTGGCCCGGGAAGACGCTGTCGCCGACGAGGTAGACCGACGGGGCGACCGGGCCCGGCCAGAGGTGGCGGTAGTTCTGGAGGCCGGCGCGCCGCGGGACGCCGCCGACGAGGCCGCGGTGGCGGCCGGTGAAGCGCTCGAAGGTGCGCGGGCTCGCGGGCAGCTCGAGGCGGACGCCCCGAGCCAGCTCGGGGGCGAGCGAGGCGATCGTGCGGCGCATCGCGTCCTGGATGGCGGCGGTGCGCTGCGCGGGGTCGGGCGCGAGCCGGTCGGGCGCGACGTGGGTCGAGAAGGTCACCGTGCGTCCACCGTCGGCCGCGCGGTCCTCGCGCGCGTCGCTGATCGAGCAGAACACGTGGTTGCCCTCGACGAACGGACGGCCCGGATCGGCGACGAGCTCGAGGTGGTGGGCGTGGTCGGGCAGCCGGTCGCTCGGGGCGAGGACGCGGTAGAGCATCACCGCGCCCCAGCCCGTCTCCACGTCGCGCGCGAGGTCGCGCAGCCGCGGCTCCACCTCCACGTCGGCCGGGAGCAGCCGCCGCAGGCTCTGGGGCAGGAGGTTGGCCACCACCGTGCGCGCCTCGAACGCGCCGCGCCGCGCGTGGACCCGCCAGCCGCAGGGGGTGCGCTCGAGGCCCTTCACCGCGTCGGTCAGCGACACCTCGCCGCCCTCCGCCTCGATCGCGCCCGCGAGCGCCGACGCGAGCCGGCCGATCCCCCCGCGCACGTGCCCGGTGCCGCGGAAGAAGTAGTCCATCGTGGCCATCGCGAAGGGCGCCTCGGCCTCGGCCGCGCTCGCCTGCACCGTGATCTGCGAGACCGCGTCGAGGAACACGGTCAGCGGCGCGAAGTCGCTCAGGCCGTGCTTCGCCACCAGCGCCTCGAGCGGGCGGCCGAGCCACGGGGCGATCGTGAGGTAGCGCGGCGCGCGCCGGGCGTGGGCGATCAGGGCGCCCGCGCCGAGCGGAGGCAGCAGCGCCGGGTCGCGAAAGAGCGACCAGAGGACGTCCGCCACCCGGCCCTGCTCCGCGAAGAGCGCCCGCACCGCGGGGCCGCGGTCCTGGGCGAGGCGCGCGAGGTCGTCCACCCAGCGCGCGCGCGACGCCGGCACCGCGAGGGTGAGCCCGGGCCCGCGCAGGGTCACCACCGGATCGAGAAAGTCCACCTGCACGTCGAGCCCGTGCTCCGCGATCCACGCGTCGAAGAGCTGCCCCGGGCCGAAGCCGCTGAAGAGCGTGGCCCCCGACTCGAACCGGGCGCCCCGACGCTGGAACGTGCTCGCGCACCCGCCCGGGTAGCTCAGGGTCTCGAGCAGGCGCACCGAGCGTCCGCGCTCCGCGAGGCTGAGCGCGCAGGCCAGGCCCCCGAAGCCCGCCCCGATGACCGCGACGTCGACCGGCTCGCGCACCTCCCGATTTCTGGGGCGCTCAGTCCGGCTCGTCGAGGGGCTCTTCGTCGACGGCCTCGGCCGCCAGGATCTCGGCCTCGAGCGCCCGCCGCGCGACATCGTAGGAGAAGCCGGCCCGCGCGAGCCGCGCGAGGTCCCGGTCGCGGTCCCGGCCGAGGCGCCGCCGCTGGATGAGCCGGCGCGCGGCGGCCAGCTCGTCGTGGGCGATCTCCTCCATCGTCTCTTCGACCAGGTCCGACGAGAGCCCCTGGCGCGCGAGGTCGGCGCGGATCGCGCGGCGCGACTTGCCGCGGGACGACAGCGTCTGCGCCCGCTGCCGGCCCAGCCGCGCGTCGTCGAGGTAGCCGAGGCGCCGCATCTTCGCGACCACCTCCTCGAGCGCGGCCTGCCCCTCGGCCGGATCCGTCTCGAGCTCCTCGACCGATCGGCGCACCCGCTTCATCAGCGCGCGCCGCAGCTTCGCCTCCGTCCCCGGGTAGCGCTCCAGGTACCAGAGCGCGACCCGCTCGAGGTACCCCGCCGTCGCCGCCTTGGCCTTCCGCCTCACCAGGCGCCTCTCAGACGCAACCCAACGTGCACATGCACGTCGGCGTCGCCGTCGGCGTCGTCCACACGCACGCCCTCGTACACGAAGCGACGCGGGAGAACCCGGCGACGGCGTCCGGGTCCGGGTCCGGCTCCGGCTCCGGCTCCGGCTCCGGTTCCGGCTCCGGCTCCGGCTCCGGTTCCGGCTCCGGCTCCGGCTCCGGCTCCGGTTCCGGTCCCGGCTCCGGCTCCGACTCCGGCCTTCGCATCACGCGCATGCATCGTCGTCATGAGCCCCAAACGAGAACGACCGAGCCCCTCTCGGAGCCCGGTCGCCTCGGTGTGGAGCGCGGAGGTGCCTACTCGGCGGCCTCGGTGCGCTCCTGGATCATGAACTGGACGCGGCGGTTGCGGGCCCGGTTCGCGGCGGTGATGTTCGGGACGAGCGGGTCGTCCTGACCGTAGCCGCGCGCCTCGAGCCGGCCGGCGTCGACGCCGGCGCGGACGAGCCAGTCACGGACCGACTCCGCGCGACGCTGCGAGAGGTCCTGGTTGTGCTGGCGCCCGCCGCGGTTGTCGGTGTGGCCCTGGATCTCGATCCGGAGCAGCTCCGGGTGCCGCAGGATGACGTCCGCGATCTCCGTGAGCAGCTCGTTGCTGTCCGCGAGGATCTCGGCCGAGTCGGTGGCGAAGTTCACCTGCCGCCGGATCACGATCTGACGGGCGCGGATGTTGACCGTCGGGCGCGCGGGGCGGGCGATGAGGGTGATGGTCGGCTCGGCCGTCTCGCGGGCGCGCACCTCGATCGTCTCCTGACGGATGAGGTGCGTCTCCGACTCGACGCGCGCCGTGTAGGTGCCGGGCGCCAGGTCGCTCACCGCGAAGGTGCCGTCCGGCCCGGTGGTGAGGCTCCGGTTGGCGGGGCCGCTCAGGTTGACGGTGGCGCCGCCGACCGGGCTGCCGTTGTCGCCGACCACCCGCGCGCGGATGTTGCCGACGCGCGGGAGCGCGACCATCTCGCAGCGCACCTCGACGTCGCCGCCCTCCTCCGGGATGGTCCCGGAGCAGGTGCCGTCGTTGTACTCGGGGTGCGTGAGGGCCATCTGGACCTCGCCCGGCTCGAGCTCGTAGCTGGTGAAGCCGCCGCCCGAGTCGGCGGCGAGGCTGGTCAGCTCGCGGCCCGGGAAGGCGATGACCGCGCCCGCGACCGGGGTGTCCGCGCCCTGCTCGACGACCGTGCCGACGATGCGGCCGCGCGGCGCGGCCTCCGCCTCACGCACGACCTCGCGGACGACCTCGCGCTCGATCTCCTCGACGCGCGGGACGGTGTCGAACGCGTAGCCGAAGCCGAAGCGCACGTTGTACGGCTCCTGGCCGCTCAGCTCGCGGACGAAGGTGTTGACGCCCGTGAGGCCGATGTCGACCCCGAGGAAGATGTTGAGGCCCTGGAGCGGCGGGATGACCCGCACCCCGAGGGTGAGGCGCGACTCGAAGGCGTCGAAGCCCTGCTTGTCGAGGCAGCCGTCCTCGCCGACCGCCGGCATGTCCGGCGTGCCCGCGCCGGGGATGAAGAGGCAGCTGTAGCCCTGGCGGTTGACCGGGATGTCGAGGACGTACTCGGCGATCGGGCTGATCACGAAGTCCGCGCCCGCGTCGCCGACGTTCTCCATGGCCACGATGGGCGCCTCGACGCCGAGGCCGATGCGGAAGCGGTCGACGCGATCGATCTGGAGCGAGTAGCGCTCGACGCGCGTCACGAGGTGGCGCTCCTCCTGACAGTCGCCCATCGCGCTGTCCTCGGGGCAGGGGCGCCCGTCCGGCAGGGCGTTGTAGCGGGCGCGCTCGGTGGCCTGGACCAGCGCCGCGCTGTTGTCGAAGGTGTAGCCGAGGTTGAGGCGCGCGATGAACGGGATGCGATCCTCGAGCTCGCGGAGGTCGGCGGTCAGGTTGCCGCGGATGCCGAAGCCGGTGCTGTCCCCGACGAGGCCGATGTCGCCGACCGTGTTGAGGAAGTCGATGCTGAGGTCACCGCCGACGGTGAGCCAGGGCATGTCCTCGAAGTTGTAGAACGCCTTGACGCCGAAGGTGGTGTCGCCGAGCACCTGGAAGAGGTTCGGATCCTCGTACTGGTTGCTGTTCGCCCAGCTCCGGAGGTTCGCGTAGATCTCGAGGAACTCGAAGGGCGTCCAGCCGAGCGAGAGCGACCCGCCGATGTGGCTGTGGGTCGTCGAGTCGGGGGTGACGCCGTTGAGGGTCAGCCACTCGTCGGCGAAGAAGAAGTCGATCCCGAGCTGCGCCCGGAACGTCGCGTCCGCGCCCGAGCCCGCGTCGATCACGTGGATGCCGCCGACCGCGCCGCCCCACGAGTTGTGCATGTGCATCCGGCGCTCACGGCGCGCGCGGCGCTGCTCCTCCTCGGTCGCGCTCGGCCGCTCCTCGTCGTCGCCGTCCTCGTCCTCGTCCTCGAAGCCGACGTCGTCGCCGTTGTCGTCGCCGTCGTCGCCCGCGGGCTCCTCGAAGGCGTCGTCCTCGAGATCGTCGAACTCGTCGCCGCTGCCCGCGTCGTCGGAGGCGTCGTCGGAGGCGCCGTCGTCGGACCCTCCGTCGTCACCGAAGTCGTCGTCGAACTCGTCGAACTCGTCGTCCTGCGCGCGCGCCGTCGGAGCGCTCGCCATCCAGAGGGCGGCCACCAGGCTCGCCGCGATGGACAAAGGAAGGAGGGTCTTCAAGCGCATCCGCTGCTCCTGGTCGTCCGGGAGGGAGGAGAAGGTGAGGTGCATCTCACCGGGATTCCGGCCGCCAGTTCATACACCGGGAATGGGGATATCTCAAACAGGTTCACGCGCTTAGCGGGGCGGCGCCCGGGCGCCCGGCGAACGTGCCCTTGCCCCTGCCCCTGCCCTCGACCCCGAGCCCGCGGCCCGCGGCCCACCGCCTGGCGCTCCCAAAACCTACGCCGCTCAGATCCCGGGCCCGCGACGGCACCACCCCCCGGGACGACACGCACCACAGCCCTCAGTCCCCGGCCGGCGACAAGGTCCGCACCCCCGGCCGCAGTCAGCGCGCGGATCGAGCGCCGCGCGCGAGCGCACAGAGCGCCCTCCCGATCGACGCGTCTACCGGAGCCGAAGGTGGACCGTCACGTCGCCGCGGTCGCCGACCATCACGCGCCGAGGGGCCGGGGCCTCCCCGCCGCCGGCCGGCTGCGCCGTCGCCACGTAGGAGCCGCCGCCGACCCCCTCCATCGTGCAGGCGCCGCCGCGCGTCGTGCAGCGGTGGGTCGCGCCGCCCGCGTCGGCCGTCAACGTGACCGTCGCCTCTCCGCCCTCGACCTGGACCCGCACGCGCGCCTGGGCGAACGCGAT
>JAUHXR010000421.1 GCA_030426845.1 Polyangia bacterium | reverse complement strand
AGCACCGCGAGCGCGACGAGGAGCGCGGCGACCGAGCCCGCGCGGTGCCGGCCGACGAAGCGCCGCGCCTGATCGAGGGCCGAGTAGTCGTACGCGTGGACCTGGCGGCCCTCCTCGTAGGCGACGATCTCGCGGGCGAGCGCGCGCGCGTCCGGGTAGCGCGAGCTGGGGTCGCGCAAGAGCGCGCGGTCGGCGATCGCGGCGAGCTCCGGCGGGGCGGAGGGCGCGACGTCGCGCACCCTGGGCGCGGGCTGCTCGAGCACCTCGTGGAGGACCGCGAGCGCGGAGTCGCCCTCGTAGGGGGGCCGACCCGCGAGGATCTCGAAGAGCATCGCGCCGAGCCCCCACACGTCGCTCCGCTCGTCGATCGCGTCGAGGTCGCCGCGCGCCTGCTCGGGGCTCATGTACGCGGGGGTGCCGATCGCCTGGCCGTCGATCGTGCTCGCCGCGTCCGCGCCGCGGAGGAGGTTCACCTGCCGCTCGATGTCGCGGCGGCGCACGTCGTCCTCACCGCGCACCTTCGCGAGGCCCCAGTCGACGACGAGCGTCTCGCCGAACTCGCCGACCATGACGTTGTCGGGCTTCACGTCGCGGTGCACGACGCCGCGCGAGTGCGCGTAGGCGACCGCCTCGCAGACGTCGCGGAAGCGCGGCAGGAGCTTGAGGCGCGCGTCGAGGGACGTCGCCTCGCGGAGCACGCTCGCGAGCGAGCGCCCCCGGATGCGCTTCATCGTGTAATAGAGCGTGCCGTCGGCGCGGCGGCCGAGCTCGTGGACGGGGACGATGTTCGGGTGCTCGAGCTGCCCGGTGATACGAGCCTCGCGCACGAACCGGGTCACCACGCCCACCGTGAGCCCCGCGCCGCCGGAGCCGCCCGGGCCCTGGATGAGGAGCTCCTTCATCGCCACCTCGCGGCCGAGGTGAGCGTCGAGCACCTCGACCACGCGCCCCATGCCGCCGCGGCCGAGCTCCGCGCCGCGCTCGTAGCGTCCGGCCCGCTCCGGGCTCAGCTCGCCGGCCGCCGCGGGATCGGGCCCGGGCGCGAAGGAGCCGCCGAGGGTCGGCGCGAGCGCGGGGTCGACGTCGGCCGCGAGGGTCGGCGACAGCGCCGGGTCGCCCGCCGCGCGCTCGTCCGCTTCGTGTTCGGCGCTCATCGGTGCGCCCTACGCTACCCGATCAGGCGCTGCGGCGACGCTCTGGCGCGCGGGCCGCGACCGGCACCTCGGCGGGCTGCACGCGCAGCGGCTCGGTGCGGTCGACCTCGACGCGGGCGCGCGGCACGGGGGCGGGCATCGGGTCGACGAGGAGCAGGTCGCGGATCGAGCGGCGCCCCAGCGCGTAGAGCCCGTAGAGGCCGAGCGGCGGACACACGAGCGCCCAGAGCGACCACGCGAAGACCGCCGCGTACCAGCCGAACTTGCGGCGCATGTGGAGGCCGATGGACGCCACGCTGGGCAGGACCGCGAGGGGGAGGGTCACGGTGATGAGCCAGAGCGTCTTGAGCCCGCCGAGCGAGAGCTGATGGAGAAAGTTCCGGATCCCGAAGGCGTCGAGCTGGAGGTGGCCGTGGAACTGGTACGGCGCGATCGCGGTCGCGACCAGGATCGTGACGAGCACGCCGAGGATGCCGGCGAGGGGCAGGAGCGCCTCCGAGGCGGCCAGGTGCGGGTCCTTGCGGAGCGCCTCCTCGTCGCGGACGCCCGAGCGCAAGCGGACGATGGTGTGCCGGAGGTCGGCGATCTCCGCCTCGAGGTCGGCGCGATGGCGCTCGGACTGGCTCAGCTCCGCCTCCAGCGCGGAGACGCGCGTGCGGAGCGCGTGGACGTCGTCGCGGAAGGCCACCCTCGGAACACAGTAAGGCGCTTGGGCTCCAGTGGGTAGCGCGGCGGCGCGCACAATGGTGTGCGAGACTCCGATGCACCACTTCGGGCCGCGCCGGCCACGGATTGATCCGAGGCAACGATGCAGGACAGCGAGCTACAGGCAGAGGTCGAGGAGTACTTCGCGCTCGGGGCGCGGGTGAAGCCGGGCGACGTGGTGCTCGACGTGGGCGCCAACGTCGGCGCGTTCGCGGAGCAGGTGGCGGGGCGCTGCGCCTCGGACGTGAGCCTCTACTGCTTCGAGCCCGTGCCCGACCTCTTCGCGCGCCTGGCGCGCTCCTTCGTCGAGGACCCGGTGCTCCAGCAGACGCGGCACGCGCTCGTGAACGCGGCGCTCACCCACCCGCGCGGCGACGACACCATCGAGCTGAGCTACTTCCGCCGCCTGCCCACCGACTCGACCTGCGACATCGAGCGCAAGCGCGAGCAGTTCGAGGCGGCCTTCGAGGCGATCGGCGAGCGGGCGAGGGCCCAGTGCGAGGCGACCCTCGGCGCGCGGCTGGGCGAGCCCCTCGGGGACTGGCTCGCGCGCGGCGTCTCGGTGATCCCGCGCGGTCGCTTCGGCGCCGCGCTCACCGACCTGGTCACCGGCCGCACCGTCGTGGAGTGCGCCGCGTCGACCCTCGACACGCAGGCGAGCCACTATGGGATCGACCGGATCGACCTGATGAAGATCGACGTCGAGGGCGCCGAGCTGGACGTGCTCCGCGGTGGGGCCGACGCGCTGGCGCGGTGCGCGCAGGTGGTGCTCGAGGGGCACGCGAGCGACGGACGCGAGGCGGAGGCGGTCTCGCTCCTCCAGGCGGGCGGGCTGACCGCGCGTCGCTCCGTCCGGCCGCCCGGGGCGCGGGCGCTCGGGCTCGACAACTACCTTCTCCTCGCTACGCGGGAGTAGGTGCGCGCAGCTGACGGCGCTCGCGGGGACGGCTCAGAGCGCGGCGAACGGGATCGCCTCGCGGACCCGGTCCGCGCAGGTGCGCTGGGCGTAGGTCAGCGCGGAGAGCATCGCGCAGTCTCCCGCGTCGAGGACCGACGCCTGGGCCGCGCTCGCGGCCGCGAGCGCCGCCTCCTCGGGCAGGTCCACCGCGCGGACCGCGGCGAGGGCGGCCATCGCGGCCGCGGCCACCGCCGGGTCGGGCGCCTCGTCCACCGCCGCCTCGGCGATCCGCGCCGCCTCCCGGCGAGCGTCCGGGTCGTCGACCCCGCGCACGTACGCCTCGGCGGCCTCGATCGCGCGACGGGGGCGATCCTCGGACTCGCCGAGGTAGTCGAGCGCGAAGCGCGCGCAGGCGCAGGCGCCGCGCACGAGGGTGGCCCGGTCCACGCCCCGACGGGCCGCCACACCGAGCAGCCAGTCCGCGCGAGGGCACGCCTCCCACAGGTCCTCCCAGCGATCGCCGAAGCCCTCGGCCCACGCCACGACGTCGTGGTGCGCGCCCCGCTCCCGAAGCCAGTCTGCGGCCGAGCCCGTCATGCGCCAGCAGGATACCAGCCGCGCTTGACGCCGACCGATCCGGGCCGGTATCCGGGGCGCCATGGCGATCACGATCTACGAGTACCCAGGCTGCAGCACGTGCAAGCGCGCGCTCAAGTGGCTGGACGCCCAGGGCGTCGACTACACGCGCGTCCACATCGTCGACGCGCCCCCGTCCCGCAAGACCCTGGCCCGGCTCCACCGCGCGTCCGGCCTGCCGCTCAAGCGCTTCTTCAACACGTCGGGCCAGTCCTACCGCGGCGGCGGGTTCAAGGAGCGCCTCCCCGCGATGAGCGAGGCGGAGCAGCTCGACGCGCTCGCGGCCGACGGCAAGCTGATCAAGCGCCCGCTCGTCGACGGCGACGGCTTCGCGCTCGTCGGGTTCAAGGAGCCCGAGTGGCGCGAGCGGCTCGGCTGAGGGCGGCCGCAGCTCGGCCAGGGCTCAGCTCGCCCAGGACTCAGGGAGCGACCCGGTCGGCGATCGCCTCGAGGGCGGCCGAGCGGGTCGTCGCGATCTGGGCCGAGGCCCGCGCCACGACGGTGAGCAGCGCGGGGTCGACCGCCTCGAGGAGCGGCCAGCCGTCCTCGCAGGCGAGGGCGCGGTCGGTTCCCGCGTCGCCGAGCCCTGCGTAGAGGAAGCTCGCGAGGGGCGAGTGGCGCAGGTCGAACCCGGACTCGCGGGCGCGGCCCTCGCGCAGCAGCCGGAAGACGACGTCGTCGACGTCGGGGGCGGTCGGCGCCGACGCGGGCAGGATCTCCTCGAGGCGGCGGCTCGACACCTCGCCCGGCAGGTCGCCCATGAAGAGCGAGACCGGGGCGTCGCCGCCGCTGAGCATCGCGAGCCCCTCGAGCACGCGCGCGGCGAGGACCTTCTGCCGCAGGTATCGCGTCCCCCGCGCGAGGTTCGTGGCCGCGCGGGCGCGGAGCCCGGCGAGCGCCTCGGCGTCGGGCGTGCCGCCGTGCTCGCGGAACACCCGGTCGGCGTCGAGCGACGCGAGGAAGCCCTCCATCCGCGTCATCGCCGAGCGGTACTCGCTCAGCGTGTAGGCCGGCAGGCGAAGGGTCGGGTTGCTCTCCGGGATGATCTCCCAGGTGTGGCTTAGGAACGCGCCCGGATCGTCGTAGGCGAAGTTGCCGACGTCGCGGTTGGCCACGTCCACCGCCCGGCGCACCGCGCGCAGGACCCCCGCCTCGCCGAGGCCGAGGCCGTGCTCCTCGTCGGCCTGGCTCAGGCGCGCCGCGAGCTCGTCCTCCGCGTCCGCCGGGCGGAACGGGATGGTCGCCTCGATGCACGTCACCATCTCGGCGAGCTCCGCCGGGGTGAGGTGCGACTCGAGGGAGCGCACCGCGAGGAGCGCGCTCGCGAGCTCGTTCAGGCCGCGCTGGTGGGTCACCGCCTCGCCCGGCTGGAAGCCGAAGATGCGGGCGACGAGCGCGCGGAGCGGGTGCTTGGCCGGGTCGAACGGCCGCAGCTCGACCTGCCCCGCCTCCACCCGGAGGAGGTCGCCGAGCTGCGACTCGAGGCCGCGCGGCAGGCCGCCGTCGACCTCGCAGTAGACGGTGTCGTGGAACAGGATCGCCAGCGAGCCGATCGGGTCGGTGCCGCCGTTGACCTGGAAGACGTGCCCCACCGTGTGGTAGCTGCGCCCGCGCCCGCTCATCGACGCGTGGATCACGACCGCCCAGCGCTCCACGTCGCGGTCGGACGGCGAGCGACCGAGCGCGCCCATCGCGGCCCGGAACATTCCCACGAGGCGCTGCAGGGTGGTCGGGTTGCCTTCGCTCGGTCCGCTCATTCGCCGCGCGGAGGAGTCTACCAGCAAGGCCCCCTCCGCCGGATCAATCTTATGACACCCCCTCGTTGCACCCCCGCGTCAGGGCGTGCTGGGGTCGTCGGCGAGCTGCTCGGCCGCCGCCGCCTGGAGCTCTTCGGGGAGCGGGTAGAAGCCGAGCAGGGGCCGGCGCTGGCCGCCACGGATGTTGCCCGCGAGAACCTCGACGGGCACCGGCGGCGTCAGCTCGTAGCGGTAGCCGCGGGTGTCCAGCTCGAGGTAGAGCGGCTCCTCCATCCCCTCGGCGTGCAGCTCGCGCCGCATCGAGGCCGCGATGCGCCCGTGCACGGTGTGCGCGCGGTGCTTGAGCAGGAAGCCCATCATCCGCACCGCGAGGTGGTTGAACAGCCGGTGGCAGCCGTGGCTGTAGCCGCGGAGGATCGACCGGTAGCTCACCGAGCCGTGGCTCCGGATGCCGTTGTCACGCCAGTCGCTCTCGTCCTCGCCGTCGCCGCGCACCTCGTGGTGGATGACCATCGCGAGGCCGTAGGCGCTGTCGTAGCCCGGACCGGTGATCGACGTGTTGACGCGGTAGCCGCTGCCCGAGCGGCGCAGCAGCTCCTCGTCGGGGGTGCTGGGCGGGGGGAGCCAGGAGGGCCCCGCGATGATGTCGCGCCAGACGCGCGGGCCGACGTCGCTGTTCTTGTAGCGCATGCCGACGCCGCCCTCGGGGTTCCGCTCGGGCTGCCAGCCGCCGATCGTCGTGTTCCAGCGGACGAGGGCGTGCTCGGTCCCGTCGGGCCCGGTCGCGAAGATCGTCGTTGTCGGGCGGCGCCGGACCGCGCCGCCGCGCGGGCGGCCGTCGTCGGTGTAAGGGAACGCGTAGAACACGTCGCCGCGGTGGATCTCGACGCGGAGGTCCATCTGCTCGGAGTGGTAGTCGGGCACCGGCGGGAGGCGGACGGCCACGACGCGATGCTCCTGGCGTCCGCCGGCGTGCTCCGCGAGCCACGCGGCGGTGGCCTGCGGATCGGTCCAGCCGAGCTGGGTCGCCGCCGCCTCGGTGAACCGCGAGACGAGGTCCGGCGCGCCGTGCGGATAGGGGTCGAGCCGGCTCACCCACCGGTACTCGTCGTCCACGTTGAGCTGGCGCCCGAGGACCGTGCCCCACTGGTTGCTCGCCGAGCCGTCCTCGATGACCCCCGAGGCGTCGACCACGCGCTCGCGCAGCGCCCGCAGCACGCTGAGGAAGTCGAGCTCGCGACTGTCCATCGCGAGCGTCTCCCGGGTCGCCTCGTCGAGCCGGCTCGCGAGGCTGATGATCATGTGCTTGTCGTGCCAGGCCCGGAGCGCGCGGCCCGTCCACGCGTCGAGGACCCCGTCGCGGGCGCGCTGGCGTAGGAAGCCCTCGCACTCGAGGTGGGCCTGGACCGCGAGGATCGCGTCGACCTGCGGCGCGAAGCGACGGAGTCGCTCGAGGTCGCTCGCGTAGCGGCGGTTGCCCTCGAGCTCGTCGATCGACGAGAGCCCGAGCCGCGCGACCGCCTCCTCGAGCCGGGCTCGGATCACCCGGA
>JAUHXR010000045.1 GCA_030426845.1 Polyangia bacterium | reverse complement strand
TCGTGGTGGTGGTTCCACGCGTCCCGCACGTGCGCGAGGTAGCTCGCGCTCGCCGCGACCGGGCTGAGCTTGGGGACCTCCTCGGGCGCGCCCCAGGGGAGGATCGCCGCGGTGCGGTCGACGTCGGGGTGGCTGAGCCAGCTCTTGGCGCTCGCGACCAGCCGGCCGGGGACCTTCGCGCCGAGCTCGCGCGCGAGCTGGCCGACCACCCCGCGGGGCACGCCGTCGATCGCCTCGGGGTGCCACGGGAGCTGGACGTCGGACTCGCCGAGCTCGCCGTCCGCCGGGTGGTAGCGCAGCGAGTGGAGCAGGGGCCGCGCCTCGATCTCGCCGGGCGCGACGAGCTGCTCGACCGCCAGCTCCTGGATCGCCGTTGCGCCGTCGCCGGCCGCGCGGGTGTCGACGAACGCGACCACCGTGTGCGTGGTCCCGAGGTCGATGCCGACGATGTAGCGGGAGTCCTTCTTCGCCATCCGCTAGCTCTCCTCACCGCCCGCGCGGACGTCGAGCTCGACCTTCCACACCTCGGCGCCGTCGCGCGGGACCGCCTCGAGGCGCAGCGTGCCGACCTCGGTCACCCCGGCGCGGAGCCGCACCGGCACGACGTCGCCGGGGGTGCGGCCCTCGGCCGGCAGGTTCGCCTGGATCTCCGGCAGCTCCTCGAGCTCACCGTCGTCCCAGCGCTCGAGCACCTCGCCGACCCGGTCGTCGCGGCGCACCGAGCTGCCGAAGAAGCGGAAGCTCACCGGCTCGCCGACCACCAGGCCGAGCTCCTGCGGCGCGGGCTCGCAGTCGCTGCCCTCCTCGATGCCGAACGGGGCCACGCAGATCGCGCTGATCGGGGGCTCGAGGCCCGGCACCGCGGGCATCGCGGCCTCGACCCCGACGTAGAACGCCTGGGCGGTCCCGCCGCGGATGCGCACCCCTTGGCCGCGGCGGACGTAGGCGTAGTAGGCGGCCCCGCGCGCGACCGCGACGTCGAGGCTCGCGCCGTCGAGCACGCGCGCCGCGGGCGCCCCCTCCGCCTCGAGCCAGGCGCCGATCTGGCCGCTCACCCGGTCGGCGAGGAGCGCGGAGTTGAAGACGCCGCCGTTGAACAGGATCGCGCTCGGGTGGAGGAAGGTCGCGTCCTCGGGGAGCGCCGCCTCGAAGCCCTCTACGTCCTGCGTGGCGTCGCGCTGCTTGGCGAGGAACGCCGCGATGTGCCGCGTGATCCCCGCGTCCTGCGCGTAGGGCAGGCCGAGCTGGGTGAGCGCGGCGCGCGCGCGGCTCTTGGGCCGGTCGGCGCTCGCGCACTCCGGGAAGAAGCCTTGCACGAGCACACGCTCGACCTCGTCGCGCGTGAGCTCGGTGCGGATCGAGCCGCCGATCAGCTTGCGCCCGCGGCTCGGCACGACCAGCGGCACCGCGTCGACGTCGGGATCGCCGAGCAGCGTCTCCTTGGCCGCGCGGCAGCCGTGGGTCAGCGCGCCGAGCTGCCAGCCGTCGAGCTTCTTGCCGTCGGCCTCGAGCTTCGCCTTCACGGTGTGCGCGAGCGCGAGATCCATGTTGTCGCCGCCGAGGAGGATGTGATCGCCGACCGCGACGCGGACGAGCTCGAGCGCTCCGTCGCGCTCCGCCACCGCGATGAGCGACAGATCCGTCGTGCCGCCGCCGACGTCGACGACCAGAATCACGTCGCCGACCTTCACCCGGTCGCGCCAGCCGCCGTCGGTGGCCTGGATCCACGAGTAGAGCGCGGCCTGCGGCTCCTCGAGGAGCACCATGTTGTCGAGGCCGGCGTCGCGCGCCGCCTCCGCGGTGAGCTCGCGGGCCGCCGGGTCGAAGCTCGCCGGGACGGTGATCACCACCGCCTGGTCCTCGAGCGGCGCCTCGGGGTGGCGCTGCTCCCACGCGCGCAGGAGGTGCTCGAGGTAGAGGGCCGAGGCGCGGAGGGGCGAGATCTTGGCGATCTCGTCGGGCGCGCCCGCGGGGAGGATCGGCGCGAGGCGATCGACCCCGCCGTGGCACAGCCAGCTCTTGGCGCTCGAGACGACGCGGATGGGCGTCTTGGCGCCGAGGCCGCGCGCGACCTCGCCGACCCCGGCCGCCGGGGACTCGTCCCACGGCAGGGTGAGCGCGCCGTCGGCGAGCTCCCCCTCGCCCGGGAGGTAGGCGAAGGACGGCAGGAGCGGGCGCTCCTCGATCGAGCCGGGCGCGACGACCTGCGGGATCGCGAGCACGTGCTGCGCGACCGCCTCCCCCTCGCTCAGGTCGAGGTCGATGTAGGAGAGCGCGCAGTGCGTCGTGCCGAGGTCGATCCCGACCGCGAAGCTCGGCCCCTCGGTCGCCTCGTCGCTCACGACAGCTCCACCTCGGCGGGCGCGAGGATCGTCGGGTCGTGGCCCTCGCTCATCTTCGGCAGCGTCACCTCGGCGCAGCGCCAGCCGCGGTGCGTCAGCTCGCCCTCGAAGGGCGCCTCGCCGACCACGTTCCCGGTGAGCCGGATCGCCTTGGCGTCGAAGCCCTTCTTGACCTTCACGGTGTCGCCCTCCTCGGCCTCGTGGATCGGCTCGATGGAGAAGTGCTCGTCGATCGCCTTCTTCGCGCCCTCGTGGACGACCCGGGCCGCCGCGCCGATCTCCTCGTCGGAGAAGCCGCTCACGTCCTCCTCGAGGAAGTCGATGAAGCGCCCCTCACGCTGGAGCAGCGCCAGGAGCTGGAGCGCCGCGTCGGGGCCCGCCTCCTTGATGACGGGGGCGGGCTTGGGCTTCTTCTTCTTCTTCGGCGCCTCCCGGCGAGGCTCCTCGCGCGGCTTCTCCTCGCGGGGCGGCGGGAGCGCGGGCTGCCCGGCGCGGAGCCGGACCACGCCGGCCGCGAAGTCGCCGTCGAACAGCGTCTTGAAGTAGGCCACCCAGGCCAGGAAGATCCGGGCGAAGAACGAAGGGTTCGAGTCGCTCACGCGGCGGTGTTAACCCGGAATCGGCCGCGGGTCACGCGCGCCCCGGCGGCGAGCGCGGCCGCGGGTCACAGCGGCTCGATCGAGCGCACGACCGCGACGAGGATCCCGCAGTCCCGGAGCGGCGGGTAGGTCGTCCCCTCCTGGCCGAGGACGCTGAGCGCGCCGGTCGAGGCGCAGAGCTGGCCGGCCCCGAACGCGCGACACACCGACACCCGGCAGCCGTCGATCCCGGGCGGCTGGGTGACGAGCTCCGACGGCGCCGAGTGGAGGACGGTCGTCTGGCCGGACTCCGCCTGTCGCGCCGCCTCCTGGCGGCTCCACTCCACGTCCGCGTCGAGCGCGTCGACCTGCACCTCGCGGCCGCCCGGCAGCACGAGGCCGATGTAGGGGCCGGCCTGCGGCCCGCTCGCGAACCGGCCCGACTCGCTGACGCGGACGCCGGGCGAAAGGCGGAGGCGGACCCCGGCGCGCGGCAGCTCGGTCGGCGCGCCGGACGCGGGATCGGGGATCGCGAAGACGCCCGGCGGCGCGAGCGGCCCCTCGGCGGCCGGCGCCGCGCCGGGCGGCACCGCGGCCGATCCCTGCGGCGGCGGCGGCGGCGCGGGATCGACGGGAGGCGCGGGCGGAGCCTCGTCCTCGACCCGCGCGGGGGCGGTGCCGGCGGCGAGGGCCGCGAAGGCCCCGAGAACGAACAGCGTGCGGAGGTGAGCGCGCATGGGCGGTCTACGCACGCGGCGGGCGGTCCTCCCTCGGTAAGGCTGTCTATCGAGCGCACCCGCCGAGGCGCGTCGGCACGTCGTCGCCTCCGCACGTGAGCTGCACCGCCGCCCGCGCCTGGGCCAGAGCCTCCGCGGCTTCGCCGTAGGGCGCCGCGACGTCCCATTCGACGCGCAGCCGCTCCGAGCCGCAGCGCACCTCGCGCGCCAAGGTCAGCCGCTCCAGGGGCTGCTTGCCGGGCACGCGTCGGGGCGGACCTCGCTCGAGCGGCGCGTTCGGGTCGGCCGGCCAGCGCTCTGCGCGGACGACGACCTCGACTCCGGCGCGAGGAGAGAGCATCCGTACGGTGCCGGGCGCCGCGCACGTCATGAGCCGCCAGCCGGATCGGGCGCGCACCCGCACCCCCGGGGCCGGCGCGCCGTCGGCCGCGACGCAGGGCAGGGGCGCGTCGAGCGATCGGATCGAGCCCAGGATCGCCTGAGCCTCCGTCAGGTAGCCCGGGAGATCGGGGATGACCGCGAACCGCAGCCAGAGCACGTACCCGTCCGGGTGAGGGATCGCGGCGAGCCAACGCTCGGCGTGCGCCTCGGTCGCGCGCACCCGGAGCCACCGCCCGCCCACCGGCGCGTCCTCCATGTGGAGCTCGCCGTCGTCGAGGTGCGTCGCCGCGGCGCGGGCTCTCAGCGCCTTGTCCGTGATCGGCCCCCTCTCGAGCGTCTGCTCGAGGCGCAGCTCGAGGGGCACCTCGTCGCGCACGAACACGACCGCGAGCGGGCTCCCCTGCGTCTCGCCGTCCGGCCCCCGGCGCCACTCGGGGCCGAGCTGGATCGACCATCGCCCGGCCAGCACCTCGCGCGTCTGCGCCCGCGCCGGGAGCGCCGTCATCGCCAACGCGACGCACACCACGACCGCGCCGAGCCTCAGCGCGCCAGCCATGGGCTCTCCCGCCTGGGCCGGCGGCCGTCTCGGTAGTCGCGGATCCGCTGGAGCGCGGCTCCAGTGCCGGCCGCCATGGTCGGCGTATTGGAGCTCACGTACCGGCGACGACCGTGCCCGGAGTTCGTAGCCCGCGCTGCACGCAGGACGACCACGGCCAGATCGTGGGCCTGCCCTGCGGTGAGGAACGGCTCTCGAGTGCGAATGGGGACGAGTCGCGGATGGAGCGGATCGCGCCGATCCACGTCGACGCGCGAGAAGCCGCCCCAGGCGTCGTTCATGAGGCTATCGGGCTGCCCCCGCGCGTGATCGCCAAACCCGATGAGGTGGCCGATCTCGTGCTCCACGACGAACCCCAGCTTCGCGGCGTCGCGCTCCATCGCGCTCTGGGAGTAGATCATGAGGTTGCCTCCCGGTAGCACCTCCGAGAAGTCGCCGGGAGCTCCCGCGATTACCAGATTCTCCGGGTCGCGCGTACGCGCGAGGAGCTCCTCGGAGAGCGAGCCGAACCTCCGCGCAACGTCCCGCGCAAACCCTCGCCGGCCGTCGTACTCGGGAATGCTGCCGCCAAGGTGGGCCAGGACACGGTCGTAGGACCGCGAGGATGCGCTCCACACCGAGACCGCGAAGGTGATGCGCGCGTTCGGGCCACCCGGGAGCACCGCGGTGAGGACCTGCGCGCTCCACCACCGCGCCCCTCGCTCCGCCAGCTCGCGCGCTCGCTGTCCATGAGGGGCCGGAGCCACCACCCTGAGACCCACCGACCCGTGCATCTCGACGCGCTTGTTGTTCTCGTTCACCGTCCAGCTCGCGGTCATCGCCACCTCCTGGGCCTGCATCGGCGACGGCGGATGGGCGGTTGCGGCTGGAGCACATCGAGTACCCCTAGGAGCGTCGTCGGGAGGAGACACGCAGAGGCGGGTCAGGAGGTCGGGCAAGGCTTGCTCGATCACGCAGACTTGCTCGGCCGTCGCGGACCGATCGCGGGGCGCCGACCCGCTCGCCCCCCGGAAACACCGCTGGGCACGGGGCGTGCTGTACCTCACGTCGGACCTCCGTGGAGGAGGTCGCGAACGGAGGAGACGCCCATGGCCGATGTGCTCGCCGCGCTCACGTCCGCCCTCACCGGGGGAGGCGGCGGCGCGCTCCACCTCTCCGCTCAGATCGACGGCCTGGTCGGGTCCCTGCGGGTCACCGACGTCTCGATCGACGAGACCCTCGGCGCGCTCCCCGGGTGCAGCTTCTCCGTCCAGGGCGGGATGGTCCAGGACGTCCGCGACCTCTTCGGCAAGACCGCGGTGCTCACCCTCGACCGCGGCGGCCTCGGCGGCGCGCGCGTCCTGCGCGGCATCGTCCGGAGCGGCTCCTCACGCATGACGGAGGGCGGGGTCGGCCTCCACCTCGACGTCGTGCCCGGGCTCTGGCTGCTCCAGCAGTCGGTCGACTCGCGCGTCTACCAGGACATCACGGTCCCCGATCTGGTCACCGAGGTGGTGACCGAGCTGCTCGGCGACCGCGACTACGAGGTGCGGCACGAGCTCTCACAGCGCTACCCCAAGCACGAGTCGCTCGTGCAGCACCGCGAGAGCCACCTCGGGTTCCTGACGCGCCTCCTCGCCGACGAGGGCATCTGGTTCACCTTCGACCACGAGGACGACCACGAGATCCTCGTGCTCTGCGACACGAACGCAGACCGGCCGCCGATCCAGAACGGCGCGATGGGCTACGTCGACGTCACGATGGCGCCCTTCGAGCCGCACCACGAGGCCGCGCGCCCGGTGCGCGTCGTCCGCTCCCTCGGGCCGACCGACGCGGTGGTGAGCGGCTTCGACTGGACCAACCCCACCCTCGAGGTCCAGGGCGAGGAGCCGGGCGGCGCGCAGGTCCCGATCGAGGTGCACGAGCACGACGCGCCGCGCTACGGCAGCTACGACGACGGGCTCGGGCAGTACACCGAGAACGACGCCGAGCGGCGGGCGCGGCTGCGGCGCGAGCGGTTCGCGATGGGCCGCACGAGCTGGATGATCGAGACGAACGTGGTCACCGCCCGGGTCGGCGAGACGATCGAGCTGGCCGGCGGAGAGCGCTACCTCATCATCGCGTCGCGGCTGAGCGCGACCCGCCGCTTCGCGAGCAACACCCTGCGCGTCCTCCCGGTGGAGCTGCCTTTCCGGCCGGCCACCCAGGCGCGCTCGCTGATGAGCGGGCCCGAGACCGCGACGGTGGTCGGGCCGGGGGGCGAGGACGTCCACGTCGACGCCCACGGCCGGGTGAAGGTCCAGTTCCACTGGGACCGGCGAGGCCAGCGCGACGACCGCTCCTCGGCGTGGATCCGCGTCTCGCAGGCGTGGGTGGGACAGGGCGGCGGCAGCGTGTTCATGCCGCGCGTCGGCACCGAGGTGATCGTCAACTACCTCGGCGGCAACCCCGACCGGCCCGTGATCGTCGGCTCGCTCTACAACGGCGTGAACCGACCGCCGGTGGATCTGCCGGCCAACAAGACCCAGAGCGGCTTCCGCAGCAGCGCGCCGGCCGCGGGCGGGGGGCCGTCGAACGAGCTGATGTTCGACGACCAGCCGGGGGCCGAGTCGGTGTCGCTCGGCGCCAAGCGCGACATGGTCCAGGCCGTCGGGCGGAACCTCGACACGGTCATCCAGGGCGCGCAGGCGGTGAAGGTCGCGCGCGACCTCCTGCTCGAGGTGAAGGGCGAGACCCGCCGCGAGCTCACCGGCGCGCACACCGAGACGCGCGGAGGCGGGTCGACCGTGACGATCGAGGGCGGCGAGACGCGCGCGGTGCGCGGCGGCCAGACCGTGAGCGTCGCGGGCGGCCAGACGGTGCGCGTCGACGGCGACCGACGCGAGACCGTGACGGGCGGCGCGGCGCTCGAGGTGGACGGCGGCGCCACGCGGCGGGTGCGCGGCGCGGCGGAGGATCGGATCGACGGAGCGGTCACCCTCGAGGCGGCGTCGCTCGAGCAGCGGCTGCGCGGCCCGCTGCGCGTCCAGGCGAGCGAGGCGACCCTGACCACCACGAGCGCCTTCGCCCTCGAGGGCGCGTCCCTCGCGCTGAGCTCGCACGGGGACCTGTCGGCCTTCGCGGCCTCGCTCGAGCTGGCCGGCGAGGCGCTGTCGAGCACCTTCACCCGGCAGACCGTGATCGGCGCGGCGCTCTCGACGATCGTCGGGACCCAGACCACCACCGCGCAGCAGCGGATCGTCGACGCGGTCGTGTCCACCGAGCGCATCGAGAGCGAGAGCCGCGCGGTGAAGACCCGGCTCGAGACGGTGGGCCAGGACATCCGGAGCGCCGCCGTGTCGGTGCTCTCCAACCAGCTCACCTTGATCGGCTGACGCGGTGGGCCTCGAGCTGATCACGGCCGAGACGAAGCCTCACGTGCCGGGCTTCGACTACGACACCGTCTTCGAGCCGGCGACCGGCGGGCAGCCCGCGACCCTCACCATCCGCCTGCGCACCTGCGTGCGCGCGTTTCCGACGCAGTACGCGTGGGACCGCATCGCCTCGGGCCACGTCGCGATCGTCACTCGACCCCGCGACGTCCCGAGCGACGAGGAGTGGCGCTGGGCGTACCCGCGCGCCTTGTCGCCGGGCGCGGTCGACCAGTTCGCGCACGCGATCAAGACGCAGGTCGAGGGCACGCTCGACGGGGTCTACTGGCTTCACCCCTGCACCCTCGACGGGCAACCGGCCTGCCACCCTCCGATCCGCTGCCAGATCCAGGTCCAGCTCACCGACGACTGGGCGAGCGCCCACTTCTCCTGCCTGGTGATCGACGCGGTCGACGCGAGCGGGAAGAGCCGCGACGTGGGGGCGCGGGTGCAGCGCATCGGCGGCGTCCGGGACACCCACTTCCCCCACGGCTACGACGCGCTCTTCGACCTCGGCAACACCGTCCCGAAGGATCGCAACGGAGATTGCGCGTCGAAGATGCTCCTGACCCAGGAGGTCCAGGACCGGCTCGGCTACCCGAAGGGCGTCCCGTTCCCGGAGTGCCCGGACATGCCGATGCAGCAGAGCGTCATCGTGCACGAGCTGCTCCACCACTTCGGGATGTTCCACAAGGGCGCGCGCGCGATCGAGGATCCCCTCCTCGCGTCGGCGTTCCAGTACGGCGACCCGCGGTTCTTCCCCGGCATCTGGCGCGACTACATGGCGGCGGGCGACGAGCTGGACCTCCAGCACGCGATCCCGTGGCTCCGGCGCGTCTCACGCCACCAGCTCGGCTTCGAGGCCTACCCGAGCGCCTCGATGAGCGTGAGCATGGACGCGGCCCACACGGGGCCGGCCACCCCGGTGCGCGAGGTGCTCGCCGAGGTGCGCCGCGGCGAGGAGGGGTGCGGGACCTGCCAGCCCGCGATGACGGTCGACGAGCAGGACCAGGAGCGACGGGACCTGATCCGGCTTCTCGACGCGGCCCCCTGACCGTTCGCGGCCGTGGCCGGCGGGCCGTTGCGAGGGCAGAGGCGCGCTCCGTGCGGCGCGCGGAGCGCTCCGGGAGCCGAGCGCGCGCGTCGGGGTGCCTCCTTCACAATGCCTCTCGCGTGGCACCGAGCTTGCGTATCCTCGGCCCATGCGTCGCCTGCGTCCTTTGCTGGTCCTCGCCGTCGTGTCGGCGCTCTCCGCCTGCACGAACGACGCCCCGGTCCCCACGGACAACGACGTGATGCTCCGCGTCGTCGTCGACGGGCAGGGTCGCGTGACGGAGGTGGGCGCCGAGCTCGTCGCGCCGGGCACCCTGCCGAGCTACGCCCGCCCGGACGCCGACGGCCGGCTCCGCGTCCAGGTCCTCGACGGCGACGAGGCGATGTGGACGGGCTTCCGGCGGCTCGAGCTGGTCGAGGTCGACGAGGACTTCCAGCGCGAGGCGGGCATCCAGGGGCGCCTCGTGACCCGCGACACGATCGTGACCTACCTCGCCTACCCCGACGACGGCCGCAGCGAGGCCACGGTGCGGTTCGAGCTCACCGACGCAGAGGACGAGATCACGGTCACGGAGCTGACGGTGGAGATCCCGCGCGCAGACGCGGTGGGCGCGGCGATGGAGCCTCTCGAGGGCGACGTCGGCGCGCGGCGCGAGGCGCTCACCCGCTGCCGGTTCACGGACGGCGTCAGCAACTGCGGCGAGGACGAGGTCTGCCGCCGGGGGATCCGCGGGAACAATTGCATGCCCGACGCGTGCATCCCGACGGGCGACTTCGACAACTCGGAGACCGTCCTCCAGGCGGGCGCCGATCGGCAGATCGTCGTGGTCCCGGTGGGCTTCGCCTCGGCCGCCGACGCCGAGGCCTACGTCCAGTCGGTGCTCGACAGCCTCCACGCGCGGGTGGACTGGTTCAGCGAGAACCAGGGCCGGATCGGCTTCCGCCTGTTCCGCGCCGACTGTCACTACGGCGACGGCGACCCGGACGTCGAGTCCACCCACGAGCTGCTCAACTGGATGCGCGGAGGCGGCGGCTGGGATGGGCTGGTCGAGTGGACGGACGATCTCCCGGAGGGGGACGACTTCCTCGTGGTCTCGCGGTCCGCCAGCTGCGGCGGGCGCGCCGAACGGCCGGGCCACTTTGCGACCGTGCTGGGCTGCCCGGACGTCGACGAGGTCGCGGACGCGCTCGCGCACGAGATCGGCCACATGATCGCGGGCCTCGGCGACGAGTACCACATCGAGGACGGAGACGGCGGCTGCGGCGGCTTCTTCGACTTCCGGCGCAACTACATCTACGACACGCCCAACGTCTCGAACGCGCGCGACCCGAGCTGGTTCTGCCCGTCCGACACGGGCGAGATCTACGCGGGGCAGCTCTGCCCTCGCGAGGGCGTGGTGGGCGCGGTGGTCACCCCGACCAACCGGTGCACCACCGGGGTGGCCCGGCCGTGCGAGAACTCGATCATGCGCCACCACTGGGGCGCGCAGTTCGACCCGGTCGGCGAGGCCGCGCTGAGCTACGCGCTCGATACCGGCGACATCCTCGGCTACGAGGACTGCGACCGCGGGTGCAGCGCGGACTGCACCGGGATCCCGCTCGGCACCTGCGCGCTCAACGGATGCAATCAGGTTTGCAACGCCTGCGCCGACGGGGAGCGCTGCACCGGCACCAGCACCGGCGACTTCATGTGCGCCTCCTCCTGCGCGGTCGGCGACGCCTGCGTCTCCGACCTCGGCTACGAGGTCTGCGACGGGTCGGCGTCGCTCATGCAGGACACCGGCTGCGACACCGGGATCCGCCTGGCCGAGTGCAACGACGGGGACCTGCTCCCCGGCGCGTGCCTGATGCGCTGAGCGCCGGTTCGGTCGCTCAGAGGCGCGTGTAGGCGAGGCCGTTGAGCGACATCTCGCGCCCGGTGCACGGATCCGCGATCGTCGTGATCGTGAGCGTCGTGCAGGTCGCGTCCCACGCCATGCGGTAGGCGCCGCTCTGTGCAGGCGGGCACAGAATATTGTCGGTCACCGTCAGCACGTCGCCCGCGGCGATCCAGGTCCCGGTCTGCGTCGACGTGGCGAGCTCGGCCAGCGTCGGCGCGAATACCCAGGTGCCGGCCGAGTCGAAGCGCCAGATGAAGGGCATCCCGCCGGGGGTGATGCGGTAGTCGCCCGCCACCGCGCAGCCGACGGGCCCCGCGTCCGGCGGACCTCCGTCGAAGCCCGCGTCCGGAGCCCCTCCGTCGAAGCCCGCGTCCGGAGCCCCTCCGTCGAAGCCCGCGTCCATCCCGCCCGCGTCGAAGCCCTCGCCCGCGTCGAAGCCCTCACCCGCGTCGAAGCCCTCGCCCGCGTCGGAGCCCCCGTCCAGCCCGCCGTCAGCCGGCGCGTCGCCTGCGTCCCGCGGGCCACCGTCGTTGGCGCCGCCCGAGTCGGCGCCCGCGTCGATCGTGTGGCTGCTGTCGCAGCCGAACGGGGCGAGCGCGCAGGCCAGGACGAGCGCGAGGCGGCTCGAGGAGGGCTTCGTCATTGAGGCACGGTATCACCGGCCGGCGGCGCGACCGCCTTTCAGAGCGGCTACAGGAAGCTCGGCAGGAGCGCGCGCACGCGCGAGAGGCCCGGCGAGAGCAGGTGGGTCCGCAGCGCGCTCGCGGCCGTGCCGACCCCCTGCGGGAGAGCGCGGAAGACCACGTTGAGGTGCTCGTCGTCGGACTCGATGCCGTGCATCGTCACCAGGGGCGTCACCACCGCGAGGGCCTGGCGCACCACCGGGTTCTCCCCGATCTTCGGCTCGCGCATCAGGTCGAGGGTGAGCTTGTTGTCGCGCGCCTCCACGATCACCGGGGGCAAGTCCATGTACTTGGCCAGCTCGCCCGGCTTCGACAGATCGAGCGCGCCCGAGCGCAGCAGCGCGGCCACCGGGCTCGCCACGTCACCGATGACCTCCATCCAGATCTCCTCGAGGCGCACGACCATGCGGATCTGGTCGGGGTCGAGCTGGACCCGGTCGATGTAGACGACGGCCGACGCGCGGACCGGGGTCTTCATCAGGTCGACGCTCGCGGTGACGCGGAGGCCGGGCGGGACCTCGGTGATGACCGGGTCCTCGATCTTGCCGCCCTTGGCTGCCTGCTCCATCAGCCAACGCAGCGCGTCGACCGGGATCCCGGCGCGGAGGCCCACGAGGTTTCGCACCGCGCGGGCGATCTCGCCCGGGTTGCGTCGGAGGTAGCCGGAGGCCGCGGTGAGGGCGCGTTGGGCGATCGACATAGGCTGACGAGCATAGCTCATGGTCCGCGCTTTGGGATCTCCGAGCGTGCGGAGGCGCGAGGCTCAAGGATCACGCGCCCAGGCCGTTACAAGGCCTCGGGACGGGAGCGGGCGGCTCTCCCCGAGAACGGCAAACCGGTCGCGAGGCCGGGACGCAAAGCCACGGGCGTCTGCAGCGCAGAGGCAGCCGGGTTACCGAAGGAGAGGACAGCAGATGGAGCTCGCACGCCGCGTCGCCCTCACGGCGATCGCATTCACCCTCGTCGCCTGCGCCGACGGCCAGAGCTGGACCCCGCCGCAGGCGGCGCCTTCGGCCGAGGGCGTCTTCGAGGCCGGCACCCAGATCCCGCCCTACGCGATCGGCATGGTCCGCGCGCAGAGCTTCGCCGCGGTCTCGCTCGACCTCTGGGCGGGCACGCGATCGCCGGACGCCCCCGAGCCGGCCCACGCGAGCCTCCGCCTCAACCTGTTCGAGGAGATCGTCGACGCGCGCGTCGTTCGGGTCCGCGTCGACGGCGCCTCGCGGGTGTGGGAGGGCGAGGTCCTCGGCCACCCGGGCTCGAGCGTCTCCCTCGCGCAGCGCGGCGACGCCCTCGCGGGCACGGTCCGCTGGGACGGACGCCTCGTCACGATCACCCCGCGCGGCGGCGACACCGTGGTCGCGGAGTGGGACGAGGACGCGATCCCGGAGGACGCGCCCGCGGTCACCCCGCGCTCGCTCGCGCCGCCGGTCGGGCTGATCGACCGGACCGCCACCGAGGCGGACGGCGAGGCGGTCCTGGACGTGCTGGTCGTCTACAGCGACGAGGCGGCGGACGCGGCCGGCGGCGACGACGCGCTGGACGCCACGATCGACCTCGCGGTGGCCGAAGCGAACGCGAGCTTCGTCGCGAGCGGCGTGAGCGCCGCGCTGCACCTCACGGCGAGCGTGCGCGTCCACTACGACGAGGCCGACTTCGACTTCGAGGAGGCGCTCAGCCGCCTCGCCACCCCGGGCGACGGCTACCTCGACGAGGTCCAGGCGCTGCGCGACGCGTTCGGGGCCGACCACGTGGTCTTCATCGTCGATCGCGCGGGCCCCTACGCGGGCATCGGCTACCAGCTCACCGCGAGCAACGCGCCGTTCTTCTCGGAGGCCGCCTACTCCGTCGTCTCGCGCGACTACGCGGCGGGCTTCTACACCTTCGCGCACGAGCTCGGGCACAACCTCGGCGCCAACCACGACCCGCTCCACGCGAGCGACGGCTACCGCGCCGACGCGCGCGGTCACCAGGTGCCCGCGGCCGGCTACCGCACCATCATGGCCTACGCGTGCGACGGCGCGGTCTGTCGCCGCGCGGGCGTCTGGTCGGACCCGAACCGCACCCACGAGGGCGCGGCCACCGGCGTCCCTGGGGTGAGCGACAACGCGCGCACCCTGCGCGAGACGGTGCTCGTGGCGAGCGGCTTCCGCGACGCGCCCCCCTCGGTCGAGCCGGTCGCCGCGGTCCTCCGCACGCCGAGCGGCGCGCTGAGCCCCGGCCCGGTGTGGTTCCGCTGGGACGAGGTCGGCGCCGACGCGCACTACCTCACGATCGGCCGGAGCCCCGGCGACCGGAGCTACTACCGAGCGGGCGTCGGCCGCGCCAGCGAGGTGCGGATCGACACGCTCCCCGAGTCGGGCGAGACGCTCCACGTCCGGCTCTGGAGCCTGTTCGGGACGGAGTGGATCTTCACCGACGCGACGCTCCAGGCCGCGCCCGGCACGCCGCAGGGGGCTCAGATCGCGGTCCCCTCGGACGGCGCGACCCTGACCAGCACGTGGACGTGGTTCGCCTGGACCGACGTCGCCGGGGCGCTGGAGCACCGGCTCCAGGTCGGCACCGCGGCCGAGCCCGCGCGCTACTTCGACCGCGCCGTCGGCACGGACCGCGCGGTCCAGGTCGCCGGGCTCCCCTTCCGCGGCGAGCCGGTCGTGGCCCAGCTCTGGACGCGGACCTCCGAGGGCTGGGTGTCGGAGACGTCGACCTACGCCGCCTGGAGCGCGCCGAGCTACGCGAGCGCGCTCCTGTCGCCGACGAACGGCAGCGCCCTCACCGCGGGCGCGACCACGTTCGTGTGGGACGAGCGGGGCGCGCCGTACCACTGGCTCCTCCTGGTGGACGCGAGCGGTCACGTGCTGACGATGGATCCGACGTCGGCTGGCGAGGTGACCGTCCAGGTCCCGGCCGTCGCGGGCGAGCTCACCGCGCTGCTCTACTCGTACGGCACCCACGGCTGGGCCGCGACCACCGCGCGCTTCAGCGTCGACTGACCGGCCGCGGCCACCCGACGCCCGCGTCCGCACCTCGCACGCGCGCCTCCGACGTCGCCCGGAACGGGTTGACGGGGAGGCGCGCGCGCGCTTAATGCCGGCATGCCTGACGCCCCGTCCCACGCCGATCTCGCCAACGCCATCCGCGCCCTCTCGATGGACGCGGTCCAGAAGGCGAGCTCCGGCCACCCGGGCATGCCCATGGGCATGGCCGACGTGGCGACGGTGCTGTTCCAGCGATTCCTCCGCTTCGACCCGACCGACCCGAGCTGGCCGGACCGCGATCGCTTCGTGCTCTCGGCCGGCCACGGCTCGATGCTCCTCTACTCGCTGCTCCACCTGACGGGGTACGCGGACATGACCCTCGACGAGCTGAAGCGCTTCCGCCAGCTCGGCAGCAAGACCGCGGGGCACCCGGAGCACGGCCACGCCTCGGGGATCGAGACGACGACCGGGCCGCTCGGTCAGGGCCTCGCGAACGGGGTCGGCATGGCCCTCGCGGAGCGCCACCTCGCGGCGCGGTTCGGCGACGCGATCGTGGATCACCGCACCTACGTGATCGCGGGCGACGGATGCCTCATGGAGGGCATCAGCCACGAGGCGATCTCGCTCGCCGGCCACCTCGGGCTCTCCAAGCTGGTCGTCCTGTTCGACGACAACCACATCTCGATCGACGGTCCGACCGAGCTGACGGTGAGCGACGACCAGCTCGCGCGCTTCCGCGCCAGCGGCTGGTACGTCGACCGCTGCGACGGGCACGACCCCGAGGCGATCGCGGCCGCCATCGAGCGCGCGCAGGCGGCGGAGCAGCCGGCGATGATCGCGTGCCGGACGACGATCGGCTTCGGCGCCCCGACCAAGGCCGGCACCGCGGACGCGCACGGCTCGCCCCTCGGCGACGAGGAGATCGCGGGCGCGCGCGCTCAGCTCGGCTGGCCGCACCCCCCGTTCGAGATCCCGGCCCCGATCCTCGAGGCCTGGCGCGCGATCGGGGCGCGTGGGCGCGAGGCGCGCGTGGCCTGGGAGGCGCGGCGCGACGCGATGGCGGCCGACGCGCGCGCCCGCTTCGAGCGCGCCCTCTCCGGCGACCTCGACCCCGCCCTCGGCGCGAGCGTGGCCCAGGCCAAGGCCGCGCTGATCGAGGCGAAGCCGAACAAGGCGACCCGCGCCGCGAGCGGCGACGCGCTCGGGGTGATCGGAGAGGTCGTCGACGAGCTGGTCGGCGGCTCAGCCGACCTGACCGGCTCCAACAAGACGCGCGCCAAGGGCATGGGCGTGCTCGACAAGAGCAGCTACGGGCACCGCTACGTGCACTACGGCGTGCGCGAGCACGCGATGGCCGCGGCGATGAACGGGATGGCCCTGCACGGCGGGGTGATCCCCTACGGCGGCACGTTCCTCGTGTTCACCGACTACTGCCGCCCCGCGATCCGACTGAGCGCGCTGATGAGCCAGCGCGTCATCTACGTGATGACCCACGACTCGATCGGCCTCGGCGAGGACGGCCCGACGCACCAGCCGATCGAGCACCTCGCGGCGCTCCGGGCGATCCCGGGCCTCGCGGTGTTCCGCCCCGCCGACGCGGTGGAGACCCTCGAGTGCTGGCAGCTCGCGGTCGAGCGCGAGGGCCCCTCGGTGCTCGCGCTGACCCGGCAGAACGTGCCGACGATCCGCGCGGGCGGCGACCCTTCGGCCAACCTCTGCCGCCGCGGCGCCTACGTCGCGCACGGCGATGGCGGGGCGCGTGACGTGACGATCCTCGCGACGGGCAGCGAGGTGCACCTCGCGATCGCGGCCGCCGAGCAGCTCGCGACCCAGGGCAAGCGCGCCGCGGTGGTGAGCGCGCCGTGCCTCGAGCTGCTCGCGGAGCAGCCGGCGGCCTACCTCGAAGAGGTCCTCGGCGCCGCGCCGCGCCTCTCGGTGGAGGCCGCCTCGACCTTCGGCTGGGCGCCGTGGGTCGGCGAGCGCGGGCGCAGCCTCGGCATCGACCGCTTCGGCGCGTCGGCTCCGGCCGAGGAGCTCTACGCCTACTTCGGCCTCACGCCCGACGCGATCGCGAGCGCGGCGCTCGAGCTCATCGGCTGAGCCGCGGCGTCCGAGCCGTCCGGATTCAGAGCCCGAGCTGCGTCGCCCAGGCGTCGATGATCCAGCGCAGGTGCGCACGGCGCTCGGCGAGGCCCTCGGGTCCGAGCGGGTCGTGGCCCCACCCCTCCTCGAGGAGCGGCGCGTAGGTGAAGTAGTTGATCACCGCGGCAGACAGCGACAAGTAAAAGTGCTTCGCCGCCATGGGCCCCTCCGGGGGGAGGAGGCCAGCCAGCTGCGCCTCGCACACCCGCAGGAGGCCGCGCGTGTGCTCGGAGACGAGCGCCGCGTGGTCACCCCCGCGCGCGACGTGCTCCTGGACGATCCGCGCGTAGCCGCGGTGCTCGACCATCCAGTCGAAGTAGCGATCGACGAACCGTTCGAGCCGCTCGCGCACCGAGCCCTCGCTCTCGAAGGCGTCGACGAGCGCCGACTCGTGGCGCGCGTAGTAGCCCGAGAGCACCTCGGCGACGAGCTCGCCCATCGACGCGAAGTAGTAGAAGACGAGCGCCTTGTTCACCCCGGCCCGGGCCGAGACGGCGCCCGCCGAGACGGCGCTGAGGCCGCCCTCGAGCATCAGGGCCTCGGCCGCGTCGCGGATCGCGGATCGCTTCGTGGGGGTGCTCGTCATCGGAGGGGAGGCGGCGCGGGCCCTGCTCGTACACCGATCCGAGCATGAGAGCCACGCCCGAGCGCCCCACCCTCGCCCACCGCGCCCTCGCTCTCGGAGCCGGCGCGGGCGCGATGATCGCGAGCCTGATCGCCCTGCCCATTGTCTACACGCTCCTCGACATGCCGATCGACGGCCGCGTCGGCGCGGTCGCGGTGGTCTTGGCGGTGGTCACCGGCCTGCTCGTCCAGCGTCGGCTCGGGCGCGGCTCGGCCTGATCCGGAGTTTGCGGGTCCGGCGACGCGGGAGCTACGCTGCGGCTCGGGGTCGCCTTGCCTATCCTCACGCCGGAAGAGCGGGTCGGCACCACCATCGCCGCCAAGTACAAGCTCGAGCGCATCCTGGCGCGCGGCGGGATGGGGACGGTCTACGTCGGGCAACACGAGTGGACCCATCGCCCGGTCGCGGTGAAGGTCCTCAACTACGAGCACGCGCGCCGGCCCGAGATCGTGCAGCGCTTCCTCCAGGAGGCCCGCGCCGCCACCACCCTGCGCCACCCCCACGTGGTGGACGTGCTCGACATGGGGGAGGCCGACGACGGCTGCGCCTACCTCGTCCTCGAGCTGCTCGAAGGGCGCACGCTGAAGGAGCGGCTCCGCGAGGGGCCGATCGGCCTGCCCGAGCTGGTCGATCACCTGGCGCCGGTCATGGACGCGCTGGCGGTCGCGCACGAGAAGGGCGTGATCCACCGCGACCTCAAGCCCGACAACATCTTCCTCGCCGAGGATCACGGCGCGCTCGTGCCGAAGCTCCTCGACTTCGGCATCGCCAAGGTGCTCGGCGGCGACGCGTCCCAGACGGGCACCGGGGTGATGATCGGGACGCCGCAGTACATGGCACCCGAGCAGGTGCGCGGCGACCGCGAGGTCGGCCCGGCGGCGGACGTGTGGTCCCTCGGCGTGGTGCTGTTCGCCGCGCTCTCGGGCCGGCTCCCCTTCCAGGGCGACTCGCCGGCGACGACGATCGCGAAGGTGCTCGTGGAGGAGCCGCCGCCGCTGCGCTCCGTCGCCCCCCGCGTCGGGCCGGCGGTGGCCGCGATCGTCGACCGCGCGCTCCGCCGCGACCCCGCCGAACGACACGCGTCGATCCTGGCGATGAAGGAGGCCCTGCTCGCGGTGCGCGACGGCGCGCCCGAGGAGGAGGAGGAGACGACCGAGGACGACGCGCGCCGTGCCTTGCCGTCCACCCTGCCGTCCACCCTGCCGTCGCTCCCGACGGTCGAGCTCTCCTCCCTGGAGGAGGCGGAGGAGGAGTCGGCGAAGACGATCGCGACGCCCGCCCCCGAGCTCGCTCCGCCGAGCGTCGCGAGCGCGGCGCCGGAGCCGATCCGGCCGGAGCCCGCGGCGCCCGAGCCGGAGCTGCCGGAGAGCGTGCCCGCGACGCAGCTCCTACCCCGAGCCGTCGGTTGGGCGGTGGCGGGCACGGCCGGGGCGCTCGCGCTGCTCGGGTCGTTCGTCCTCATCGCCTGGGCGCTCAGCCCGTCGGACGAGCCCGCTCCCTCGGCGCAGTCACGCCCTCAGGCCGCGTCGCCGCCCGCCGTGCGCGACGCGGGGCCGGGGCGCGAGCTCGTCGAGACCGCGCGCGACGCGCCCGAGCCGCCGGCGGTGGAGCCGACCCCCACCGCGCCCACGGACACGACGGAGTCTCCGACGTCGCCGACCGCGGAGCCGGGCGCCGGGAGGCCGGCGGGCGACCCCGCCCCGCCCGACGGGGACCGAGCCCGCCGCGACCGCGACGGGCGCGACGCGCCGGTGACCCCGGTCGTCCCGCAGCCGGTTACGCCGGCGCCCCCGGCGGGTCGCCCGAGCGAAGACCGGACCGACCGCCCGACGACCCCGCAGCGCGGCACCGGCGGCGCCCTCATCCTGCGGTGAGCCGAGCAAGCGCCGTGCGCTGCATCGGCCCCGCCCCCCCGCCCTGTCCCCTCCGGGGTACCGTGGCGGGGCCCGTCCTCCTACCGCGGCAGCCGGATCTTCGGCTCGTCGGGGTGGCGGCGATAGAGCACGAGCACGCGACCGATCTGGCCGACCGCGAGGGCGCCGGTCGCCGCGCACAGCGTGTCGGCCATCGCCTGGCGTTCCGCGCGCTCCACCTGCGGCAGCTTCACCTTGATGAGCTCGTGGTCGTCGAGCGCGGTGTCGGTCGCCTGGCTCACGCTGGGGCTCACGCCCTGCTTGCCGATCTGCACGACGGGGGCGAGGTGATGCGCGAGCGCCTTGAGGTGACGCCGCTGCGGGCCGGTGAGCTCGTTCATGGGCGGCGCGACATAGCCCCGGCCCGGGGGGCCGTCAAAGGGCCGCGCCCTCCGCGCGAGCGCGCTCGCCGCCGCTTGGTAGAGTTCGCCCCGTGAGTCGGCTCCAGCCCGGTGAGATCCTCGACGGCCGCTACCGCGTGGTGCGCGCCCTCGGGCAGGGGGGCATGGGGGAGGTCTTCGAAGCCGAGCAGATGCAGCTCGGCCGCCGCGTCGTCCTCAAGACGGTGCGGCCCGAGCGCGCCGGCGAGGGCGTGGTCGACGAGCGGCTCCTCCGCGAAGCCCGGGCCGCGGCCGCGCTCCAGCACCCCAACGTCGTGACGGTGCACGAGGTCCTCGCCCGCGGCGACGAGGCGGTGATCGTCATGGAGGCGGTCGCGGGCGAGGTGCTGCGGGACGCCATGCGGCGCCAGCCGGCCGCGCCCCTGGCGGTGGCGGTGGCCTGGACCGAGCAGATCCTCGCGGGGCTGGCCGCGGCCCACGCCCGCGGCGTGGTGCACCGCGACCTGAAGCCCACAAACCTCATCGTCACCGACGTGCCCGGCCTCGGGCCGCTCGTGAAGATCCTCGACTTCGGCCTGGCCCACTTCGTCGATCGGGAGCGCCACCGCCGCCTCACCCAGACGGGGCAGATCCTCGGCACGCCGGGCTACATGGCGCCCGAGCAGGTGCAGGGCGGGCCGATCGACGCGCGGACCGACCTCTTCGCGGTCGGTGTCCTCCTCTTCCGCATGCTGACCGGGCGGTTGCCGTGGGAGGCGCCGAGCCCGGCCGAGCGGCTCGCGGCGATGATCGAGCAGCCGCCCACCCCGCTCAACGCGCTGCGTCCCGATCTGCCCCCCGAGGTGCACACCCTGGTGCACCGGGCGATCGAGCGTGACCCCGCGCGACGCTTCGAGTCGGCCGAGGAGATGCTCGAGGCCCTCCGCGGGCTCGGCACTCCGGTCGTGGCGGCCGTGGACCCTCCGGCGCGGCGACGGCGCGGGCTCGTTCTGGCGGCCGCGATCGCGCTGGTCCTCGCGGCGGGCTCCGCCGCGTCGGCGGTGGTGGTCCTTCGCGCAGTCGAGGGCCCCCGGCTGCCGCCGGCCGCGGCCGAGACCCCGGCCACGGCCGAGACTCCGGCCCCGCCCTCGGTCGAGCCATCGCCACCCCCGATGATGCCCATGACGCCCCTCGCCGACGCGGGCCCCTCGTCCGACGCCGGCTTCGACGCGGGACCCTCGGAGGCCGCGTCGCCGGAGCCGACCGGGCGCGCGCGCGCGACGCGAACGGCGCGCGGCGACCCTCGGGTGAGCGTCGTGGTGCGCGACGCCGGCGGATACCCCCGCGCCCGCGTGGCATCCCTCTACCGAGCGGGCGGGGGCCGCCTCGCTGACTGCCTCGAGCAGCGGCACATCGCGCCGGGCTCCATCTACTACTCGCTCGAGATCGACGCCTCCGGACGGGTCACGTCCGTGAGCGCAAACAACCCGTCGCAGGCCCTCTACGACTGCGGTCGCGACGCCTACGTCGGACGCTCGCTCGCAGGCCCGCCGGGCTGGGTCGCGGCCACCGTGACCATCCGTCGGCGCTGAGGCTCGGCGGGCTCAGAGCGTCGGCCGCGGCGCGCCGGGCGGGAGCTTGAGCGGCCCGAGCACGCGCTCCCAGATGAAGTCGTGGATCGGGGCGAGGTCGCACCCGGTCATGACGCGCTGGACGACCAGGCCGTCGATGAAGCCGCGCACCACGCGGATGAGCGAGCCCACGTCGCACTCGACCATCTCGCCGGCGGCGATCGCGTCGCGGCAACGCCGCCCCATGAGCTGGCGCCGCGCCTCCATCGCCTGGTTGCCGATCTGGATGATCCGCTCGGTCCGCTCGTCGCCGCCCGCCGCGATCGCCTGCGTCAGGAACATCACCCGCGGCTCGCGCCCGGCCTGGAAGGCGTGAACGGCGAGGATCTGAACGAAGAGCGCGTCCACCGGGTGCGGGTGACGGTCCATCTGCGCCATCACGAAGATCGCCTGCTCGGTCAGCAGCTCGGTGAGCGCCGCCTCCACGATCGCCGAGCGCGAGGGGAAGTGATAGAGGAGGGTCGGCCGCTTGACCCCGACCGCGTCCGCGAGCTGAGTCATCGAGGCCTCGAGCCCGAGCTGCTGCAGCGCGTCGAGGGCGCGGCGCCCCAGGTCCGCGCGCTTCTCCAGGTCGACCGGCCGGGCCATGACCCCCTCGTACCATTCCTTGACGTAGCGTCAAGTAATGGTGGTGGGCCGGCGAGAGCCCTCGTGGACCCGACGGCGCCGCGCGTGGATCACCCCCTCGAGCTCCGCGCCGAACTCCGTGAGATCCAGATCACGGAGCCGCGCCGCCAGCCACCCCAGCGCCCAGATCTCGAACGCACGCTCCCGCGGGGCATCGGCCTGGGCCTCGAGGAGCGCCTCGATCGCCTCCGCCGTCGCGCGCGGCTCGCCCCCCGCGGCCACCGCGAGGGCGAGCGTGACCCGGGCGCCGGTCAGGCGGGTCGCGTCGCCGAGCGCGCGCACCTCGAGCACGCGGGCCTGGGCCTCGCGCGCCGCCTCCGCGTGCTCGCCCCGGGCCCACCGCACGCGCGTCGCGATCTCCATCAGGTCGGGCAGATCGTCGGTGTCCCCGTCGCCGCGCGTGCCCTCGATCGCGCGGCCCAGCCGCTCGGCCGCGCGGTCGGGGTCGCCCTCGATCAGCGCGAGCTCGGCCCCCCGCGCGAGCCAGCGGTGGGTGAGCGCGCGGTCCTGCGCCGGACCGAGCCACGGCTCGGCGCGGGCGTAGTGGACGGCGACCCGCGCGAAGTCCTCACGAAGCGCGGCGAGGTCGGCGAGGAGCCCCTCGGCCTGGACCGCGACCCGCGCGCGCCCCGGTGACGCGCCGCCCTCGATCGCCCGCAGCGACGCGGCGAGCGCCTCGCCCTCGGCGTAGCTCGCGCGCCCGAACGCGACCGTGGCCGCCAGCAGCTGCGCCTCGGCCAGGCGGTCGTGGTCGCCGAGCTCCCGCGCGGACGCGATGGCCTCGGCCGCCCCCTCCGCCGCGCGAGAGTGACGCCCGGCGTGGAGCTCGATGGTGGCCGCGAGGAGCCGATGGTCGACGCGCGCGCGCGGGTCACGCGCCCGCTCGACCCACTCGGCGATCCCGCGGTGCAGGTCCCTCGCGCGCTCCAGCGCGCCCGCCTGCGCCACCGCGCGCCCGGTGCGCAGGAGCGTCGCGGTGGCCTCCGCGTCCTCGCCCGCCGCGAGCCACAGCTCGCTCACCCGCCGCCCGAAGGCGGGGACCGCGACGTCGTGCACGGCGGCGATGCCGCGCGCCGCCTGGGCCGAGAGCCGTGAGGCGTCCGGCCGGTGCATCAGCAGATCGAGCGACGCGGTGCGGAGCAGCCCGTGATCGAAGCGCATCGCGCCGCCCGGCATCGAGCGCCACAGGCCGCGGAGCAGCGCCCAGGCGATCGCCTCGTCCACCACCTCGGGCGCGTCGGGCAGCGACGCACGCAGCACCTCGGCCTCGAAGGGATCGCCGAGCAGCGCGGCGGTGACGAGCGCGCGCTCCATCACGTCGGGCGTGCGGTGGAGGATCGCCCGCAGCCGCGCGTCGAAGAGATCGCGGGTCGACAGGCGCAGCGACGAGAGCGTGTGGCTCGCGGCGGGCCGGAGCGCGCCCGGGTCCCCCTCGAGCCAGCCGCGCTCGTGCCAGTGGGCGAGCGACTGGACGAGCTCGAGCGGCGTCATGTCGTCGAGCTCGCGGCCCACCTCGCGCGCGAACTCGGGGTCGAGCGGCAGCGCGGCCCGCGCCAGCTCGACCCGCTCCTCGACCGAGAGCGGACCGAGGGCGATGTAGGACGTGCTCGAGTGCGCGAGCCACCGATCGAGGCGCTTTCGCGCCGAGGCGTGATCGGCGGTCCCGCTGCGCACCGTGCCGACGACCAGGACACCCGCGTCGCCCGCCTCGAGCAGGCGATCGACCAGCTCCGCGGCCCCGTCGCGGCTCCACAGCAGATCGTCGAGCCAGAGGTAGACCGGACGCACGCGCGAGGCCGCGCGGAGGATCAGCGCCGCGAGCTCGCCCGAGCGCTCCGGTGAGGTGAAGCCCCGATCGGCCCGGATCCAGCCGAGCACCTCCCGCGCGGGGAACGGCGCGACCGGTCCGTCGAGCAGCCAGCGCCACGACCCCTCGAACGGATCACCCCGCCCGTCCGGGACGCCGAGCAGCCGCCGCATCGCGTGGCGTAGACCGTCCCCGTGCGCGCCGCCCTCGAAGTCGAACCCCGCCGCGAGCCCCTCCATCCAGCCGCGCCGCTCCACCTCGCCGAACGCCCAGAGCGCGAGGTGGCTCTTGCCGATCCCGGCCGGCCCGCGGAGCAGCACGAGCCGCGGCCGCGCGCTCGCGTGGACGGCCTCGACCTGGTTCTCGAGCAGGCGGCGCTCCGCGCGCCGGCCGATGAGCGGCAAGGTGGTCGGCAGCGCGAGGCTCGGGTCGTGCGCGCTCGGCGACCACGACACCGCGGGCGCGCCGCGCGCGTGATCCGAGCTGGGTTCGGGGAGCGAGGCCTCGAGCGCCTGCCGGAGCTGGGCGGCGAAGCGCGGGCGCTCGCGCGGCTCGAGCGCGAGGAGCTGCTGGGCGAGACGCTGGACCTCATCCGGGATGGTGAGGCCGGCGCGCGGGACGATCGGCGGCGGCTCGAGCGTGAGCTTGCGGCGCATCAGCGAGGGCAGGTCGTCGCACGCTACGAACGGCGTGCGACCGCCGAGCCACTCGTGGAGCATCACCCCGAGCGCGTAGAGGTCGGTCCAGGGGCCGACGTGGCCGTCGGGCAGGAGCTGCTCGGGCGCCATGTACTCCGGCGTCCCGGAGATCGAGCGAGGCCCATCCGACCGATGCAAGGGATCTTGCCAGCGCGCGATCCCGAAGTCCGAGATCTTCACGACGCCGTCGCGCGACAGCAGCAGGTTGCTCGGCTTGAGGTCGGCGTGGACGAGCTGCGCGCCGTGGGCCGCCGCGAGCCCGTCGAGCACGCCCGTGACCGCGCGCCGGATCGCGCCCCATCCCGGGAAGCGCCGCTCCCAGCCGGTGAGGTCGCCGCCGTCGACGAGCTCGAGCACGATCATCGGGCGCCCGTCGCGCGTGCGCGTCAGGTCGAGCAGCTCGACCACGTTCTTGTGACGCAGGCGCGCGATCGCGGAGGCCTCCGCGAGGAGGCGCTGGGCCGGCTCGGCCTCGACGACCGAGCCGCGGAGGATCTTGACCGCGACCTCGCGCCCGGTGCGCGCTTGGCGCGCGCGGTACACGTCGCCCATCCCCCCGCTGCCCAGCGGCTCGACGAGCGTGTAGCCGGGCGCCTCCGGCACGTCCGGCGCGACCGCCGTCTCGTCGTCCCACCCCGCCATGCGCGCTCATTCTACCTCCCGCTCTACAATGCGCGGGTGGACCTCGATCGGCTGCTCCCCCCCTCCCTCCTCGCGCAGCTCCCCCTCGCGTCGCCGGCCGTCCAGGACGCGCTCGCGCGGGTGGCGAGCGACGACGCGGCCGAGCGGGTGACCGGGCTCGACGCGCTCCACGCCACGATCTGGCGCGGCGACCGGCTCGCCGAGGGCGCGGACGAGGCCACCCCCTTCGTGCTCGCGGTCGCCACCGCCCCGCGCTGGAGCGCGGCCACCGCGGTCCTCCTTCGCCTCGCCCGGGTCCTCGCCGCGGTCGACGATCCGCCGCGGTCGCTGGCCGGCGCCGCGGGTACGCTCGCCTCGCGGCGCTTCTACGATCGGGTCGAGGTCGAGGCCCCGCGCCTCGTCCGCCTCGCCTCGACCAGCCGTGACCCCGCCCGCGCGCGCCTCGCCGCCTGCGTCGTCGCCCGCTACCCGGCCCGCGACGCCGAGGTCGAGCCGATCCTCATCGCGCTGCTCAGCGGGGCCGACGACGAGGACGAGCGCGCCCGCCTGCTCTACGCGCTCACCCGCGTGCAGGTGAGCCAGGGACGGCCGCTGCACCGCCACCTCGCAGAGGCGCTCGCCGGCCCGGACGACGACCCCGGCCGCTTCGCGGTGCTCCTCGCGCTGAGCAGCCACGCGCCGGTCGACCCGATCCGCGGCCGGTGCGCGAGCGCGCTCCGCGAGGCCCTCGGGTCACCGCGGAGCGATCCCCGCGGCTTCGGTCGACAGCTCGATCCGGGCGCGGTCCAGCGCGCCCTGGAGGCCCTCGAGCGGTGACGTGGCGCCGCGCGAGCGGCACGGAAACGTCCAGTTGAGCCACCGCGCTCGCGTGTCATGCTCGCCCCCATGGCATCTCGGGGGACGCGCACGAAGACCAAGCCAGCCGCGAAAAAGGCCGCAAACAAGGCGACGAAGACGTCGCCCAAGAAGGCGTCGCGTCGGCCGAAGCCCACCGCCTCGAACGGCGCAGCCGCGGCCCCGGCGACGGCCGACGAGCGCGATCGCCTCGCCCCGGTGAAGGCGCGCCCGTCGCGCAGCCAGCGCTCGGGGGACGCGGCGCGGGTCGCCGAGATCGACGCGGTCTGCAACGCCTGGGCGGACATCGTCGCCGAGCGCGTGGCCGCCGACCAGACGTTCGCGGACCTGGTCGAGCAGTACAACATGCAGCC
The DNA here is from genome assembly GCA_030426845.1 of Polyangia bacterium. Taxonomy (GTDB): domain Bacteria; phylum Myxococcota_A; class Polyangia; order Polyangiales; family Sandaracinaceae; genus JAUHXR01. The sequence continues at coordinate 14,291 of JAUHXR010000045.1, read as the reverse complement.
GCCGCGCGACCTGCGCGGGCTCATCCTCTGGGACGCACTCCAGGCGGCCGAGGCCCACGTCTCGCTCATCACCTCCGTGCTCGCCGAGCACCTCGACGGCCGCGTCGGAGACCCGCTCACGATCCTGACCGATCTCCGCTCGCGCCAGCGACGCATCGCGGCCGTCTACGCGGTCAACTCGTTCCTCGCGGTGCTCAACCAGATGAGCGCCGAGAAGCCCAAGTGGCTGAACATGGAGTTCGTGGACGCGCGCTTCGCGGTCCTCGCGCTGGCGCACCAGACGCTGATCTACGCGCTCGACGCGGCGCGGGTGGACTCGCCGCCGGACCTCACCGAGCAGATCATCGAGGCGACGCAGGACCCGGCGGTCTGGGTGTGGCGGCGCATGCCCGAGAAGGGCACCGACACCCTCGCCGCCTGCGCAGCGACCGCGGCCTTCTTCCGCTCCCTCGGCGCCTCGGTGATGACGAGCACGGACGAGGTCGCCGAGCTGTACGCCGCCCACAGCGCCTCGCTCGCGTAAGCGCCCCCCCAACAGCGTCGCCCGTGCCCGCTCAGCGCCAGCGGCCCCCGCCGCGCCATCCGCCAGCCGCCCACGCCTCGTAGCGACCTACTCGAACGGATTCGACGGCGGCGCGTGGGGCGAAGGCGCGGGCGCCGGCTCCTCGGCGTCACCCTCCTCGCGCCGCGCCGCGAGCCGCGCGAGCTGACGCTCGGCCGGCCCGAAGCGGGGCTCGATCTCCAGCGCGCGGCGGTAGGCGGCCGCCGCCGAGTGGAAATGACCCGTGCGCATGTGGATGTCGCCCCGCAGCGCAGCGGGCAGCGGGCTCGTCGGGTCCCACCGCTCCGAGCGCTCGCTCCACTGGAGCGCCTCGTCGTACTCGCGCTGCCGGTAGAGCGCGACCGCGAGCCGATAGGCGGCCTGGCTGTTGTGGGGAGACAGCGCCAGCGCCTGCCGCGCGAGGGTCTCGGAGCGCGCGAAGCTCCGGACCCGCGAGGCCTCGAGCGCGCCCTGGATGAGGCCGGAGACGGTCGCGTCGGCCGGCGGAGGCGCGATCGCGGGGCCGGGATCGTCGTCCGGGCCGTCGGCGGCGCGCGCGTCGTCGCTCACCCCGTCGTCGTTCGAGGCGTCGTCGCTCACGCTGTCCTCGTTCGCGGCGTCGCTCGCCCCGTCGTCGTTCGGCGCGTCGTCGCCGTCGCTCAGCGCGTCGTCGCCCACGCCGTCATCGCTCGGCGCGTCGTCGTTCAGCGCACCGCTCGGCTCGTCGTCGTTCAGCGCGTCGTCGGTCGGCTGGGCCGCGTGATCCGTGTCGACGCTCGGCGCGTCCGGGCCCGGCCCGTCGGGCACCTCGCCGCGGCCCGGGTCGGTGACCGGCGGGCCCGGCTCGACGCCCACGTGCGGCGTGGCCGGCTCCTCGCGCGCGAGCTGGTAGGCGGCGAAGACCCCGACGCCGAGAGCGAGGGCGGCCACGAACCCGAGGACCGCGCCGCCCGTGCTGCGCGGCCGGTCGTCGTCGTCGCGAGAGAGCTTGCGCGCCTCCTTGGGCACGCCCGCCGGCTTGGGCAGCGGGCTGATGAGCGGCGCGCTCGGCGGCTCGGCGCCCACCCGCTTGGGCGGACCCGTGCGCGGGGTCGGCCGGGGCGAGTCGGCGCGCTTCTTCTTGCGAGCCGGCCGATCGGTGGGGCGTGCGTCGGCCCCGCTCGAGACGCCGGGCGCGAGCCCGAGCTCGCGGCGGAGCGCGTCGACGTCGTCCTCGGGCTCATCCTCCGAGTCGGGGCGCGCGCTCGGCCGCGGCACGACCACCCGGCTCGACGCGGAGGCCTTGGCGGGGGCGGTCGGCCGAGCGGTCGCCGCGCTCGCGCGCTCTTCCTCCTTGGCCGCGGCCTCGAAGCTGCTCGCCCCGAGGTTCGTCGCGCTCTCCCCCACCCGCTCCACGAACAGCTCGGCCGCGAGCTTGCCCTTCGCCGGCACGATGCGGCCGACCACGCTCGTCTTGCGCGTCGTGCGCACCCCCTCGAGGGACTTGAGCTCGCCGGGCGGGCCCGCGAGCACGCGTCCGAACGGGAGCTGCATGAGCAGGTCGATCGCCGCGCGCCCCTCGACCACCCCCATCCGCGTGTCGGTGGGGCGGAACGCGGCGCCGCGCATCTTGCCGCCGACGAGGTCGACCCGCCCTCGGCCCGCGGCCGCGTAGACGCGGAAGGTCACCTCGGACTCGCACTGCCCGAGCAGGCGGATCCACCGCGCGGTCCCGAGCGTCTCGAGACGCTCCGCGACCGCCTCGCCCTTGCGCAGCCGCCGCGCGAGCGAGAGCTCGGAGCGGCACATCTCGGACGCTGGACCAAGCAAGAGGAGCTCCGTCGGGGCGGAGGCCACCAGCTCGTCGGTGAGCACGAGGAGCGACGCGGAGGCGAGCCGCACGTCCTCCCAGAGCGCACGCACGCCGGGGTCGAGGAGCGCCGAGGCGCAGACCACGACGAGGGTCGGGTCGATCGTCTTGGCCTGCGCGAGCGCGCCCTCGTGCGCGGCGCACGCGCGGGTCTGGGCGCCACCCTGCTCGAGGCGCCGGGCCATGCTGGAGCCCCGGTCCGCCTGGGTGTCGACCACGAGGACCCGGGCCCCGTGGATCGTCTGCGCGGTCACGTCGGCGCGCGGCGCGCTCGTGAGGATGCGGAGGCGCGCCCGCGGACGCTCGAAGAGCGTGAGGGTGATCTCTCCCGGGTCGAGCCGCCGGGCGAGCCGCTCGGTCGCCGGCGCGACGCCGCCGGGCCCGACCACCAGCGCGCCGTCCTGCTCGGACGCGAGCACCCCGCAGCGCGCGCTGTCGTCCAGGCTCGCGATCACCGCGTCGAGGTCGTCCCCGCGCGCGGGGATGCGCCAGCGCGCGGGCCGGCGTGACAGCGAGCGCAGGACGGTGCGGACCTGCCGCGCGAGGGTCTCCACCCCCGCGCCCTCGTCGAGGCGCGCGACGAGGCCGAAGCGGGAGCGCGGCTTGGGGCGCGCGTCCGCGGCCTCCCCGATCGCGACCACCGGTACGCTGCTCGCCGGGTGGCTCTGGGCGAGGCCGTCCACCACCGACCGCGGGGCCGAGCCCGCCGCGCCGCTCAGCACCACGAGGTCCGGAGCGCGCTGGTTCACGCGCTCCGCGAGGCTCGACAGCGGCGTGTCCTCGATGAAGACGCCCGACCCGCGCAGCACCTCGACGAGCTCCGGCTCCCACGCCGCCGGCCCGCCGACCCACGCGACCAGGAACCCATCGCCAGGCGCTCGATCCGCCTTGTTCGCCGGCGCCGTCACCGCAACGCACGGTTGTACCACCTCCGACGGAGGCGCGGGGCCCCACGGTGAGGACGCTCCCCCCGGTCGTCAGGTGGCCGGAGGGTCGATCGGGCGCCGGGTGCCGCCGAGCATCCCGAGGACGAGCGCGGTGGCGAGGAAGCCGATCAGCCCCGCCGCGCCCGCCTGGGCCGCCGCGTCCCAGAGCAGCGGGTAGCTCGGGAAGGCGAACCAGCCGCCCGCCCCCGCGGCCGCGCCGACCAGGGTCCCTACCGCGATCACGTTGGGCCGGTACACCGCGCCCGCCGGGAGCACCCCGGCCAGGAAGAGCACGCCGAAGAGCACCACCTCGTGGGTGCGACCGACCACCGGCAGCGCGCGGCCCGCGAGCGCGAGGCTCCGCGACCCCTCGTGAGCGAGGAACGCGGCCACCGCGCCGCTGGCCGCGAAGAAGGCCGCGACGAGGAACGCGGCCGCGCCCGCGCCGAAGGTCCACTGCGCGCCCAGGGTTGGGGTGTAGGCGGCCGGGTCGTCGTCGTCCTCGGGCTCCGGCTCGGGAGGCGCCGGGGCCTCCTCGCGGGCGGGCTCGGCGGGCGCGGGCTCTGCCTCCGCCTCCGCGTCCGCGGGGGGCGCGGCGCGCGGCGGGGCCGAGGCCTGGGTCGGGTCGGCCGCGGGGGGGGCCTCGCTCGCCCGCGCGTCCGCCAGCCGGTGCGCGTAGCCCATCGCCTTGGCCTTCTTGAGGTAGAACGCGCGGTCCTTCGCCGGCAGATCCTCGTCGGCCACAAGCCGCAGACAGAAGCGGACGCAGCCGTGCTCGGCCATCGCGAGCTCGTAGGCGTCGCTCTCCGGGTCGGCGTCGATCCCGGCCGCGCGGGCCACGTTGCGATACCAGACGTCGGCCTTGTCGCGGTCCGGCGCGTAATGGACGCCCAGCTCGTAGAGGTTGGCCACGTAGACCTTGGCGCGGAGGCTCCCGCGCTGGGCCGCGCTCCGCATCCGCTTGGCGCCCTCGGCCACGTCGCGGCCGATCCCGAGGCCGTTCATGTAGGCGAGCGCGACGAGGTACTCCGCCTGCTCGCTGCCGAGACGGCTGGCCGCCTCGAAGCACTCCAGCGCCTTGAACAGGTCGCGCGGCGCGTGGGGCGTGCCCACCCGGTAGGCCGCGCCCAGCTCGAGGAGGCCCGCCGCGTCCTCGTTCGCGAGGAGCTCGTCGATCGTGGGCGCGGGCCCGTCGAAGCCGAGGCCGCGCGGCTCCGCGAAGGCCTCGTCCAGCCCGTCGTCGCTCGTTCCCTTGGGTACGGGGTCCATCCGCCGGGATTCTACGCCGTGCCCCCCCGCGGTGTTCCGAAACTCCCCGCGGACCGGCGCTTCGGCCCGGTGAGCCGCCCCGAGGCCCGCCGAGAACTCAGCCGAGCAGCCCGTCGGAGAGCGCGCGGAACCGCAGCTCCGGGACGTCGTCGTGGGGGCGCTTGCGCGAGACGAGCGGGAACGGGAGGGCGGGGGGCTCCAGGGCCGCGTCGAGCTCCTCGCGGATGTCGATCACGGTGATCTCGTCGTCGGGGCAGGTGTCGAGGCGCATCGTGCCCGCCCAGTCTTCACGTCGCGTGCCACCTCCGATCCCCACTCGGGCCGCCCAGTCGGGCGCCGATCCGGCGGCTGGAGGCGCCACCCCCGCCGGCCGCTCGGACTGCCGCTATCCTTCGCGCGATGAGCGGGCACACAACGCGCGTCGCGTTCCTCCAGCAGCGGCTCGCGCGCTTCGGGCTGTGGGGGTCGGCGGTGTTCCTCGTGAGCCTCGCGGTCCGCCTGCTCATCGGGCTCGCGATCGGCGAGCTCCGCATCGAGGGCCTCGATCTCGGCGGGCACTTTGGCGCCGCGGTGGTCCTGGGTGCCCAGTGGCTCATCGCGCGGCGCGGCGCCTATTCGGAGCGCGCGCTGCGGGCGCTCGACCTCGTGGGCATGCACGCGCTGACGATCTCGCTGTCGCTGATGGTGCTCGGGATCCCGTCCCGCGCGCACCCCGAGACCGTCCTCCTGCTCGCGCTGCTCATCATCTTCGCGATGCGCGTCAGCTACGTGCCGAGCAGCGCCGCTCAGGCCACGGTCGTGCAGCTCAGCGCGACCGTCTGGATGGTGTTCGCGGTGCTGCGCATCCACGCGCTCCAGCAGGCCGAGGCGCCGGACGACCCGCACGTCAGCCTCCGCGCGATCCTGCTCAACACCTTCGTGTGGTGGCTCTTCGCGATCGCGATCAACGCGGGGGCCAGCCGGGTGATCTACGGCCTGCGCGAGCGCGTCCGCGAGGCCGAGCAGCTCGGCCAGTACACCCTCGAGGCCAAGATCGGCGAGGGCGGCATGGGCGCCGTCTACCGGGCGCGGCACGCGCTCCTGCGCCGCCCGACCGCGATCAAGCTCCTGCCGCCCCGGCGCATCGACGACCTGAGCGTCGAGCGCTTCGAGCGCGAGGTGCAGCGCACGGCCGGCCTCACCCACCCCAACATCGTCTCGGTGTTCGACTACGGCCGCACGCCGGACGGGATCTTCTACTACGCGATGGAGTACCTCGACGGCCTCGACCTCGGGGAGCTCGTCGCGCGCTTCGGGCCGCAGCCGCCCGCGCGGGTCGTCCACATCCTCGCGCAGCTCTGCGATGGCCTCGCTGCCGCCCACGAGGTCGGGCTCATCCACCGCGACGTCAAGCCCGCCAACGTGTTCGTGCTGCGGTCCGGGCGCACCGCCGACCAGGTGAAGATCGTCGACTTCGGTCTGGTGAAGGAGGCCCACGCGGACGCGGAGGGCGACCTGATCGCCGGGACTCCGCAGTACATGGCGCCCGAGGCGATCACCGACCCGGCGGGGGTGGACGCGCGGACCGATCTCTACGCGGTAGGCGCGCTCGGCTACCACCTGCTCTCGGGCGAGCACGTCTTCAGCGGGTCGTCCGCGGTCGAGGTGATGAGCAAGCACGTGCGCGCGCGGCCGCTCGCGCCCTCCGAGCGGCTGGGCGACGCGGTGCCCGAGGCGCTCGAGGAGGTGATCCTGCGCTGCCTCGAGAAGTCCCCGGAGGCGCGGCCCGACAGCGCGGACGCGCTCCGCGATCTACTCCTGAGCCTCGAGGACGTGCCGCCCTGGCCGCGCGAGCGCGCGCGCCAGTGGTGGGCCGAGGCCGACGCGGCCGAGCCGCCGCGCGACGTGCCGGAGGAGGCCGGCAAGGACACGCTCGCGATCGATCTGCGGGGGCGACGGTGACGAGTCAGACCGCGACCGACTCCACCGCGGTGAGCACGCCGACCAGCTCGCGCATCCGCGGGTCGTCGAGCGCGCTCTTGCCCTTCTTGCCCGCGTTCTTCACGTAGAAGCGCGGCAGCTGGTCGGCCCAGTGCGCGAAGTAGTGGTTGCCGGCGAAGACGATCTCGACGTGCTCCGGCTCGGCCGCCTGCTCCTCGTCGTCGAAGTCCACGTCGGCCCAGTCGATGTCGCCGTCGCCTTCGTCGCCCCCCGCCGCCGAGGCCGTCTCGGAGTAGCTGAGGCGCACCGGGATGCTCGGCGTGCGGCGACCCTGACCCGCGAAGAGGTTCAGGAGCGAGTCGCTGATCTTGACCTGGAGGATCGTCGCGACGAGCCCGTAGTCGAGCTCCGACTTGTTGAAGTAGGGGAAGATCGCTTGCCCGAGCACCGGCAGGAGCAGCTTGCTCGTGACCACCTCGCGCACGTAGCGCTCGACGAGCGCGACCGGCAGGTCGAGCCCCGAGCTCCGCAGCCGCGACACCGCCCGCTGGGACCAGTGCTTGAGCACGTGGACCATCAGCTTCTTCACCTTGTCGCTGACCTTGATGCTCATCGGCGCGAGCTGCTTGTGCACCGCGCGGATCTCGAGCTCGAGCTCCTCGTGCGGGATCGTGAGCAGCTCGATGAGCTCGCCGAAGACCGCGCCGCTGTAGTGCTTGGTCATCTCGGCGCGCACCGCGTTGATGAGCGACTGCGCGCTGTGCTCGAGCCGCTCGCGCGCCTCGGTCTCGTCGCGCGAGGGCGTGAGCAGCCGGAGCGCCTCGAGGAGCTCGCCGTGGATCGCCCGCAGCTCGGTGAGCAGCTCCTTCTGCTTGATGTCCTCCGCGAGCTTCGCGCGGAGGTGGCTCGCGAGGAGCGGGATGCCCGAGCGCGGCAGGCCCTGCTCGTCGTCGCCCTCCATCGCGGCCCACTTCGCGGCGTGGTCCCCGATGAACGTCTTGATCGCGCGCGACTCGTGGTAGCCGGACTTGACCTCCGCGTAGTCGGGGCTCCCCGGCTTCAGCGTGTTCATCTGGTCCGCGTAGGGGTTGCGGATCCAGAACATGTTGTCGAACGGCCGGCCGCGCTCGCCCCAGTTGTAGATCCAGCTCGCGTGGCTGCGCGCCCAGAACTCGACGCAGGCCTCCTCGACCCGCGAGTCCCAGCGATCGCGCGCGTTGTCGCTGCGCAGCGAGCCGAGGCTCATGTCGTACTTGGTGAGCGCGACGAAGAGGCTCGGCCGCGTGACCTCCTCGGGGTCGAGCGGGGTCGGGGCGCCGTGGCGGATCTGCAGCCAGCGCTCGACCTGGTGCTGCATCTGGATCGCCTCGGGCTTCGTGGGGCCGGGCGAGGCGAGGCAGAGCGCGGTGATCTCACGGTCGACGGAGAACTGCTCGAACAAGAACGTGAGCTTGCCCCGCTTGAAGACCTCGATCGCGTTCTCGAGGCTGCCGGTGTTGAGGTCGCCCGGCTCGAAGCCGTTGATCCCTCGCAGCGCGCGCCCGCCCGGGAAGTCCAGCAGGTCCGCGTTCGCGAGGAGGCTGCCCGGGACGGGCTCGAGGGGCAGGCGGATCTCGGCGATCAGCGCGGCGAGCACGCTCGGCTCGATCGCGACCTCGCGCCCCGAGTCCGGCGCGTAGACGTGCATCGTGGACTGCGGGGTGCCGATCGCGTTGAGGCAGGCCGCGTCGATCACGCTCGGGTTCACGCTGGAGGCGCGCACGTAGTCGAGCTCCACCTCCACCGCCTCGGGGTGCCCGAGGCGCTCGAGGCCGTCGACGAGCACGTCGACGAGGCGGTCGAGGTCCTTGGAGTAGCCGCGGCCGCCCCAGAGGAGCGAGAAGACCTGTGTCCAGCCCGCGACCGAGCCGATGCCGCCCTTCCACGCCTCGGCCCGCAGCTCCGGGTGCCGCCGCAGCTCGTTCAGGTAGGGGTGGCGGTCCTGGTACTTCTTGAGGAGGTTGTGCCAGACCGCGTCCCACGCCGCGCGGAAGAGCGCAGGCGCCGGAGGCCCCGACGCGAGGCGCGCCTCCCGCAGCACGCGGTCGACCCGCTCGGCGTCGACGGGCGGCGCGGTGCACTCCACGAGGAAGCCCGTGGCCATCGACTCGAGCATCACCTCGAGCGAAAGGAGCCGGCAGTAGAAGTCGCCGCGGCTGAGCGGCGCCGGCGCGGGCGCGCTCGAGAAGCGGGTCACGACCCCGGTCGACTCCACGCCCTTGGCCGGGTTGATGTCCTGGAGGAAGTCGACCTCGCCCTCGCGCGAGCGGACCTTGAGCGTACCGAGCTCGTGGCTGAGGAGCGCGCCGACGAGGAACGACTTGCCCGCCTGCGACGGCCCGAAGAACCCGAGCGACTGAGGCCGACCCCACGCGCGGCGCAGCTTCTTCATGCGGAGCGACAGATCGGTCAGCGCCTGCGCCTCGGGGGGCGGGTCGCCGCCGCCGCCGAGCGCGGCCGCGCGCGCCGTCTGGATCGACTGCTCGAGCGTCTTGAGGGTCTCTTCCATCATCAGGCGTCCCCCGCGCCAGCGAACCCGGCGCCGTGCACGTACTCGTCCTCGTGCACGTACCCGTGCACATCCACGTACCCGCTCGGTCGCAACACGGGGATCCGCTCGTCCACGCCTACAGGCACGCCCACGTCCACCCCGTCCTCACGCAGCAAACCGCCTTCGCCCATCCACCGCAAGACGTCTTCAATGGTCGTGCCACTGCCCGCCGCGGTCGCGCCACTGCACGCGCACCCCGTCGAAGCTCTGCCCCGGCTGGAGGTAGACCCGGAACGTCTGCCCGCCGCCGCGGCTGTAGTCGCGGACCCGGTTGGTCCCCGCGATGATCCGCCACTGGACCGCGTCGGCGTGGAAGTACGAGCGGCTCGGCAGCGGCCGCCCGTAGCCCGGCGCCCAGTAGTAGTAGGCGCCGCTCGGGTCGTACGTCTCGCCGTAGATCGGCTCGCCCTCCTCGTTGGTGGGAGGCGCGTCAGAGCCAGAGCCGGAGCCGGAGCCGGAGCCGGAGCCGGAGCCGGAACCCTCGCCGCCCTCGCCGGAGCCCTCGCCGGAGCCCTCGCCGGAGCCCTCGCCGGAGCCCTCGCCGCCTTCGCCCGAGCCCTCGCCGCCTTCGCCCGAGCCCTCGCCGCCTTCGCCCGAGCCTTCGCCCGTGCTCCCGTCGGCCGCGCCCGCGCCGCCGCCATCCGCGCCGGCCACGCTGCCGTCGGGGACCGACGTGCCCGCCTCGCCGAGGTCGGTCGAGGGGATCCCGCCGTCGTCCGACGCCTCGCCGTAGATCGGGCTCTCCACGCCCGCCTCCGCCGCGTTCGCGCCGGCTTCGACCGCCGCGACGCCGCCGTCCGGCCCGCCGCCGCCGAGCATGCCTTGGCCCTGGCAGTCACGGAGCAGCGCGAAGGCGAGCCACCCGAGGAAGATCAGCGCCACCACGATGAGCGCCCACATCCACCACGGGCGCCCGCCCGCGGCCTCCTCTTCCTCTTCCTCGTCCTCGCCGTCCTGCCCCTCGCCCTCGGCCGCCGCGTCGGGCGACGCCTCGGCGTCATCGGCGCCGCCGACCATCATCGCCTGGGCCGCGCTCGACGCGCCCGCCTTGGCGGTCGGCAGCTCCCCCCGCTCGGCCGCCTCCTGCTCCTGCCGGATCAGATCGCGGAAGTCCTGGTAGCCGAACAGGTACTCCGACTCGTGCTTGATCTTGCGCGGCGAGGCGCCCCAGTTGATGACCTTGAGGGTGTCGTCGGAGGGGTCGAAGAAGTAGTGGGCCCCGCCGTCCGCGCTGAGCGCCGGGACGGTGAACGCCTCCTTGTAGCGGTCGTAGCCGCTCCCGCCCTTCTCGAAGACGGTCGCCGTGCGCTCGAGGCACGCGAAGAAGTCGGCCGTCGCCTGCTCCACGCGGTCGGGAAACTCGGCCCGGGCCTCGGGCAACGGCACCAGACCGGTGAGGTCCCACTCGACCCGGACGGGCAGGCTGTCGCTCCCCTCCGTCTCGGGGACGAGCAGCCTGCCGTCGAAGAACTGCGCCTCGTTCAGGTCGGGCGCGAGCTTCCAGATGGAAACCCCGCCGACGAGGTTAGGCAACCAGCTCCCGTTCGATTCCGCGTCTTGGCTCACTTCGCGAATCCCCCCTCTACCGTCCCTCGACGTGCCCGCAGCCTCGGGTCCCCACTCACTACGTTCGAACGTGGGCTTTCATGCGCACGCGCCCATTCGAGACCACGCGGGCCAGGAAGGACTTGGGCTGCTTGATGGCCGGGCTGCTCGCGTCCGAGCCGAGCGCGCGCTCGTGGACGGCCGAGTCGAAGACCCGCGCGCCGTCCACCGCCTCGAGCCGAAGATGCGTCAGCTCGGTGCTCATCAGCCGCGCCAGGAGCGGCGAGAGCGGCGCGACGAGCTCCGCGTCGAGGGGGCGCTCCTCGGCGAACCGGTAGTAGAGGCGGCTCACCTCGAGCCCCACCGCGAGCTTCGCCTCCTCGTCCATGCTCACGCGGAAGAAGAAGTTGAGCCCGCTGGCGAGCGCGAAGGCGGTGTCGTCCTCGAGCTCGTCACCGAGCGTGCCGAAGAGCATCCGCAGCGGGTAGCTGGTGTCGCCGGGGCGCGAGCCGAGGATCGAGTCGTCGAGGATGTCCGACAGGACGATCTTCTCGACGAGCGCGGCCGCGGAGCGCCCCGCCGACGGCGACGGCGCCTCGCGCGCCCCCTCCAGCGCGGGCGCGAGCGCCTCCCCGAGCGCGCGCTTGTCGACCGCGCGGGCGAGCGCCTCGAGCACCTTCGCGCCGAGCGCCTCGCTCACGACGCGGTCTCCTCGTCGTCGTAGGCGCGGTAGGGCGTCGTCAGGACGCCGGTGTCGAGCCAGTACCGGTCGACCGTGACCGTCTTGAGCCGCAGGCGGAAGTCGGCCGGCGAGAACGCGTAGGCTCCGCGCTGGCTCTCGACCTCGGCGATCTCGATCGCGCCGTCCGGCGTGAGCCGGAACTTCAGCTTCACCCGATCCTCGAGCAGCGCCTGCTCGATCTGCCGGGTCGCGGGCAGCACCTCGAAGAGCGGCGAGCCGTCCATCTCCTGGCTGTCGACGTTGCGGAAGCCGACCCGCATCCCCCGCGTGTAGAGGAACGCCTCCGACAGGTCCTTGTCGCGGAACAGCTCGTTGACCTGCGCGATGTGCGGCTCGTGGTCCTGGTAGAGCCCGTAGATCGGCCGCTGGGTGAGCTCGTCGAGCCCCTCGAGGAGGAGCCCGGGGAGCTGGTTGCGCCCCGCGAGGTGGAGCACCGCCGCGCCGGCCGCGACGGTCGACTTCGGGTCCTTGATCACGCCCGCGTCGCGCCACTTGCTCGGGTACCAGTCGCCGACCGCGTAGGTCGCCATCGTCTTGATGCGCGGCGGCGAGACGGGCATCTCGCTCACGAAGAGGCGGCGGACCGGCGCGAGCTTGCTCGTGCGCCCCGCGAGGATGAGCAGGTCGATGTCGAACTGCGCGAGGATGTCCGCGTACTTACGGAGGGGCTCGCGCAGGACGCGCTCGACCGAGCGCTCGACCTCCTCCTTGTCGAACCGGAAGCTCAGGTTCATCAGCCCCGGCCAGCCGGGCACCGCGCGCGCGAGGAAGCGGTCGAGCTCCGAGAGCACCGCGCTCGAGGGAGGCACGCGGTCGAAGACCCGCCACACCTCGGTCACCGTGTATTGCTTCTCCGCGTTGTGCTCCGGGATCTCGAAGCCCTCGGCGAGCGACCAGTAGCAGCGCGCGATCGGGAGCCAGAAGTACGGCACGAGCTTGGCCTTGAGGGTCCGCCACTCCGCGCCGTAGCCGGCGTCGCCCTCGCCGAGGAGCTGGCCCAGCGCGCGTCGCGCGCCGCCGGACGGGAGCTGGGCGAGGACCTGATCGAGGACGATGTCCTCGACGATCGCGCGGCACACGTCGTCGCCCGCGATCGAGATCCCGTCCTGGAACAGCTTCTTGACGTGGAGCGCGGTGCCCGAGCCCGGCATCAGGTCGCGGTACTCCGCGATCATCACGTCGCTCGTGCCGCCGCCGATGTCGACCGACGCGACGCGGAGCGCGCCGCCCTGCTCGGTGCCCTCGGCGCGGCCGTAGATCTTCACCAGCTCCTCCATCGAGCCGGAGAAGCTGTGCACGATCTCTTGGTAGACGTAGACCATCTGCGCCGCGAGGGCCTCGTCGATGACGAGGAACGGGTCGAACTGGCCCGTCTGCGGGTTGAGGTTCGGCCGGTCCTCGGGGCGGACGTTGAGGTAGTGGCAGGTGAGGACGACCGCGTTCCGGACGAGCCCCTCGTAGACCTCGAGCTCCTCGCGCCGCATCGCGCTCGGGTAGGTGATCACCAGGTGCCGGAGCACGCGGGGCAAGCCCTCGCGGCCCTGGAACGCGCGGTAGCGCTGCGAGTTGATCTGCGCGTAGGCCTGCTGGAGCACCTCGCACATCGCGAAGAGCATCATCGCGCGCGGCGCGTAGCGCGGGTCCGCGGGCGTCGACGGGCCGTCGTCGCGGAGGTTGAGGCCGTCGCCCAGATCGAAGACGTGCTTGAGCAGCCGCCCGCTCACCGGTCGGTACTCGTCGCCCTGCTTGAGCGCGAAGTGCCAGCGGTCCTCGGTCGGCCCGTCGTCCCAGAGGTAGCGCTTGGGACCCGACAACGAGCATTGATAGCGGTGAGGCGTCTCGAGCGCGCGATCGAGCGCCTCGCGCCCCATCCGCGCGAGCGACGGCACGGCGAAGCTCGCGCCGACCGCCACGTCGTGCTCGGTGTCGTCGAACGCCGACGGCAGGAACGTGATGCGCGAGCCGAAGGTCTCGTCGGAGACGGTCAGCGGGTTGGCGCCGTTGCGCAGCTCCAGCGGCACGCTCGAGACGCCGCTCGGGTGCGTCTCGACGAGCACCGCGTTGCTGCGCGAGTTGCCGAAGTCGAGGACGAGCGAGACCGGGACGGTGGTGTGCTCGCTGAGCCGCGACAGGCGCAGCCGCGGCAGGAGCGGGGCCATCGTCTCGAGGAGCGCGGCGAGCTTGAACGGCGCGCGGTCGACGCCCTGCTTGGTCAGCTCGCGCATGAAGTTGCGTGTCACCGGGTGCGAGAGGAACGCGCCGAGCTCGTTCTTCTCGAGCGGGCGGAACGGGCGGCCGCCGTCGACCGCCGCGTCGAGCCGCTTGCCCGCGCTGCCCTCGGCCTGGAGCGTGTCGATCGCGAGGAGCGCGCGGACCTCGCCGGGGCGCGCGCCGGCCGAGAGGTAGAGCTGCACGCAGTGGAGGCAGCTCAGCTGGTAGGGGCACGGCAGCCAGCGCCCGCTCAGCTCGGGGAGGTGCTCGACCGCGCTGATCTCGACGTCCGGCTCCTCGCCCGGCTCCGCGCGCCGCACGGTGTCGCCGGCGCGCGCGTCGTCGCCTTTGACGATGACGAACCCGCTCACCAGGTCGGGGAGCGGGCCGGGCAGCGTGACCTCGTGGAAGATCACCCCGGTGTCGAAGAAGAGCTCGAGGACCTCGGTGCTCGGCTCGACGGCCTGGGGCCCTCGTCGGGGCGAGCTGGGGCCCGCGCTATCCAGGGAGACCTTACGCTTCATGTTGCCTCGGGCCGCGCCAGGGCCTCGGAGGGCCGCGGCGGGCGGGCCGACTCTAGCAGGCCGTTGACGAACCGACCGTGATGGATCGCGGTTGCGAGGGCGCGCCTGCGTGGCGCAGCGGGACGAGGGAATCCCGGAGGATTCTCGAGGAGCGGTGCGCCGCGCAGGCGCGGG
>JAUHXR010000420.1 GCA_030426845.1 Polyangia bacterium | reverse complement strand
CGCTGTTCCGCCCGCTCGATCGCAAGCAGCGCTTCGATCTGATCCGGCGCTTCACCGCGCACGACGTCGCCGCCGGCGTCACGATCGTCGACGAGGGCGCGCCGGGGCGCGGCCTGTTCGTGCTGCTCTCGGGCGAGGTCGACGTCGCCAAGCGCGACGGAAGCTCCAAGGTGCTGCTCGCGACCCTCGGCCCGGGGGACGTCTTCGGGGAGATCTCGCTCGTCAACGACGAGCCCACCTCGGCCAGCGTCACCGCCGCCACCCAGAGCACGGTGCTCTTCCTGGCCAAGGAGGTCTTCCTTCGCCTCATCGAAGCGGTGCCCGACATCGACGAGTACATCCGAAACCTCGGTGAGGAGCGTCAGATGGACACCCGCCTGCTGCTCGACGCGCCCGCCGACGAGGCGCTCGACCCCGAGATGATCCTCATCTGAGCCGCGCCGGCCTGGATACCGCGGGAATCCCTACCTATCTTGAGACGTAGCACTCCCTGGAGGCCCCCTTGAACAAGCGCTCGCTCCTCTTCGCGGCCCTCGTCGCCGCCGCCTTCGTGGCGATGGTCATCTTCAGCGTCCAGACGCGGATGACGCCGGACGCCGAGGTCGCGGCGCCCTCCGGCCTGGTCGATCCGATCACCGGCGCGATCCTGATCGACCTCGACGATGACGCGTCGGCCGAGGAGATCGCGGAGGTCGCGGCCGAGATCCACGACGCGATCGGCCCGTTCGACTGGCCGACCGGCGAGGCGGCGCTCGGCGCGGAGCTCAACGACGAGGCCAACCTCTTCCGCATCCGGCCGCCCGCCAGCGAGGTCCAGGACATCCTGGCCGCGCTCGCCGACGACTCCGAAGTCGAGGTGGTCGAGGTAGAGCGCGCCTGGTCGATCCCCGAGTGGCGCGAGCAGGTGCGGCCGACAGCGGAGCCCGCGCCGACCGACGATGGCGGCCGCTTCGTGCCGAACGACCCGTACTACGGCTACCAGTGGCACCTCGATCAGATCCAGATGCCTCAGGCCTGGACCCAGAACCGCGGCGCGGGCGTCGTCGTCGCCGTGATCGACACGGGCGTCGCGTACCGCTCGGAGGGCGGCTTTCAGCAGGCGCCCGACATGGCGGGGACCCGCTTCGTCGAGGGCTACGACTTCGTCGACAACGACGACCACCCCGACGACGAGCACGGCCACGGGACCCACGTGGCCGGGACGATCGCCCAGACGACTGACAACGGCGTCGGCGTCGCGGGCGTCGCGCCCGAGGCGACCATCATGCCGCTCAAGGTCCTCGACCGGAACGGCACTGGCGGCTGGGGCGGCATCGCGGCCGCGATCCGCTACGCGGCCGACCACGGCGCGAACGTGATCAACATGTCGCTCGGCGGCGGGATGTCCTCGCGTGCCGTGCAGCGCGCGATCGACTACGCGCACGAGAAGGGCGTCCTGATCATCGCGGCGGCGGGGAACTCCTCGCGCAGCCGCGTCGAGTACCCGGCCCGCCACGACCACGTCGTCGCGGTCGGCGCGGTCCGCTTCGACCGCGACCTCACGTTCTACTCCTGCTACGGCACTGGGCTCGACGTGGTCGCGCCCGGCGGCGACCTGCGGGTCGATCAGAACAACGACGGCATGCCTGACGGCGTGCTCCAGAACACCCTCGTCCAGGGCAACCCGCGGCAGTTCGACTACCTCGCCTGGCAGGGCACCTCGATGGCCGCCCCGCACGTGGCCGGCGTCGGCGCTCTGCTCTACGGCGCGGGGGTCCGTGACCCCGACACCGCCGAGCGCATCCTCAAGGACAGCGCGGCCGATCTCGGCGATGCGCGGCGCTTCGGCGCGGGCCTCATCCAGGCATCCGACGCCCTGCGCGTGGCGCAGCAGGGGACCAGCGGCGCGCGCGGCCTGGCGGCTCTCGGGCTGGCGCTGCTGATGTTCGTCGGCTTCGCGCGTCGCCGCGAGGCGGGCGTGTCGCGCGTCAAGTCGGCCGCCTGGGGCGTCGCCTTCGCCGGCGGCCTGGGAGTGCTGCCCTGGGCGATGCTCGGGGGGCTGGGCGGGGCGCTCGGCGCCGCGCTCGGCGGCGGGCTGTTCGGCGCGGCGGCCACGCTGCTCGGTCCATGGGGGAGCCTGATCGCGATGTCGGTCCTCCCGGCGTTCGGCGCGGTGGCCCTGTTCCTCCATGTCCCGCGGCTCCGGCCGGCGCTGGTCGGGCTGTGCCTGGCGACCGCGGCCTTCCTCGGCGTCGAGGCGCTGTGGCCGACCGCTCGCCTCGCCCTGCTCCCCGAGCTGCTCGTCGGGCCGTGGCTCCTGGCGCAGGCGGCGCTCGCGCTGGGCCTCGGGGCTCTGGTCGCGCGCCGCGGCCGCTGAGCCAGCCCACTCCTCACGTCGACCACTCCGCTCGTTGGTGGCGCCGGGTCTCGAGCCGAGCTCGAGCCCGGCGTCGCGCGTTCGGGCTGCCGCATCGCGGGCTTCCGCTCCTCGTGGGGCGCGACAGTTTCCTAACGAGGCGCGGTCAGTCGGCGATCCGTCGAGACGGCGGCGCACTCCATGACATCGATGTCATGGTGAGCAGGCTCGGTCCGCGGCCCTTCGGGAGGTGGCGCACAGCCTTCCCTCGAAATCGTTGAGGATTCAGGAAGTCGCCGGCCTGGCACCGGTATTGCGAAGTCTCGATGTACGAAGGGCGACCGAGGTTTCTACCCCGACCGCCCCCCGTACTTGCCTTGCCATTCGGCGAACCTTCGCATAACAGCAGCTGACTCCGAATCGGAGTGTGATTTCAGAGCTTGGCTGCTCGAGCCCGGAACGCGCCAACGAGACGGGCTCTCACGAACGCTTCGCTTTCTTTCTTGGTGCCTTGCTTCCTTCGCGGCCCGATGGGCTCGTCTGCGATCGACTCGAGCTTGCGCTTGCCCTGAACGACCTGCTTGCCCTGAACGACCCTGGCTGACGGCTCTTCTTTCCTCTGCTTGCGCTTATCCGAGCTGTCTTCCGCTGAAACGACCTGGCTTTCCTGTTCGTTCCCGGGACCTACCGCCAACGCGGTTGATGTCGGCCCCGGTCTCTATCGCCCGGCCGAGCACCGCGCTCGGTCGGGCGTTCCCTCGTCTGGAGGTCTCGTCTGGAGGTCCAGCCAGGGGGGGCAGTCTGGTCGTTCGTGGCGTGGGCCACCGGCCTGCGATCGATCCGAACGGCGGCCGCCGGCGCACCTTGAGAGGGTAGCGCTCGCCCGTGACGGTTACCAGGTCGCCGCCTTCCGCTGGCGCGAGCCGTTGGGTACCATCGCGGCCATGCGAGCCACCGCCTCGACCGCGCTCCTCGTCCTCGCCTTCGGCGGCGGCTGCGCGGCGCTCTCCGACGACATGCGACGCGCAGAGACGAGCTACGAGACCGCCCGCTACGAGGACGCGCTCGTGTGGCTCACCGATCTCGAGGACGACGCGCCGTCGATGGATCTCGAGATGCGCGCGCGGTTCTACTACCTGCGCGGGATGACCGAGTACCGGCTCGGGCACCGCGCCTACGCGCTCCACTACCTCGCGGTCGCGCGCGAGGTCGCGGGAGACGGCGGCGCCGGGCTGCGCCCCGAGTGGCGTCAGATCATGGACCGGACGCTCGAAGAGCTCACGCCGCGCGGGATGAGCTACCGCCCCCCCGATCCGAGCGGCGGCGAGGAGCCCGCGGCCGAAGAGGCCACCAGCGGCGGCGAAGCCTGAGGCCTCGCCGCCTGGCGTCCGCGCTTCGCGGGGCTCGGTCGAGCGATCCGCGAGCCGCTTCGGTCAGCCGTCGATGCGGCTCAGCTCGTCCTTGGTGGCGAGCTTCTCCTTCTTGAGCTGGCTCAGCTCGGTTTGCTCCGGAGGGGTCAGGGACAGGCGCGCCTCGTACTCCGCGACGCGCTCCTTGAGCTCCTTGTGCCGCCGCTGGAGTCGGTCGATGGTGATCGCGGGATCGCTTCGGCGCTGAGACCTGCTCATGGGACCTCCGTCCGGCCTGGGGACCGGTTGCAGAACCTTGGAACGTCAACGAAGCGAAGCCGAAAAGACACTCGATCGTACCCCGGCTACGCTGCGCTCAGCAACGTCACAATCGGGGTAGGTGCAATGTTCCGAGGTGACTTGCGCGACCGGGAAGAGAGCCGCCGCGCGGTTGGTTCGTCGGCTTGCGCGCTCCCGATGAATGAAGGATGAGACCCGACGGTCCCACCCGCCGAGACGAGTCCCCGCGATGAACCACCGAACCTTGATCTCGCGCCTCTGCGCCGCGCTCGCCCTCACCGCGCTCGCCTTCGCCTCCGCGCGCCCCGCCCGCGCGCAGGACGAGCCGGACGCGGCGACCGTCGCGGCCTGGGTCCAGACCTTCTACGACCAAACCCAGACGATGAGCGCCCGCTTCGTGCAGCGCTTCGTCAACCGCGAGTTCCAGCGCACCGACACGAGCCGCGGGCAGGTCCGGTTCCGCAAGCCGGGCATGATGCGCTTCGACTACGACCAGCCGAACGGGAAGATCATCGTCGTCGACGGGCGTCAGCTCACCGCCTACGACCCGCCCGACGAGGCCGGCGGCCGCGGCCAGTACTACCAGCAGGCGATGGCCGACGCCGAGCTGCCCGCCGCGCTCAGCTTCCTCACGGGCACCGGCCGGCTCGAGACCGACTTCCGCTTCCGCCGCCTCGACGCGTCGCGGCTCGGCTACGAGGAGGGCGAGGTGCTCGAGCTGCGGCCGCGCCGGCCGTCGCCGCACTACACCCGCGTGGTGCTCTTCGTCGACGACAACGCGGAGCGCCGCGGGATCGTCCACCGCGTGATCATCATCGACCACGCGAACAACCGGAACCGCTTCGACTTCCTCGATCAGCAGCTCAACCGCAGCGTGCCCGAGTCGGTCTTCGGCTGGCGGCCCCCGGCCAACGCCCGGCGCGTCCAGCCGTAGCCCGCGCCTCCACCTCGCTTCGGTGAGAGGCTCGTCGCCCGGGTGTGCCCGAGGCCGCCGGCCCCGCCGTCGTGACGTCGCGCGTGGGCTTCGAACCCCCGCCGACTACGGCGCGGCGCGATCGAAGAGGAGCGCCTCGAGGCGCGGCGCGAGCGCGGGCCAGAGGTAGCGGCGGCCGACGGTCTGCGCCGCGCGCCCGAGTCGACGGCGCAGCGCCCGATCGTCGCGCAGCCGGACGAGCGCGGCCCGCAGCGCGCGTGGGTCCGCCGGGGGGACGAGCAGCCCGGAGCGGTCGTGTTCGAGCACCTCGCCGACCCCGCCGACCTCGCTCGCCGCGATCGCGAGGCCCGCGTGGGCCGCCTCGAGGAGCGCGACGGGGGTGCCTTCGGTGCGGCCGGACGCCAGCCGCACCGAGGGGAGGACGAAGGCGTGCGCGGCGTGGAGGAGATCCGCCTTCCGCGCGGGCCCGACCACCCCGAGCAGGCGGAGCCGGACCCCGCGCGCGGCCGCCAGCGCGATCAGGCCGTCGCGGTCCGGTCCTTCGCCGGCCACCAGCAGCTCCGCGCCCTCGACGCCCTCGAGCGCGCGCACCGCGACCTCCAGGCCCTTGACGCGGACGAGGCGGCCGAGCGCGAGCACCGCGAAGGGGCCGAGGCCGAGCGCGCTCCGCAGGGCTCGGCGATCGGCCGACGGCGGCGTGACGTCGATGCCCATCGCGTGGGCGTGGCAGCGCGCGCCGATCCGAGCGGCGTCGATCGGTGAGAGCCACGACAGGAGCTCCTCGCGCAGCGCGGCCGAGGCGAAGAGGAGCGCGCGCGACCGAGCCGCGAGCCCGCGCGCGATTGCGGCGCGGCCGGGGAGGCGGCGCAGGAGGTGCACGTCGGCCGAATGCAGGACCGCGAGGTGTGGGCGGTCGCCCGGGAGGCCGGCCGCGACGAGCCCGCAGGGGAGGGCCCAGTGAGAGATGACCGCGTCCCAGGCTGGCGCGCGCGCGAAGGCCTCCCGTGCGAGCGCGGCGGGGTAGGACGCGAGGCCGAGCCACGCCCGCGGGTCGCGTCGGGCGTTGTCGGGGACGCCTGCGCCGTAGAAGGTCCGCTGCAGCCCGCGGGGCGCGTAGTCGACCCAGCGCAGGTCGAGCCCGGGCTCCTGCGGGGGAGCGCCGACGTCGGCCGGGGCCAGCACCTCGAGAGTGTGTCCAAGATCGCGCAGCGCGCGCGCCATCCCGCGCACGAACACCCCGGCGACATCCTCGTTGTATCGAGGAAAGCTCGTGGTCAGAACTCCGACGCGCGCCACGGCGTCAGGGCCCGGCCGCGCGCGGCGGGCTCAGGAGGCGCCGCGCCAGGCCCATGCCGAGGACGATCGGGAAGCACGCGGCCACGTGCCGCGCGCGGATCCCGCTCTGCTCGTCGCCATAGAGCGGGCGGACGGGGACGTCCCGCACCCGCAGACCGGCGACCGCGATGCGCGAGAGCATGTCGTTCGGATAGCCGTAGGTCGGCCAGAGACGATCGAGGTCCACGCGCTCGAGCGCGCGCCGGTGCAGCGCGGTGTAGCCGCACTGCGAGTCCCGTACGTGCAGGCCCGTCGCGAGCCGGGTGAGCGCGCTCAGCGCGTGGTTGCCGACCCAGCGCACCGTCGGCATCCGGTCGAAGGACTCGGGGTGCGAGAGCCGGTCTCCCTTCACGTAGTCGGCCTCCCCAAGCGCGGCGGGGCGGACCACCGCCTCGAGGTCGTCGGGGTGCATCTGTCCGTCTCCCGCCATGACGGCGGCGACGTCGGCGCCGAGCTCGAACGCCGCGCGGTAGCCGGTCCGGAGCGCGGCGCCGA
>JAUHXR010000419.1 GCA_030426845.1 Polyangia bacterium | reverse complement strand
GCGACCTCGTCGCCGTCGCAGCCCATCGCGGCGACGCCGAGCAGGGCCACGCCGAGCTGGGTCACACCGAGGAGCGCGCCCAGCCACGCCCCGAGCGGTCGCCCGAGCCGCCCCATCGAGGCCACGCTGCGATACGATGGCCGCGCCGGTCGAGGCATGAGCACCGAGTACCACGGAGCCCGAGCATGAGCGACAGCCCCCCCACCTATCAGGATCGCAAGACCGAGCGCACCTACCGCGACGCGGCCGAGATGGTGAACGACTACCTCGCGCGCTTCGGCGCGACGGTCGGTGTCGAGCTCGATCCGCTCGACGAGGACGGCTACACGGACGTCCGCCGCGGCTCGGCGACCGTGGGGATCAACGTGCTCGAGGAGCACGGCATCCTGCTGTTCCTCTCGCGGATCATGGAGGTGCCCAAGGAGGGTCGCGAGACCTTCTACCGGCGACTCCTCGAGCTGAACTTCCTCGTCACGAGCGACGCGGCCTTCGCGATCGACAAGGACAAGGACGCCATCTACCTGCGCGCGCTCCGCCGCCTGAGCGGCCTCGACTTCGAGGAGTTCGAGGATCTGCTGCACACCATGGCCACCGTCGCCGACGAGTGGGACGACCGCCTCGCCGAGCTCTTCCCCGACGAGTAGCCGAGGGGACGATCCGAGCTCTTCGTGCTTGTCGAGTCGCCGCCGCGACCGCCAGACGGCACTCGGCGAGGGGACGGTCCGAGCCTTTTTTGCTTGTTGAGTCGCCGCGGCGACGCTCCCAGAGGCTCGCTCCCTCCGCTCTGCGTGGATGGGGCTCCGCCCCGGTGGTAACCTGGCCCCGGGATGAGCACCAAGACGGGTGAGGAGCGTCCCGAGCCGAGCGACGACTTCTTCGACGCGGCGGCCGGAGACTTCGAGGCGGTGGCGGAGCAGCACGCCTCCAAGATCCTCGCGCTGTGGGAGCTGGGCATCGACTTCGCCGGCGAGGACGACGACGCGCCGAGCGCAGACCACGGAGCGGCCGACGCGACGCCCGCAGCTCAGCCCGCCCAGCCCGCGACCGCTCAGCCCGCGACCGCTCAGCCCGCGACCGCCAAGCCCGCGACCGCCAAGCCGGCCGCAAAGGTCGCGACCGCCAAGCCGGCCGCGAAGGTCGCGAAACCGAAGGGGAGCAAGCCCAAGGCGGCCGCCAAGCCCAAGGCCGGCGCGCCGCCGCAGCCCGTGAGCGCGAAAGCCGACGCCGCCCCGCTCACCCCGACGGCCGACGCCAAGCCGACGGCCGACGCCAAGCCGACGGCCGACGCCAAGCCGACGGCCGACGCCAAGCCGACGGCCGACGCGAAGCCAGAGACGCCCGCGCCCACCGACGCCGCCACCGCGGAGGCCGGCCCGACCGACGAGGTCCCCGTCGTCGCACCCGCGGCGGAGGCGCAGGCGACCGACGCCGCGCCCGAAGCCGAGGCGACCCAGGCGCAGACCGGTACGCCGGCCACCGCGGCGGCGACGGCGACGCCCAGCGAGCCGCCCCTGCCAGAGGAGCCCGCGGTCGTCGTGGAGCCGTCGGTCCTCGCGGGCGCCGGCCCGGTCTCCGCGCGCGCCTCGGACCCGCCGGACGACGAGGCGGCGACCGTCATCGACTCGCCCGCGCTCTCCATGGAGGTCCCCCGCGAGCAGCCCGTCCGCGCCGCGCGCGCGGTGGAGCCGCCGCCGGAGGTCCCATCGCTCCCTGCGTCCTCGAGCGCGAAGTGGTTCCTCATCGCCGGCGCCGCGGTCGCGCTCTTCGCGGTGCTCGGCCTCGGCTACGCGTTCCTCGGGGGCGACGACGACCCCGAGCTCGCCCAGACCGAAGCGCCCCGCGCGGCCACCGCGCCCACGACCCCGGCCGGTCCCGCGTCGTCCGCCGCGGTCGACCCCGCGCCCGTCGCGGCCGCGCAGCCCGCCGCCGCGGTGGCGAACGCCCCGAGCCCCGAGGCGATGCCCGAGGGCGTCGAGCCCCCCGCCGAGGCGCCCGCGGTCGAAGAGCCAGTCGCAGAGCCGGTCGAAGAGCCCGCGGTCGCGGCGACCGAGCCGGCGCCCGAGCCGGTCGTCGAGGCGCCGCCCCCCGCCCCCGAGCCGCCGCCGGTGACGACCTCCGCGCTCCAGGTCCGCACCATTCCGGCCAACGCGACCCTGCAGCTCGACGGCCAGCCCGTCGCGAACCCCTACTCCGGCGAGCTCGCGATCGGCAGCAGCCACCGCCTCGTCGCAGAGCTCGACGGCTACCGCGCCGTCCGCCGCAGCGTCCAGGTGAGCCGCCGCAGCCGCGAGGTCGTCCTGCGCCTCCAGGCCGCGCCCCGCCCCCGCACGGCGTCGGCCAGCGCCCGCCGCGGGCGCTCCACCTCCTCGTCCTCGCGCCGGTCCCGCGGCTCGAGCTCGGGCGGCTCGGGCGGCTCGGGCGCCGGCTTCGTCACCGAATCCCCGTACTGAGCCCTCCGTACTGAGGCTCTCCGTACTGAGGCTCTCCGCACTGAGCCCTCCGTACTGAGGCTCTCCATCCTGAGCGCTCAGGCTCCGGCGCCCGTTGCGCGCGCGATCGCGCGACGCCGTGAGCCCACGCTCGGCCGGCCCGCGCCGGCACCTGCTATCGTCCGCGCCATGAGCGACTCCCCCTCCCGCGGCCGCCCTCCGGGCCTGCCCGAGATCGACGTCAACGAGTACGGCGGCAAGAAGGACGGCGTCCGCCAGTCGATGGACCGCCGCCTGTTCATGCAGCTCCTCGTCTACGACTGCCCGCCCGGCATGGACGCGGCCGAGCCGACCGAGGCCCTCTGCGCGGCCCTCGCGTCGAGCGGCGTCCCCGGCGTCGTCTACGAGGACATGAACGCCCCCCACGGCCTCGCGCTCCTCACGTGGTCGGACGACCCGGCGCACTTCGTCCAGAACGTGCGCCCGCTCTTCCGCGCGCCCGAGCTGCGCGTCCTGCTGCCGCGTCCCGACTGGACGATGATCGGCCGCAGCTACGCGAGCGGCTACGAGCGCGACCTCGAGCACTACCTCCTGCACCGCTCGGTCGAGAACGTCACCAACCCCGAGTGGCCGTGGGCCGTCTGGTATCCGCTCCGCCGCAGCGGCGCCTTCGCCAAGCTCGACCACGAGACCCAGGCGAACATCCTCCGGGAGCACGCCTCGATCGGCATGGCCTACGGACAGCAGGGCCTCGCGCACGACGTCCGCCTCGCGTGCCACGGCATCGACGCCAAGGACAACGAGTTCCTCATCGCGCTCGTTGGCGACCGCCTCCACCGCCTGAGCCACGTCGTCCAGCGCATGCGCAGCACCACCCAGACGGCGGAGTACATCACCCAGATGGGCCCGTTCTTCGTCGGCTACGCCAAGTACCAGTCGCGGGGCCCGACGTCGGAGACCGGCGCGTGAGCACGATCTTCGACAAGATCCTCGACGGTGACATCCCGTGTCACCGGGTCTACGAGGACGATCACGTGCTGGCGTTCCTCGACATCAACCCGCTCAGCGAAGGCCACGTCCTCGTCATCCCGAAGGAGCGCCGCGCGTTCCTCCACGAGCTCTCGGACGACCAGGCGGCGGCGATCGGCCGCGTCCTCCCGCGCCTCGCGCGCGCGGTGATGAACGCGACCGGATGCGAGCACTACAACATCCTCCAGAACAACGGCGCCCCCGCACACCAGGCCGTGTTCCACGTGCACTTCCACATCATCCCGAAGCTCGCGGACCGCGGCCTCGGCGTGCAGTGGCGCCCCACCTCGCTGGAGGGTGGCGAGGAGCTCGCAGCCCGCATCCGGAGTGGTCTCTAGCAGCCCGTTGAAGAACCGACCGTGATGGATCGCGGTCGCGAGGGCGCGCCTGCGTGGCGCAGCGGGACGAGGGAATCCCGGAGGATTCTCGAGGAGCGATGCG
This sequence comes from Polyangia bacterium, assembly GCA_030426845.1. Classification (GTDB taxonomy): domain Bacteria; phylum Myxococcota_A; class Polyangia; order Polyangiales; family Sandaracinaceae; genus JAUHXR01. The sequence goes on along the minus strand of JAUHXR010000419.1, from coordinate 2,862 downwards.
CCGCGCAGGCGCGGGCTCCCGGCCGTGAGGCGCGCGGGGAGGTTCTTCAACGGGCTGCTAGGCCCCCGGGAACACGGTCGAAGTCAGGTTCCTCCTCCTCGGCTCGCGGGCGTACGATGAACGGTCGCCGCCCGCATGGACCACGAGGCCGCATTCTTCATCCATGTGCCGAAGACCGCCGGGACGAGCTTCCTCGAGGCGCTCGGCGTCGTCTTCCCGAAGGACCGGCTCGCCTTCGACTACGGCCGCGACTCCGACAGCACCACGCCCTGGGTCCGCGAGACGGTCTACGACGCGCCCGATCGCGCGCGCTTCCGTGACGAGCTGAGCGCACGGCGGATCGCGGTGTTCAGCGGCCACGTCGGCCGCGCGGAGTACGGCGACGTCTTCGCCCCGTCGCAGACGATCGCGATCCTGCGCGACCCGGTCGAGCGCGTCGTCAGCGAGTGGCACCACCACCGCCGCCTCGCGACCCTGCAGCTCGGCCTCGCCGCGTTCGCCAGCCTCCCCTCCGTCCGCGACGTCCAGGCCCGCTTGCTCGACGGCGCCGCGCCGGGGGACCTGGGCGCGCTCGGCCTCTCGGGCCAGTACCGCGAGACCCTCGCCCTCGTGCGGCAGCGCTTCGGCTGGGAGCTCCCGTACCTCGAGCACAACCGCAACCCGACGAAGCCCGTCGCCGATCGGTACGACCTGAGCCAGGAGCTGCGCGCCCACCTCGAGCGCCTCAACCTGCGCGACCTCGCGGTGTTCGCCGAAGCCGGCGCAGTGTTCCGCGACGCGCTCGTTTCAGCACAGCATCTTGACACCTCACCGAAACCTGGGAGCCGATCCGCCGCGGCCATGACGCGCGGCGTCTGCGCCGACGACCGCGGGGCCTCGGCCACCGTCGCGCTCGAGCCACCCCAGGCCCGCGAGGATACCGACGAGGAGCTCGACCTCTTCGTGCCGACGCGGGGCCTCTCGCTCGTCCCTTACGTCGAGGCCGAGCACGCGCAGGCCCTCCACCACCTCGCGCGCTACCACTGGGCCGGCCGCGTCCTCGCCGACCTCTCGCCCGGGGGCGTCCTGGACGCGGTGTGCGGCGTCGGATACGGCGCGAAGCTCCTCGCCGACATGCTCCCCGGCGCCGAGGTTGCGGCGATCGACCCGGACGAGTGGCTCATCGAGTATGCGTGCACCCACTACGCGGCAGAGAACCTCGATCTCCAGGTCGGCGACCTGACGGCCTGGGCCTACGCGGACGGCTCGTCGCTCGGCCGCTTCGGCGCGGTGGTCTGCTTCGACACCCTCGATCACCTCGCCCGCCCCGAGGTCGCGCTCGCGCGGGTCGCCGAGCACCTCAACCCCGGCGGCCTGCTCCTGCTGTCGAGCCCGCGCGACCGCCCGGCCGGCCCCTGGTCCGCCCGATCGCCGCGCCGCAGCCCCGCGTACGCGCATCGCGTCTTGCGCGGTCTGTTGAAGCGGTTCTTCCGTGTCGTGCGCGGCCCGCGGGACCGCGCGTACCCGCACCGAGCGTTCTGGGACGAGGTGGCCGGCGGGCACGCGCGCGCGAGCCGATACGGCCCGTGGGTGTGCGAGGAGCCGATCCACGACTGAGCCCGTGCACGTCGGGTTGGCGCCGGGGGACGGTCCGAGCTCTTCGAACCTTCGGCCGCGGGCTCACACAGAGGGCGCTGACACGGTGACGGTCCGAGCTTCTCGAGCTTTCGCGAACAACGAGCGCGAAGAGCCCGGACCGTCCCCAAGCATGCATCGGCCGCGGATCCTCTGCGTCTCGGCCTCGCACCGCTGGAGGATGCTGTTCGCCTGGGTCGCAGGCCGGAGCCGGACCAAGGCCAGGGCCTCGGTCGTCGCCTCGCCGGGTGAGCGTGTGTCATCGGGACACGAGCGATCGCTCGGAGCAGTGGTCCGAGTCTTGCGGTGACGCGTGGCTGAGCCAGCGAAGTGGCGCGAGCGGCGCACGGTGGCACACGAGAACCGGGGAGAGACGATGAAGAGGATCTGGATTGTCGCGCTCACGCTCACCGCCTGCGCGGACGCTCACATGGGCGTCCCGGACGGCTGCGTCGACGACGTGCCGACGTGCGTCGACGACTGCTGCGGCGACGTCGCGCCGATCCTCGACGAGGACGGCTGCGGGGGCGTGTGCCCGGCGGGCTCGAGGCCATCGTCGGGGGCATGCACGCCCGCGCCCGGGTGCGGCGGCTGCGGTGACCTCGACGCCGGCCCGCCTCCCCCCTGCGTCGGCGGTCCTTGCTGCGAGGACGTCACGATGCCCAGCCTGGGACCGGGCTGCTCGTACCGGTGCCCCTCCGGCTTCGACTTCCTGTGTGAGCCCGACCCAGCCGCCTTCTGTGCGCCGGACGAGCGGGCGTGCGCGGCCCCCGAGGACTGCGCGGTGACCGCGAACACCTGCTGCGGCGAGTGCGGCGAGGCCACCCTCGAGGGCTCGACCGCGGTCCGTCGAGACGCGCTCACGAGCTTCCGCGACGGCCTGTGCGTGGGCGACCCCATCTGCCCCGGCTGCGCGAGCCAGATCAACCCCGAGCTCGTCGCCACCTGCAACGCGGGGACGTGCGAGGCGCGCGACCTCGGCGCCGAGCCGATCACCGAGTGCACGAGCTCGGACCAGTGCCGCGTGCGCACCATCGACTGCTGCGAGTGCGGCGGCCGGACCGACGTCGACTCGCTCATCGCGATCCGCGCCGAGCAGGAAGGCGCGCTCCTGGACCTGACCTGCACCCCGGGCTTCACCTGCGGCGGCTGCGCGCCGATCTATCCCGAGGACGTGCGCGCGGAGTGCGTGGCCAACCGGTGCACCCTCGTGGTCGGGGGGTGAGGGCGGAGGCGAACGGACGCCGA
>JAUHXR010000418.1 GCA_030426845.1 Polyangia bacterium | reverse complement strand
CCGCCCTGCCGATGGAGGCGCCCGAGGTTGATCCAGGCGCCGTGGTCGCCCTCGTCGAGCTCGACCGCGCGGCGGTAGGCCGCCTCCGCGCCGTCGACGTCGCCCTGGAGCTCGTGCGCGAGCCCGCGCCGGTTGTGGACCGGGGCGACGTCGTCGCCCGCCTCACCGAGCGCGTCGAGGTGCGCGAGCGCGAGCCCCCCGTCCTCGTCGTCGATCGCGAGGTCCGCGCCGAGGAGGTTGCCGTGGACGTGCCCCGGCTCGATCGTCAGCGCCTCCGCGAGCGACGCCCGCGCGTCGGCCTCGCGCTGCCGCCCGCGCGCGACCGCGGAGGCCAGGACGAGCACGTCCGGCTCGTCGCCCAGCCGATGTCGCGCCGTCGTCAGCTCGCCCTCGGCGAGCAGCAGGTCGCCGCGCTGGTAGTCCTCGAGCGCGCGCGCGTAGGCCAGCCACCCGAGCGAGCGGTTGTCCGTCCGGCCCTCCTCCTGCGCGCGCGTGAGCAGCGAGACCGCGGTCGAGGCCTGCACGCGGTCGAGGCTCGGCGCCTCCGCGAGCGGCGCGTCGAGGCGGGCGAGCGCCTGCTCCACGAGCTGATCCCCCCGCCAGTCGCGGTAGGTCGAGTACCCCACCGCGACGAGCGCGCTGAGGAGGGTGACGGTGACCGAGACCCCGAGGACACGACGGCGCATGTCCCCGAGAGGATCGCGCGCGCGCGGCCCGGTCAACTTTTCGGCAGCCGGTCACGGTCCCCCCCCCACCGGCATCCCCCACACCGGGGATGCAGCCAGATCCTCCTTGTCCACCCAGACTGCACCTGGTACCGCAGTGACATGACAACGTGTCTAAACACGAACGGAGTGCCCCCAGAAAGGTACATTCCGCGCCCCTGGGTCTGTGCGGGGCTCGCGGCGCTCCTGCTGGCCGGCGGCGGCTGCATGGTGCGGAGCTCGCCCTGCCAGCGAACGAGCGACTGCGCCGTCGGCTCGGTCTGTGGCGCCTCGGGGTTCTGCGTCTCGGAGTGCGTGACGGACCGCGACTGCCACCCGCTGGGGACCTGGTGCGACGGGGACTGCGGTATCTGCCGCTGGCGCGACGACGGCGCGCCGGCCTCCTGCTTCATCTACAACGAGGGCATCGGGGGGCTCGCGAGCTGCGGCCCCAACAGCGGCACCCCACCGATCGGCAGCTCCCTCGACGTAGACGCGGCGTTCTCGCACGCGGCGATCGACGCGGCGACCTGCATGCCCCCGCGCGCCGACGCGGGGACGGACGCCGGACCAGGGACCGACGCGGGACCGCCGGTCGACGCGGGCCCGCCGGTCGACGCGGGCCCGCCGGATGACGCGGGGCCGCCGGATGACGCGGGACCGCCGGATGACGCGGGGCCGCCGGATGACGCGGGACCGCCCGCGACGGCCACGGACGCTGGCCCACCGGACGCGGGATGAGGGGGAGCGCGATGAACGATTCAGAGCTGGGACGCCGGTCGCGACCGGCCCGCACGGTTGTCCGCGCGGTCGCCCTCGCCGGCCTACTTGGGCTACCGACTACCGCAACCGCCCAGGAGCCCGACCCGCCTACGCTCGAGGAGCGGCGCACGTTGCTCGTCGCCGAGCTGGAGTCCGTGGATGAGGCGATCGCGAATCCGCCTGCCGGGGCCGACGCCAGTTGCCCGCCCCTAGACCTCGCTGGCGCGCAACAGACCTACCGCGACTCTCTGGGGCTTCCGGCGGCGTGCGAGGCGCGTCGCACCGCGCTTCGCGATCACCTTCAGCAGCTTCACTTGCGCATCGCCGCCGAGCTCGGCCTGGAGAACGCAAGCCTTGGCACGCCGCCCGACTCGGGGCTCGATCGAGCGCGCTGGTACCAGCAGCGGGCCGAGGCGCTCCAGCGGGAAGCGGCGCGCCTGAACGAGGTGCCCGACAACCAGACGAGGTGCGAACCCACCGCGAACCCCGACTCGGAGGCCACGACCCAGGCGCTCGCGCAGCTTCCAGGTGAGTGCACCGGTCGGAAGAGCGCGGTCACCCAGCGCCTGCTCGAGTACCAGGCCCAGGAGCTCGAGGCGCGCCGCTCCACCGCCGACGCGGTGGACAGCATCATCCGCTGGGGCACCCAGGAGTGGCGGCTGACGGGCGCGGTCGCCCTGGTGAGCGTGTCGATCCAGCGGCGCGCGGACGAGGCGGCCCGGGAGCGGCGCTTCGAGCCTTCCCTCGAAGGCACCGGCGGCTTCTCGCTCCTCGTCTTGCACCGGCCGTGCGGCATGCGGCGCGTGATCGAGTCGGGCGAGGCGTGCCCCGAGGGCGCCGAGCGCAAGCCGACCATCCAGCTCGTGAGCTTCGGCCTGAACCTGCTGTTCGCGCTCCCGAGCAGCCAGGGCAACACGTTCCCGCGCCTCGGCCTCGGCCTCGCGATGCTGTTCTTCGACGACGCGATCGGCTTCACGCTCGGCATCGACCTCTACCGCGGCATCGACGTGCTCGACACCGGCCGCTCGACCGTGGCCCACACCGGCCTCTTCTCGCTGTTCACCCCGGAAGGCGAGTTGACGTGGGAGAACGGCTACTTCGGCGTCCTGCTCAACATCGAGGGCCTGGCGCGACAGATCTCGGGAGGCGGCTCGTGATGGGGCGGGCGCTCGGTCTCGCGACGCTTCTCCTGCTCGCCCCGGTCGCCGCCCGCGCCGACGGAGCGGGAACGAGGCCCGCGAGGTGCCAGATCCCCGACGGGCTCGCGAACGTGGACCTCGTGGATCTGTCCTCGTGGTCCCTCGCGCTCGGCGGAGGGTGGAGCCACCTCAACGGGCTCGACCTGGGGCGCGCCTCGCTGCTTCTCAGGTACGAGCAGACCCAAGGCGGCCGTGAGCGCCGCGTGTTCGGCGACGAGGACGGCGACGGCTTCCCCGGGGTCTCGCCGCGGCCGGAGCCGGCCTATCCGGACCGGATCGAGGCCCCCGGGCAGCGGACCTCCACCGTGCCCCGACGACACGAGAACCCGTGCGGGCTGACCCTCGGGACCACGCACGCCTTCTACTGGGCCGCCGAGCTCGGCGTCACGTCGCTGGGCGGCCCGACCGCGGGCCCGCTCCCCGGCGACGCGAGCGAGCGCTTTCAGCTCGGCGTCTCTGCGCACGTCCTGGCCGGCTGGATGCCCGCGGCGCTCGGCCCGAACGCGCGCGGGTACGTGGCGGGGGTGCTCGGCGTGTCGGCCTTCGAGCGCATCCTCGAAGACGAGATCCCGTGGACCTTCGAGCTCGGGGGCGAGGGCGGCCTGCTGTGGGGGCGCCTCCGCGCGCGCGTCCGCGCCACCCTCACCGGCGACACGAGCGGCGGCCGATGGGGCGTGACGCTGGTAGCCATGCTCGGGATCGCGCTGACGAACACCGAGAGCCTGAACGGCGTCCACGAGGGCGCCGAGGCCAGCTCCACCAGCCGCTGAGTGATACAAGCGTGCCCATGGCGACTCCGCTCATCGTCCACCACCTCGAGGCCTCCCGCTCGCACCGCATCCTCTGGATGCTCGAGGAGCTCGGGCTCGACTACGAGATCAAGCCGTACGCGCGCGACAAGCAGAGCCGGGCGCCGCGGGCGCTGAAGGACGTCCACCCGCTCGGCAAGTCGCCCCTCATCACCCACGGCGACCGGGTGGTCGCGGAGTCGGGCGCGATCGTGGAGTACGTCCTCGACGAGCTCGGCGAGGGCCGCATGCGCCCCGCGGCCGGGACCGAGGATCACCACCGCTACCGCTTCTTCCTCCACTACGCGGAGGGCTCGCTGATGCCGCCGCTGCTGGTGAAGCTGCTGTTCAACAAGGTGCGCCAGGCGGTGCCGCTCGTCGGCAAGCTCATCGCGAACAAGGTGGACGCGGCCTTCACGGACCCGGAGATCGCGAGCCACCTCGGGTTCCTCGAGGCGGAGCTCGACGGGCGCGACTGGCTCTCTGGCGACGAGCCGACGGGCGCCGACGTGCTGATGATCTTCCCGCTGCAGGCCGCGATGGCGCGCGGCCGGGCCCGCGCCGCCTACCCCCGGGTCGCGGCCTACGTCGACCGGGTCGAGGCGCGCCCCGCCTACCAGCGCGCGATCGAGCGCGGCGGGCCGCTCGAGATCCTCTGAGCCGCGCGCCCGGCTGCTACGCTCCCGCGATGGGTCGCCGGCTCCTCGCCCTGCTCGCGCTGCTCAGCCTCCCGGCGTGCGACGCCAGCCTCTGCCCGGCCGATCGGCTCTCGCCGGTCCCCGCCGGGGCGCGCTGGATCGTGCGGGCCAACGATCGCCCCACCTTCACCCCGCCGCCCGAGATCCCGGGCGAGGAGACGTTCGCCGACCCGGCGGGGACCGAGACCTACGCGGGCTACGCGCTCTACGACGAGGCCGGCGCGCTGCTCGCCCCGCGCTGGCTCGACTCGCTCACCCGGTGGGAGGGCGCGACCGGCGCGGTCAGCGCCGCCGATCGGCTCGCCTCGGCGAGCCCAGCCGGGCAAGTCCAGTTGCTGCTCGCGGAAGGCCGTCGCCCCGCGGTGACGTTCACGCTCGCCGACGGCGCGGTCGAGTCGGAGCTCGCGCCGCACCTGGCGCCGCCCGAGGCCGCCGGCCAGCTCGTGGACGCGGCGCGCGCGGGCGACCGGGTCCTCGCCACGCGGCGACGCTGGCCGGGGGGCGGCGGCGACGTCGTGCTCTTCGACGTGAGCGGCGCGCGGATCCTCGAGGTCCTGCCGCTACGCGCCCCCGCGGGCGGCGTGGTCGAGCCGGGGCGGATCGCGCGGCTGGACGACGCGCGCTTCGCGATCGGCCTCGACTACGTGGAGCCGCCGGCCCGCGGCGCGATCGCGATCGTCGACCTCGACACGCTCGCGGTGACCCGGGTCGACGTCCCGGGCCTGACGGGCTGCCTCGAGGTCGCGCCGACGCCCGCCGGCGCGGTCGCGGTGCTCTGCCGCGGGGCGCTCGACGCGCCGCCGGGAGAGCGCGACGCCGGCCTCGCGGTGCTCCGCGCCGAGGACGAGGTGCCGTCGGTCGAGGTGCGTCGGGCGCGCGACGCGGCGCTCTCGCGGCGAGCCCCGGTGGAGCGGCTCGTGCCGCTGGTCGACGGCTGGGTGGCGGCGCGCGTGGCCGGCGACCCGGCGACCGGTGACGGCGACGCGGTCCTCGCGCTCGACCTCGACTCGGACGCGGCCGCGCTCCTCACGCAGGGCTTCGACGACGGCCGCTTCGGCGCGCCGATCGGCGGCGGCGACTTCGGCGCGGGCGAGCTGTGGTGGGCCACCGTGGGCGGCGGCGTCCTGCGCTGGCGAGTTGAAGGGAGCGGCCGCGAGGTGACGTTCACCGCGCTCCCGCCCGCCGCGCCTCACGGGTGCGACGTGACTCCACCGCGCGACGTCCGTTACCTTCCGAGCCCGTGACGAGCCTCGATCAGTTCGAGAGCATGTTCCGCGGCGCCGACCGCGACCGCTACGAGTACACGCGCCTCGAGGTGCGGCGGGCGCTGCTCGTGACCGATCTCGAGGTGCCCGAGGCCGAGGCGTTCCTCGAGTCGCTCCGCCCGTTCCTGGTGGAGCTGGACGGCGCGGAGTGGACCGTCCTCGGCAACGACGGCTACGGCGACGTCGACGCGCTCCGCGCGCAGGTGACCGACCTCGCGCCGGACCTGATCGTGACCTATCGCAACCTCCGGTTCCGCACCTGGCGCTGGCCCTACTCGCTCGGCGTCTACCTCAACGTCCTGACGCGTGAGACGGACGTCCCCGTGCTCGTGATGCCCAACCCGCACGAGCTCCCCGAGCCGCCGTGGCGCGGCCACGAGACGACGCGCGTCATGGTGCTCACCGATCACCTGGTGGGCGACGATCGCCTCCTCGACTGGGGCGTCCGCTTCGTGCGCCCCGACGGCACGCTCTACCTCGCGCACCTCGAGGACGACCAGGTCTTCGAGCGCTACCTGGACGTCATCGGCAAGCTGCCGAGCATCGACACCGCGGTCGCGCGCGAGGACATCAAGGAGCGCCTCCTCAAGGAGCCGCGCGACTACGCCCTGACCTGCGCCGAGGTGCTCGCGGCCCAGGGTCACCTCACGCACGCGGTCGAGCCGCTCGTCGAGATGGGCCACTCGCTCGCCGACTACGTCCGCCTGATCGAGGAGCGCGACGTCGACCTGCTCGTCTTCCGCACGAAGGACGAAGACCAGCTCGCGCTCCACGGCAAGGCCTACTCCCTCGCGGTGCGACTCCGCGACGTCCCCATCCTGATGATCTGATGCACGAAGTCCCGACCTGGGTGACCGTCCTCTTCGGGGTCCTCCTCGTCCTGATGGTCCTCGCCCTCGCGCTCGAGGAGCGCATCCACGCGAAGAAGTCGTTCATCACCGGCGTGACCGCGGTGGTGAGCGTGCTGCTCGCCCAGGGCCTGTCGCTGCTCCCGACCGACGACCTGACCAACTCGATGCACGAGTCGGTCGAGATGCCGGTCTACATCGCGGCGATCGACTGGGGCGTGATCGCGATCATCCTCGGCTCGAGCATCTTCGTCGACGTCACGAGCAAGAGCGGGCTCTTCGCGTGGATCGCGATCCGCCTGACGCGCGCGAGCCGCGGCGACCCCTTCTGGCTCCTCGTCCTCTACGGGCTGATGACCGTCGCGTTCAGCGCGATGCTCAACAACGTCACGGCGATGATCATCGTCGGCTCGCTCACCGGGGTCTCGCTCAAGAAGCTCGGCCGCGAGCCGATGCTCCTCGGCTTCCTCCTCGTCGAGGGCCTCCTCACCAACGTGGG
>JAUHXR010000417.1 GCA_030426845.1 Polyangia bacterium | reverse complement strand
ACGACCTCGAGCTGCTCCTGCCCCCCGCGGGCGAGCTGCGGGCTCGCGTCCTCGACGCGCGCGGGGACGGGGTCGAGGGCGTGCTCGTCGAGATCCGCACCGACCGCGAGCCGCACCCGCGAGTCGCCTTCACCGACGTGATGGGCGAGCTGACGCTGGACGCGGTGGTCGGCGAGCTGACGGTCACCGCGATGCCCAACGGACAGCCCGCGAGCCGGGCCCGTGTCACGATCGAGCCGGGCGGTGAGGGCGAGGTCACCCTGACCCTCGAGGGCGAGCTCCACACCTTGAGCGGTCGCACGGTCGACGGCCGCGGCTTCCCGGTGGGATCGGTCCAGGTCTCGCTCGTGTCGCTGCGCTCGGACGCGCCGCACCGCCGCACGGTGTGGAGCGAACAGGACGGTACCTTCGCGATTGCCGGCCTGCCCGCGCCGCCGTGGCGGCTCGAGGCGTCGGAGCCGGGCCACGCTCCGAGCCAGCTCGACGTGTTCAGCGGCGAGACCGAGGTCCAGCTCCCGCTCGAGCGCGGGGCGGCGATCGCGGGAGAGCTTCTCGACGACTACACCGGCGAGCCGGTCGTCGGGGCCCGCGTCGAGCTGGTTCGCGACGTCCTGCCGGCCGAGATCCTCGGGACGCGCACCGACGGCGGGGGCGGCTTCCGCGTCGGCCGCGTCCGCGCCGCCACCTGGCGCCTGGTTGTGCGGGCCGAGGGGTACCTCGAGACGACCCAGGAGGTCCGCCTCGAGGACGCCGGCCGCGGTCCGCGCGACCTGACCCTCGACGCGATCCGCCTCACCCCGGCCGGCCGCATCGAGGGCACGGTGGTCGACGCCCTCGGCCACACCGTCGCCCGGGCCCGTGTCTGGGCCGGCGAGGCGTCCACCCGCACCGACGCCGACGGCCGCTACGTGCTGAACGGCCTGGCGGCGGGCGACGTCGTGCCTCACGCGGCGCACCCCGCGGCGGGCGAGGTCCAGGGTGACGCCGTACGCATCCTCGAGGGCCGCGAGACCCTCGGCGTCGTCCTCCACCTCCCGGAGCGCTTCGACGCCGAGCGCGCCGCCACCCTCGAGGGCCGCCGTCGCGGCGTCGCCATCGAGCTCGCCGCCCGGGACGGAGCGCTCGTGATCAGCCGCGTCGGAGAGGACAGCCGCGCGGCCCGCGTCGGCCTCCGCCCCGGCGACCGCGTCCTCCGCATCGACGATGAAACAGCCGCCGACCCTGCCGCCGCGCGCCGCGCCCTCGCCGGCCCTCCCAGCGTCCCCGCCATCCTCCGCGTGGAACGCGACGGCGATCCGGTCGACCTCCTCGTCGACCGCGAGGTCTGGATCCCCTGAGCGGCGCCTGCCGCTCCCGGCTCAGCCCGCGGCGACCCAGCGCTCGCCGTCGCGCTCCGCCGCGCCGTCCTGGACGAGCTTGACGAGGTGGGCCTGGGTCGAGAGCGCGGCGAGGCCCCAGACCTCGCGCGGCGCGTCGTCGTAAGCGACCGGCACGAGATCGCGCGGGGTGGCCGGACCACCGTGGGACCGCAGCGCCTCGAGGACGCGCGCCTCGCGCGCGAGGCGGTGCTGGATGTAGCCGTGGAGCTTCGCCTGGGGGTCGAGGATCGGCAGACCGTGGGCGGGCAGCAGCATGCTCGGGGCGAGGTCCGCAAGCCGGCGGAGCTGGTCGAGGTAGACCGCCATGTCGCCCTCGCTCGGCTCGATGACGATGGTGCCGATCGAGGCGACCATGTCGCCCGCGATCAAGACGCCGCTCCGCTCCTCGAGGAAGCAGAGGTGACCCGGCGCATGCCCGGGGGTGTGGAGGACGCGGAGCGAGACCGGGTCGGGGCCGGCCAGCGAGATGCGCTCGCCCTCCTCCAGCGTCCGCTCGACCGGCACCCGCAGACGCGCCGCGGTCTCGCGGTGAGCCCAGAGCGGGAGCCCCAAGCGCTGCTTGAGCTCCGCCGCCGCGCCGATGTGATCGCCGTGGTGGTGGGTCAGCAGCAGCGCGCGCGGGGTGATCCCATGGCGCGTCGCCTCCTCGATCCACCGGAGCATCCGCGCCTGCTCGTCGGGGTATGGGGTGGCCGGCTCGACGATCACCGCCTCGCCGCTCCCGACGAGGTAGCTGTTGGTCATCGTCGCCGGCGGTAGCGTCGGGGTGCGGAACGGGAGCATCTGCACCCCCGGCACGACCTCCCAGCGCTGCGCGGCCTCACCCTGTGCGCCGTAGACCCGGCGGGCCTCCTCGGCCCGCAGCTCGCCGTGGGTCGCCATCGAGCGGAGCAGCCAGGCGAGCGGCGGGGTGATGAGGCACCCTCCCCGCGCCCAGCGCGCCCGGGCGTCGGCGGCCGCGATCCACTCGACCGCGGCCAGCTCCTCGGGCTGCGCGTCCACCGGCGGCGCGGCGTCGAGGCGAAGGCCGAAGAAGCGCGCGTCGAACCGGCGCGGCGCGAAGGCCGGGGTGAGCCAGCGGCCGATCGGGACGAGGTCGCGCGTACGCCAGCGGAGACCCATCGCGCGCATCCTCGAGTGGCCGAGCTCGGGGGCGGCGCGCTGGAACCGCCGGCGGAGCTGGGCGCGGGCGTCGGCCTCGATCGCGCCGTCCGCGTGGAGGATCCCCGTCTCCTCGAAGAGCTCGCGGAGCCCGGCGACGCGCAGGCCGAGGTCCTCGTGGCGCCCGCCGTCGCTCGGCGCGTCCGCGTCCGCGGGGTCGAGGAGGCCGCCCGGGGCGACGTGGAACCCCGGGAGCGCGGGCGCGTCGGGGCGGCGCTGCGCCCACACGAGCCGCGCCGACTCACCGGCGGTCCACACGACGACCGCGGAACCGAGCGCCGGCTCGGTCACGACTCGTCCGGGTCGAAGCTCGGGGTCTTGGCGGGCGGTGGCAGCGGGAAGTCGTCCGACAGCGACTGCGCCCCGATCGGGTCGAAGCTCACGTCGGTCGACTCGTCGGGGAACAGATCGGCCATCGGCAGGCCGGGCGCGCTCGGGAACATCGAGGCGCGCTTGCCCGGCAGGATCGACGGCGAGCGCCCGTCCGGCGCGCCACGCGGGTCGCCCACGATCTTGAGGCACGCCTTGAGGATGGCCTTCACCGTCTCGAACACCCCGACGCCCTCGATCGCGACCGCCTCGATCTCGGTGACGTCGTCGGGCACGAGGAGCGCGCGGCGCAGGCTCTCGACGTCGAGCACCTGGGGCAGGTCGCGCTTGTTGTACTGGACGACGAGCGGCAGCCGGTCCGGGTCGTCGCCCTGGAGCTGCAGGTTCTCGTAGAGGTTCGCGATGCTCTCGCGGTTCTGCTCGACGCGATCCACCTGCGAATCCACCACGAACACGATGCCGTCGACGTGGCGCAGCACCAGCCGGCGGGTGCGGTCGTGGGCGATCTGGCCGGGCACCGTGCAGAGGTGCACGCGGATCTGGTAGCCCTTGAACCGGCCGAGCTCGACCGGCAGCAGATCGAAGAACAGCGTCCGCTCGGTCTCTGTGGCGAGCGAGATGAGCTTGCCCCGCAGCTCGGGCCGGGTGCGGGAGTGGATGTGCTCGAGGTTGGTCGTCTTCCCGCCGAGGCCGGGACCGTAATAGACCACCTTGAGGTGGATCTCCTGACGGGCGTGGTTGACGAGGGGCATGTGCGGCTTGCCGCGGGGCGCCTCTAGCGGTACCCGACCCGCGAACGAATGTCGACTGTCGCTGTCATTGTGCGCGTGACCTGCCTCGCGCTCTCGTTCGCCGCCCTCGGCCTGACCGGCTGCGGCGCGCCCCCGCGGCCCGATCCCGACGCGACGTTCCGGGCCATCCAGGTCCACGAGGCGACGATCGCCCACGCCAGCGCCGACGCCGACGGGTGCGCGGCCGACGCGCCCTGCCCGGCTGCGGACGAGCTCTGCGCGGCGGCGGAGGCGCTCTGCGGCGAGGCCGAGGCGCTGGGCGATCCCGACGGGCTGACGCGCTGCGAGGACGCCCGCCGCCGCTGCCGGCAGGTGCGCCGATGAGCTGGGTCGACCGGGCGGAGCGCGCGCTCGACACGGGCCGGCCCGCGCAGGACGGCGACCGCGTCCTGAGGGGTCAGACGCCGCCGCTCCTCGACGCGGACGGGTTCAAGGCGGCGCTCGCGCCGATGCTGGCCGCGCTCGTCTGGGCGGCCGCGATCTTCCGCGAGCAGATCGCGGGCACGCCGGTGGACCCGCTCGCGCTGCTGCTGCGGGTCCTCGCCATCGGGCTGACCTTGCGGGTGGTGGTGCTCGGCGGGGCGCTGTTCACGCGGCTGGCGACGTTCGTCTCGGCGCGCCGCTTCGGGCTGGTGCTGACCCCGGAGGGGCTGTTCTACCGGGCGCCCGGGATGGACGTGGTGGTGCGGCGCGAGGACATCGTCGGGATCGCGGAGCGCGGGACCTGGCAGAAGCGCAGCGCGGGGCGGCGCTGGAGCGAGGTGTTCGTGGTGACCGACCCGGCGACGGGGCGCACCCACGTGGCGCTGCCGCCGGTGTTCGAGGACACGCCGGGCCTCCTCGCGGAGCGGCTGATGCGCTGGCGCGGGGCGAGCCCGTTCACGCCGCGCGACGAGGACGCCCCGGCGCCGGAGCCGGCCGCGCTCGCGAGCCGGGTCTACGACGACGCGGCCGCGGGCAAGCCGGAGCCCGGGGTCACCGCGATCGCGCACGGCTACGAGTGGCTCAAGAAGGCGCCCTACCTCCCGCTCGTGGTGGCGCTCGGCGCGGCGGACAGCCTGGTGCGCGGCGGCTCCGAGGTGTGGAGCGCGGTCGGTCCGCTGATCGGCGGGGGCCTCTTCATCGCGTTCCTCGCGGTGCCCGCGCGCTGGTTCTGGATGACGCGCCGCGACGTGCGCCCCCGCCTCGGGCTCTCGCTCGTGCTGACGCCGGCCGAGGCGCTGATGCGGACGGCCAAGGGGATGATCCGCGTGCGCTGGACCCAACTCGACCGCGTGTCGGTGGACGCAAAGCGCAAGTGGTCGGTCCTCGAGGGCGCGCACGACCTGCGGCAGCTCGTGCTGACGCGGCGCCACGCCTCGCCGGTGCGCTACGACGAGCCGTACCTCGGGCTGCCGGTCGAGGTCGCCGAGGTGCTCGTCGACGCCTACCGCGACGGGAGACTGCCGCGGGCGAGCAAAGCGGCGGGGAGCGACGAGGAAGAGTAGCTCCGGCACCGCCCCGCCGCCCTCGTCTACGCGCACGAGCAGGGCTCGTTGACAGGACTCCGCCCCCGTCAGGCGGCGCGCTCGGAGAGCTGACCCCTCAGGCGCGACAGGCCCGCGCGGAGCTGCGGCGCGAGCGCGCCGGCCATCACCCGCGCGACGCCCGGCACCGGCGAGTCCATGAGGATGTCGTAGGTGAGCTGGGAGCCCGTCTTGCCCCACGGCTCGACGAGCAGCTCGCCGCGGTGGAACGCGAGCAGCGGGAGGCCGCGGATGATCCGGTAGGTCATGCGGCGCGGCCGATCGAGGTAGGTGACCTCCTCGTCGAGCACCAGCCCGCGCGCGTGGACGCGCCGGATCGTGCCGACCCCGCCGTCGAGCGGGCCGGCGAGGATGCTGACCCGGACCCCGAGCCAGTCGCTCATCCCCTCGTGGTCGACGAGCCGGTCGAACAGCACCTCGGGAGGCACCGCGAAGCTCTCGACGATGTGCACCTGGGCTTGAGCCATCAGTCGGCCGTCCAGCGGACCTCGACGACCTCGTAGGTGCGCAAGCCGCCCGGCGTCTGCACCTTCACCTCGTCGCCCGGCTCACGCTTGATCATCGCGCGCGCCATCGGCGAGGTCACGCTGATGAGGCCCCGGTTCACGTCCGCCTCGGACTTGCCGACGATGCGGTAGGTGACCTCCTCGCCCTTGTCGATGTCCTCGAGGACGACCCACGCGCCGAACGCGACGCTCTCGCCGGTCATCTGCGACGTGTCGATCACCTCGGCGTGCGCGATCTGGTACTCGATGTCGTCGACCTGCGCCTTGACCATGCCCTGCTTCTCGCGGGCCGCGTGGTACTCGGCGTTCTCCTTGAGGTCACCCTCCTCGGCCGCCTCTCCGATCGCCTTGGCCAAGCGCATGATCTCGGCCTTCTTCTCGGTGAGCTGCGCCTTGAGGGCGGCGAGGCCCTCGGGGGTCATCGGTACCCGGTCGTCCGCCATGATCGCTCCTTCTCTCTGCGGGTCGATTCTCGTAGCACACTCCACGTCCGCGCGGGGCGCCCCGCGTCAGAGCGGCTCACGGGCCAGCGCGCGGTCGTGGAAGAACAGCAGCTCGTGGCTGCCCGGGCCGCGGTTGTACTCGTAGTCGTGAGGCCCCGGGGTCACCGTCAGGGTGTGCGGCACCCGCCGCTCGCGCAGCTCGGTGCTCAGCCGGCGCGTCGCCCAGAGGAACGGGTCGTCGTCGCTCGTGAGCAGCCGGATGCGCTGCGCGCGCGTGGCCACCGCGGCGCGCGCGCGGTCCGCGAGGTCTCCCTCGAGCTCACGGATCGCCGGCTGCATCCCGCCGACCGCGCCGAACGCCTCGGGGTGCGTCAGCCCCACCTCGAGCGCGAGGCGGCCGCCGAGCGAGACTCCGTCGATCCCCGTCGCCGCCGGCCCACGCGCGGCCCCCGGCAGCGCGTCCCGCACCGCCGCGAGCAGGGGCCCGGCGAGCCAGTCGCCGTACTCCCGCACGCGCGGGGAGCCCACCGGCTCGCGGCCGATGTCCGGCGTGTAGGGGGTGACCACGATCAGGCCCTGGAAGGGCTGCCGACGGAGCGACTGGTTCAGGTAAGCCAGGTGCGCGGGCCGCGCGAAGCGG
The DNA here is from genome assembly GCA_030426845.1 of Polyangia bacterium. Taxonomy (GTDB): domain Bacteria; phylum Myxococcota_A; class Polyangia; order Polyangiales; family Sandaracinaceae; genus JAUHXR01. Next base: position 13 of record JAUHXR010000417.1, on the reverse strand, counting down.
CGGTAGTCGGTGA
>JAUHXR010000416.1 GCA_030426845.1 Polyangia bacterium | reverse complement strand
ATCGAGCGATCCCCGTCGCCCGCGCTGAACGCGTTGTCGTACTTGTGCACGGGGAAGAGCACGCGCACCCCGAGGTCGTAGTAGCGGTCGAGCGACGCGGTGACGCGCTCCGGCGTGCAGGCCACCTCTCCGGGCGGCGGCGTCACGTAGCAGTCGAACAGGTTGGAGACCTCGAGCCCGAGGATCACCGCGAGGCGCCCCTCGGAGATGACCTGGCGCGCCTCCTCGGGGGTGGTGACGATCCGGAACCAGCCCTCGCCGGGGCCGCCCGACTGCGCGTCGATGTAGCGCTCGAGGTTGTACGCCTCCTCGATCTGGCGGTCGGCCGCGACCATGTCGTTGCACGAGTAGCGGACGTCCTGCGCGTTGCTCCCGACCATCAGCTCGCAGATCACGCGGTTCGTCGTCGCGTGCTGCACGAGGAGCCGCAGGCCGGCCATCCACGCGCGCTGGAGCCACAGGTAGTACTGCTGCTGGTGGGTCGCGGCGCGGCGCGCGTCGGGCCACTCGGTGAAGTCGGGCCACCCAGCCGTCGCGTGGTTGCGCTCGGGCGTGCGGCCGGTGACGAAGCTCGTGACGAGCACGTCCTCGGAGATGCTGTCGCCCGCGTGGAAGGCGTAGCCGAAGAGGTCGCGCCGTCCCTCGGGGCCGTGGAACGGCGCGCAGTCGGGCAGCGCGTGCTCGACGCCGAGGCGGTGGAACGGGGCGCCGTGGAAGATGCCCCCGCCGCCGAACCCGAAGCTGGTCAGGAGGTGCGCGTGCGTCTCCACCACGCCGTAGACGGAGCCGTCCGGCCACGACCGCGGCTCGACCTCGCCCTCGGCGTCGAGGGTGAGCTCGGGGAACTCCGCGCAGCCCTCACGCGGATAGAAGGCCACCACCGCGGCGCCTGCCTCGTCCTCGACGAGCCCCTCGCGGCCGAGGAAGCGGCCGGTGCGGAGGTTCACCAGCGCGAAGCGCTCCGGGTCCACGGTCGACGCGCGCACCTCCCATTCGCCGCCCGAGACGTAGCCGTCCTCGACGAGGACGATGTCGCTCAGGAGCGCGTCCTGCCGAAGCAGCGGGCCGTCCTCCGCCACCACGTAGCGCCCCTCCTCGTCGTAGAGGAGGTAGGTGCCCAGGTCCGACGCGCGCATGAAGAAGCGCGCGCCCTCCTCGAGCGAGCGCGCCGCGAACTCGAAGCCGTCCCCCTCCTCGGTGGGCCGCAGCCAGCGGGTGTCGTCCTCGCCGGGCTCGGTGGCGTCGATCGCGTAGCAGCCGCCCGCGAAGCCGTAGATCCCCGTGTTCGCGGGGGGCGGCGGGCGCGGCACCGGCGACTCGCAGGCGGTCACCGAGACGAGCAGCGGGCAGAGGAGCAGCGAGGCGAGGAGGAGCGAGGCGGGGCGCATGGAGGCCTCCACGCTACGCAATCGCGCGGAGGCTGTCGACGAAGGGGCGCGTCGCCGCGCGCGTGACGGCGAACCGTGGTAGGCGACCGAGATGAAGCGGATGACGACGTGGCCCGCGGTCGGGCTGATCGCGGGGCTGGCGCTGGGCGCGTGCGGCGGAGCGACCGAGGAGCCGGCCGAGCCCACGCCAGCCGAGTCGGCCGCGGGCGACGAGGTGGCCGAGACGCGCGACGCTCCCGCCGAGCAGGCGGTCGAGGCGGACCCGCGCCTCGCCGCGCTCCTGGGCGCGCCCGATCGGCTCGAGGCCGACCACGCGCTCGACGAGGGCCGCCGCCCGGCCGAGGTGCTGACGTTCTTCGGGATCGGCGAGGGGCAGCGCGTCGCCGACCTGTTCGCCGGCACCGGCTACACCACCGAGCTGCTCGCGCGCGCGGTCGGCCCGGAGGGTCACGTCTACGCGCAGAACAACGCGTTCGTGATGGACCGCTTCGCCCGCGGCCCGCTCGAGGCCCGGCTCGCGCGCGACGGGCTCGCGCACGTCGAGGTGGTGGAGCGCGAGATGGACGCGCCGCTGCCCGAGGGCGCGCGCGACCTCGACGCGGTGATCTTCATCCTCGCCTACCACGACACCTTCTGGATGGAGGCCGACCGCGCGGCGATGAACCGCGCGATCTTCGAGGCGCTCCGGCCCGGCGGGGTCTACGGGATCGTCGACCACGCGGCGGCGGCGGGCAGCGGGGCGCGCGACGTCCAGAGCCTGCACCGGGTAGACGAGGCGCTCGTCGTCGAGGAGGTGCTCGCGGCCGGCTTCGAGCTCGAGGCCCGCGCCGACACCCTGCGCCGCGCCGACGACCCGCGCGACTGGAACGCGGCCCCGAGCGCGGCCGGCGAGCGCCGAGGCACGAGCGACCGCTTCACCCTGCGCTTCGTGCGGCCGCGGTGAGCGAGGCGGACGCGCCGGAGCCGACGCCGCGGCCCGTCGCGCAGGGCCTCGCCCGCTGGGGGCCGGCCGCGGCGGCGCTCCTCCTCGTCGCGCTCACCGGCGCCCTGCAGGCGGTCGCCCCCCGGGGCGGCACGCTCAACCGCGGCTACGTCACGCCGATCCTCGCGATCGAGCTCGCGCAGACGGCCGAGGACGTCGCGTTCCTCGCGGGCGACGGCGAGGCGGCCGAGCGGCGGGCCGCACTCGACCTCTCAAGCTACGTGGACATGCTCTTCCCGCTCGCGTACGCGGGGCTGATCGCGCTCCTGCTCCTGCCGGCCGCGCGCCGGGGCGAGCCGGTCGCGCGCGCGGGGATCGCCTTCGCCGCCGTCACCTACCCGTTCGACGTGGCCGAGAACCTCACCCTCCTCGCGCTGACCGACGCGCTCGGCGCGGGCGCCGATCCGGGAGGGGCCCTCGGCTGGCTCTTCTACGCGACGTGGGTGAAGTGGCTCGCGCTCGGCGGCGCGCTCCTCTGCCTCGCCGCCGTCGCGTGGCGCGGCTCGAAGGTCGCCGCGCTGTTCCTCGCGCTCCCGGCGCCGATCGCGGTGGCGACCCTCGTGGCGGGCGCGCCCGGGGCGCTCGGCGAGGCGATGGGCCTGACGGTGGTGCTCGCCTACCTCGCCGCGGTCGTCCTCGCGGTGGCGCGCGCGTGGCGGCCCGGGGCCCCCATGGCGCGTCTCTGAGCCGGCCTCCGGGGGGCCGCGGGACCTCCCCGAACCGGGGGGTGGCGCGCCGGACCGAGTCGTCGCACCATCGGCCCCGCAGAACGCCGGGGGGCGCCGTGGGGGTTCTCCCCTCGGGCGACCTCCCGAGACCTGAGAACCTCGCGCCACGCCCGGAGACCGAGTGCCTTCCGCCCGCCCCACCGTCTGGATCATCGACGACGAGGTTCGCCTCGCCTCGACGATCTGCGTGCTCCTCGAGGCGCGCGGCTTCGGCGCTCGGTGCTTCACCGATCCGGCCGCGCTCTACGGCGCGCTCGACGAGGAGGTCCCGGAGGTGGTCGTCACCGACTACCGGATGCCCGGCTCGGACGGCGGCCAGCTCGCGCAGGAGCTGCTCCGCCGGCTCGGCCCGCGCACACCCCGCGTGGTGTGCGTCACGGGGTGGCGGGGCCAGATCCGCCCCGAGCACCGCGAGCTGTTCTGCGGGGTGCTCGACAAGCCCTTCGCGGTCGACGACCTCGCCCGGGTGATCGAGCGGGCGAACGAGCCCGGAGAGTCGCACCTGCGGCTCCGGGCCCTCTCCGACCTTCCGGTCGCGCGCGCCCGCGGCGCCAACGACGCCTGAGCCCGACGAGAGCTGGAGGGCCGGCCGTCGCTCGCTACCCCATGGTCGGCTTGTAGGCCTGACCCGGGGTGCCGCCGAGCGCGAGGATCGCCGCGCCCTGATCGCGGGTCACGAGCTTGCGCTGCACCTCGGCCGGAACGCGCGCGAGCGTGCCCGCGCGGAGCACCCGCTCCTCGTCGCCCACCGTCAGCACGACCTCGCCGCGCAGGACGACGTAGACCTCCTCCTGTTGGTCCCCGCGGTGATCGTGCTCGGGGTAGCCCTCGCAGCCAGGGTCCAGCTCGAGCACGTTCATCCCCCACGCCTCGACGCCGAGCGCCTGGCGGGCGGCCTTGAAGCGGATGCCGGGGATCTCGTTCGGGCCCTCGTAGGCCGGGATCTCCTCGACGTGCTTGATCGTGACGTTGTCCATGTCTCGCCTCTTTCGGGGTTGGGGTAGTCGCCCGGGACAGCAGTGAATGGTAGGTCGCCGCGAGCCAACGCCGTGCGAATCAAGGAACGACGACGAGGAATGCCGAGGGCATCTCGAGCAGGAGTGACGCCGAGTCGCGCGGCGAGGGCCGGTGGGATTTGCCATGAACCGCTGTTCCGGGTGACTAGGATCTAGGCGTCTACGAATGAGCGAGCTTGTAGAAACGCGACGGCCGCGCGGGCTGGTCTCTCAGCCGTCATCGGACGAGCAGGTCCGGAGCGCCCGCTACGAGGTCCCCACCGCGCTCACGCCGATCGCGCGGCGCTTCTGGTCGGGGCGCTGGCGCTTCGAGGGTGGCGCGTCGCACACCACCCGGATGCTCGCCGACCCGTGCGTCAACGTAGTATTCGAACGTACGGGCCCTCACGCGGGCGGCCGCGTGGTCGGGGTGTGGACCCGCCTCTGGACGCGCACCCTCGAGGGCGACGGCCTCGCGCGCGGCCTCAAGCTCCGCCCCGGCGCGGTGCGCGGGCTCCTCGACCGACCGGCCCACTCCCTCGCGGATCGCATCGCCCCGCTCAGCGCGGTGCTCGGGACCGACGTGACCGCGATCGAGCGCGCGGTGCTCGCGCCGGATGACGACGCGGAGGCCTTCGAGGCCTTCGCGGCCTGGGCGTCGGCGCGCGTCCGGACGGAAGAGCGCGAGGACGTCTCGCTCGCGGTCGCGATCGCGGAGCGCGTCGAGGCCGACCCCGGGATCACCAGCGTCGAGCGCCTCGCCGACGTCTCGGGCGTCTCGCCCCGCGGGCTGCAGCGGCTCTTCCGCGCCCACCTCGGCGCGTCGCCCAAGTGGCTCATCCGACGCAACCGGCTCCAGGAGGTCGCGGCCCGCATCGAGGCGGGGGAGGCGCCGAGCCTCGCCGCGCTCGCGATGGAGCTCGGCTACACCGATCAGGCGCACCTCGCGCGCGACTTCAAGCACGCGGTGGGCACGAGCCCCGTCGCCCATCGCCGCGCCTTCCACGGGCGCTGAGGCGGCCGGCCCAGGTCACTCGCCCGGGGTCGGTACGGGGAGCGCGTGGCCGACCACGTTGACCTCGTTGCCGACGAACGTGAGCCCCGCGATCAGCTCGGCCGCCACGGCGTCGTCGGACTGCGCGTCGAGCGCGAAGGGGCAGTCGACGAGCCGGCCGTGCCGGAAGCTCGCCGTGCCCCCGCGCGGGTGCCGGACGTAGGGCGGCTCGGCGCTCGCGGCGCCGTGCGCGAGCTGCACGCCGGCCAGCGCCGAGCGCGCGACCTCGAAGCGCTCGAGATCGAGGTGGCCCCCGGAGTAGGCCCCGACCCCGATGCCGCCGCCGCGTCCCTCGCACGCCGCCTCGCCGCACCGGGCCGCGAGGGTGTCCTCCACCGTCAGATCGCGCAGCGCGATCACCGAGCCGGGGAGCCAGGCGGAGACGGCGACCTCGCGGTTGCGGGCGCTGCGCACGCGCGCACCGCGCAGCGTCCCCTCGGCCGCGGCGACCAGCGCGCGCCCGAGGATCCCCTCGTAGGGGCCGCTCGCGGTGTCCTGGATCTCGAGGTCTTCCACGTCGAGCACGCTCCCCGTGCCCGCGACGCCGACCGCGATCCCGGTGGCCCGCTCGATCCGCGTCCGCCGCAGCTCGCCGACCGCCGAGCCAAGGACGTGGACGGCGAGGCCGGTGCTCTGATCGGGGCTGGGTCCCGCCGGATCCCACGCGCCGGGCGTGTCCACGATCCACGCGTCCTCGAGCACGAGGCTCCCGCCCGCGCCCGCCGCGCGCGCGGCCACGTCGGCGCTCCCGCGCACCGCCACCCGACGACCTCGGATCGATCCCTCGGCCGCCCAGAGCGCGACGCCGGCCACCCCGCGCGCGTCGAGGCCGGTCGACGCGTCGATGCGAAGATCGGCGGCGTCGACGGACGCGCCCGCGAAGACGCGGACGCCCGACGGGTTCGCGTCGAGCCAGACCCGCGCGAGCGTGGCCGCGGCCCCCGCGTCCGCCGCGATCGCGCGGCCGAGCGGGGGGGCGTCGGGATCGGGCGGCGTGGTCGCGCGCGTCCCGCGGATCACCGTGTCCTTGGCGACGATGTGCACGCCCTCGCCCTGCGCCTCGACGCCGGAGCGGCGGTTGTCTTCGACGACCGCCCGCTGGAGGGTCAGCGCGCCCCCGAGCGCGGCCACCACGCCGACGCCCATCCGATGAGGGTCGATCGCGCTCGGCCGGGTCCCGGCCACGCGGGCGTCGCGCAGCGCGAGGACGCCGTCGCGCGCGACGAGCACGCCGATCTCCTGACTGTCGGTCGCGACCACGCGGTCGATCTCGGCGTCGCCGCCCTCGACGAGGATCGCGTAGCCGCCGGCCCCGCTCGTCGGGCCGTCGGTCAGGCCGTCGGTCGCGCGGATCACCAGGTCGCGGGCGCGGAACCGACCGGCGATCGCGACCCCGTAGAGCACCGCGCCGCGCACCTCGACGCGCTCGAGCGTGACGCTGGCGCCGGCGTTGACCCAGACCCCGACGCGCGGGCCGGCGATCGTGACGTCGCGCAGGCTCGCCTCGCCCGCGCGCAGCCGGACGGTCGCCTCGAGCGCGTCCCCCGGCCCGCTGACGAGGCGCGTCGCCCCGGCGCATGCGCCCTGGAGGTTGACCCCCGCCGGCCACTCGAAGGGCCCCTCGAAGTCGCCGGCCGAGAGCGCG
>JAUHXR010000044.1 GCA_030426845.1 Polyangia bacterium | reverse complement strand
GCTTCGCCGGGCGGGGGGAGCGTCCTACGCCTGGAGCAGCGAGGCCGGGGCGGTGACGAAGGCGAGCTCGAGCTCGGGGTTCCAGCCGACGATCGCGCGGGGGGCGCACGCGCGGACGAGCGCGAGCATCTCGTCGGCGCGTCCCTCGGGGACGTGGAGGAGCAGGCGCTCGCCGGTGACGGTGCCGAGGCGGAGCTGGGGCTCGAGCATCTTGCCGCTCTGCGCGTTGCGCGGCTGCTCGATGTAGATCCAGCTCACTCGGCCCTCGGTCCGCAACGCGGCGATCGCGGGGTGGCTCTCGGGCGAGCGCACGCCCTCCCAGAGCAAGAGGCCGCCGAGGCCGACGAGGAACGCGACGAAGACGAGGCGCACGACGTGGCCGACGGTGCTGTCGGGCGTGGGCAGGAGGAACACCGCCGGCGCCATCACGATCGGGGCGATCGCGAGGTAGGCGAGGCGCCGCTTGGCCTTGCGGATCTGCTCGAGGAGCGGCGTGAGGTCAGCCGACACGGGTCCCCCGCTGCGAGAGCCACGCCATGATCTCGGCGCGGGTGGCCTCGCCCATGATGACGAGGTGCCGCTTGCCCGAGCGGAGCGCGAAGTTGAGCGCGGGGGTGTGGCCGCCGCGGCCGACGATGGTGGTCGGGGTCAGGCCGACGATGTCGTCCGGGTGCTCGCGCAGCGCGACGATGAGCGGGTGCTGCGGCATCCCGCGGATCTGCCGCGTCGGGACGATCACGCCGACGAGTGCGAGCGCGGTGAAGACGCCGAAGAGGACGAGCGGCAGGCCGACGTCGTCGAGGGTCGCGGCGCCGTCGAGGTAGACCGCGGCCAGGAGCGCGAGGCCCCCGCCGCAGAGGACGAGCATGACGACCGAGAGGACACGCAAGGTCTTGGGGGTCCGCATCATCTGGGTGGCTACGAACTCGGACAGGACGGTCTGTCGCTCGGGGGTCATGCCGGTCTGTACGCGCGACCGGGGCGGATCCCCCCCCTCGCGTTCGCCCGATCGTGCGCCACCGCCGTCACAGGGCCGCGGCAGATCTCGGGCGCGCGGGCTGCTACCTTGATCCTCGCGATGCCCCTCGACCGACCCCTCGTCCACCGCGCGCGTGAGCTGGCGCGGCTCGCCCACGCCGGGCACGAGCGCAAGGCGGGCGGGCCGTACTTCGACCACCTCGACGCGGTCGCGCGGATCCTCGTGGACACCGGCTACCGGGACGAGGATCAGCTCGCGGCCGCCTACCTCCACGACCTGCTCGAGGACCGGCCCATGTTCGAGCCGGAGCTGCGCGAGCAGATGCCGGAGGCGGTCGTCGCGATCGTCGAGGTGCTGACCGAGACGAAGCTCGACCGGTCCGGGCGGCTGCGCGACAAGCGCGACCGCTTCGACGGCTACCTCGCCCAGATCGCGGCCGACACCGACGCGGCCCGCCGGGCGATCCCGGTGAGCTGCGCGGACAAGGTGCACAACCTCCAGAGCCTGGTGGAGGACGAGGAGGCGGGGCGGCCGCTGCTGCTCCGGCTCAGCACGCGGCCCGGCGAGCACCGCGCGCAGCTCTCGCGGCTCGAGGCGGTCTACCGGCCGGTGGTCAACGACGCGCTGCGGCTGCGCTTCGATCACGCGCGGGTCGCGCTGCTGGATCTGATCGCGCGGTGGCTGCCGGGGCGCGCGGTGATGATCGCGGCCGAGGCGCACCTCGGTCAGCGCGACAAGGCGGGCGCGCCCTACATCGATCACCCGCTGCGCCTCCGCGCCCAGGCGGCGACCGAGACGGAGGCGATGGTCGCGGTCCTCCACGACGTCGTCGAGGACAGCCCGTGGACGCTCGACGACCTGCGCCGCGAGGGCTTCCCCGACGAGGTCCTCGTCGCGATCGATCACCTCACGCGCCGCGCGGGCGAGAGCTACGAGGCGTTCATCGATCGCGCGCGCGCCTGCCCGCTCGCCGCGCGGGTGAAGCGCCTCGACCTCGAGGACAACCTCGATGGGTCGCGCATCGCCGAGCCCACCGCGGCCGACCACGCCCGCGCCGAGCGCTACCGTCGCGCGCTCGCGCGCCTCACGGAGTAGCGCCTCGGATGCCCGGCGCAGCCGGGCACGTCCACGTGAACCGGCCTCGTGCACGTGGACGAGCGTGGACGCGCACGTCCTTGGTGCACGTCCGCGTGCCCGGCCCACGGCCGCGAGCCCGGAGGGCCCGACCTTTCGCGCCGACGGCGATCGCCGTTGCGGCCGGCGCGCGGGCTTGGCAGGGTCCGCCGGTGATGCACCCGGGCACTCTCGGTCGGTCGGGCGATGGACGAGGCTGAGCTCACGGCGCTCGTCGAGCGGGCTGCGCGCACCGACCTGGTCGCCGATCGGATCGGCGCGCTCGCGCGCGAGCTCGCGCCCGAGGTCGTCGACGCGGCCTTCGCGCGGGCCGAGAGCCAGCGCGAGATCGACGGCGCCACCGCGCTCGCGCTCGTCCAGCTCGCCCAGGGCCGGATGCCGGACGCCGAGACGGTCGAGCGGATCTACCCCGACGCGATCGACGAGCGGGCCGCCCAGGTCCTCATCGCGGCTCACCCCGAGCGCGGCGCGATCCTCGAGCGGGTCCTCGGCTCGCGCCGGCCGGACCGCTACCAGCTCGCGATGGCGGCCGCGCTCTACCTGCACCTCCACCCCGGCGAGCGGCCGCCCGACGTGCTGCTCGGGGTGCTCCGGACGCTCTCTCGCTCGCGCCCCGGCTGGGCCGGTGAGGGCTGGGCGGTCCAGGCGGTGCTGCGGCTCGAGGACCCGGATCTGCACGCGCGCTACCGGATCGACCCGAAGCTCGACGTCCTCGACGAGACGATCTTCGAGGGCCTCGCGCCCGGGGCCACCGTCGACGCGCTCCCCGCGTCGCGCTCCAAGGTGCTCGCGGCCGGGTTCACCGCGCGCCGGGCCACGCCCAAGATCGGGCGCAACGACCCTTGCCACTGCGGCAGCGGCAAGAAGTACAAGAAGTGTTGCTTCGGCAAGGAGGACCGCGCGCTCTCGCCGGCCGCCGGCCTGACGATGCGCGAGTACCGGCTGCGGCTCCACGAGCTGTGCACGGCCGAGGAGCTGCTGTCGCAGCACCCGGCGGACCTCGCGCGGCTACCGTTCGACGCGCTCGACGTCGACCAGGCCACCGCGTGCTTCCGCGTGTTCCTCGACTGCGAGCGGATGGACGAGGCGGTGGCGATCGTGGAGGAGCTCGCCTCGCGCGAGAGCCTCGGCGAGGGCCGCTCGATCGACGACTACCGCGCCGAGCTGGTCGACTACGCGCACGAGTACGGCGACGACGCGCTCGCGACGCGGATGATGGACGCGCTCTCGGACCCGGCGCTCGTGTCGCCCCACGTCCGCATCGGGCGCGCGGTGCGGCAGCCGACCGCCGAGACGCTGGCGGAGCTCGAGGCGATCGCGCGGCCTCACCTCGTGGAGGGCGCCCCGCCGCCGGTCTCGCTGGCCTACGAGCTTCTCGAGCCGTTCCCCGCGCTCGGCGTCCTCGTGAGCCGCGGCTGCCTCGACCCGGAGGGCGAGCGCGACAGCCGGGCGCTCCTCGACGAGATCGAGTGGGCGCGCGACCGGCTCGGCGCGCCGCCGGGCGATCCCTACTGGGGCGTCCTCGACCGCATGCTCATGGAGCGGACCCTCGAGCGCGCGACCGACGCGGAGAAGGCGGCGCTGCGCGAGGAGCTCGAGCGGCTGCGCGCCGACGCGACCGAGGCGCGGGCCCAGGCCCACGTGCTCGCGCGCGAGCTCGGCCAGCAGCGCGATCAGCTCGACGAGCTCGAGGCGCGGGCCCAGGACGCGGAGGCGCGCGCGGTGGAGGCGGAGGCCCAGGACGACTCCAAAGGCGCGGCGGCGGAGGCGGAGGCGGCGCGGACGCTGCGGCGCAAGATCGAGGAGCTGCAGGGCCGCATCCGCGAGGGCCAGGCCGAGCGCGCGGACCTGCGGCGCAAGGCGGAGGAGCTCCAGCGCGGGCGCCGCGACGAGGACGACGACGCGCCGGCCGAGCCGGCCGAGGAGGCGGGCGAGCCGGTGATCGCGCACGGGGTGCGGCTGCCGGTGTGGAGCGACAAGGCGCGGGCCTCCCTCGAGAAGCTGCCCAAGCACGTCGTCGCGAGCGCGATCGCGACCACGGGCCTGCTCGGCGCGGGGCGGCCCGAGGCGTGGAGGCACGCCAAGCGGCTCGAGGGCATGCACGGGCTCTGCTCGGCCCGGGTCGGGATCCACCACCGGATCCTGTTCCGGATGGACGACGCCGACGCGCTCGACGTGGAGGAGGTCGTGACCCGCGAGGACCTGGATCGCGCGCTCGCCGCCCGGCGCTGAGCTCCGGGCCCAGGGCGGCGGCGCGGGCTGAGTTTCGGCTTCCCGCCGGGGCGCGGTTGCAGTAAGGCTGACGCCATGAGCGAGACCAAGTTCGACGAGAACCTGAGCGGTAAGGGCGTGCTCACCCAGGATGGTCGCGAGATCGGCAAGCTGTCCGACCTGGTGGTCGACTCGGCGTCGTGGCGGGTCCGGGCGCTGGTGGTCAAGCTCGACCGCGACCTCCTCGACCAGTTCGACCTGAAGAAGCCGATGTTCGGCACCGTTCCGCTCGACATACCGGTCGATTTCGTCAGCGGCATCGGGGACAAGGTCGTGCTGCACAAGAAGCTCGGCGAGGTCATCGACTTCTCCAAGGGCGTCGACGGCGGCGACGACGACGACGACGAGGACGAGGGCGGCGAGGACTAGGCTCGCCGCCGTCGCGTCGCGCGCGGCTGATAGGCTGAGCGAGTGAACCGGTCCGACATGTTCGCCGGTCGCTACGCGCGGGTCCGCGAGCTCGGCGCGGGAGCGATGGCGGCGACGTGGCTGGCGCGCGATCGGCTCCACGACGAGGACGTGACGCTCAAGGTGCTGCGCGAGCCGAGCCTCCTCGGCGCGATGCGGCGCGAGTTCGCCCGGCTCCGGAGCCTGCGCCACGCGGGGCTCGTGCGGGTGCGGGACTTCGGCGCCGCGCGGGACGGCGGCGAGCGGGTGGCCTACTACACCGCGCGCCACGTGCCGGGGACCGAGCTGGGCGCGTTCGTCGCGGGCGGGCCGTCGATCGACGCGGTGCGCGGCGCGGTCGCCGACGTGGCCCGAGCGCTCGCCTACCTCCACGCGGCGGGGGTGCGGCACGGGGACGTGAAGCCCGCGAACGTCATCGTGCGGCCCGACGGTCGCGCGGTGCTCATCGACCTCGGGTGCGCGGCCGCGCTCGGGGTCCCGCCGGTCGACGGGGTGAGCGGCACCCCGGGCTTCCTCGCTCCGGAGCTCCTCGAGGGGCGCGCCGCCGATGGGCGGGCCGATCTCTACGGGCTCGGCCAGACGCTGGCGCAGATCGCGCCCGCGTTCGGGGGGGAGTGGCCCGACGACCTGCGCGCGCTGGCCGAGCGCTGCGCGCAGCTCGAGCCGAGCGATCGCCCGGTGGACGCGGCCGAGGTGCTCGAGCGGCTCGGCGAGTCGGCCCCGCTCGTGGGCGCGGCGCGCTCGGCCGAGGCCCCGCTGCTCGGTCGTGAGGAGATCGTGTCGGAGGCGCGCGATCTCATCGCGCGGCTGGACTGGGCCGCGTCGGGTCCTCGGACGCTGTGGCTCCACGGCCCCGAGGGGATCGGGCGCACCCGCCTGCTCGACGAGCTGCGCTGGGAGGCGCAGCTCTCGACCGACGTGGTGACCCTCGACCCGCGCGATCCCGACGCGGTCGCCCACGCCCTGGCCCCGCTGGGCGCGAGCCTCCAGCGCCCGGCGAGCCTCGCGGAGGCGCCGGCGACGCTCCTCGTGATCGACGACGCGCACCGACTCGCGGAGCGCGCGGCGCGCGACCTCGAGACGTTGATGCGGCTCATCGACGGGAGCGGGCCGATCGGGCTGATCGCGACCTCGCTGGACGAGCCGCCGGCCCCGGCCGAGGCGCTCCTGCTCGCTCCGCTGTCGCGCGCGGATGTCGCGCGCTGGTGCGCGGGGAGGCTCTCGGACGCGCGGCTCGACGACGTCGTCCGGCTCACCGGAGGCTCGCCGGGCGCGGTGGCCGCGCTCCTCGCGCACGTCGGCGCGGGCGACTGCTCCGAGGAGGACCTCGCGGCGCTCAAGGACCTGAGCGTGCCCAGCGAGCGGCGCCGCGCCGCGCTCGAGGCGCTGCCCGAGGGGGCGATCGACGCGTTGATCGATCTGTGCCTCGCGGACGGGCGGCTCGCGCCGGGCGTGCACGAGGTCGACGCGGTGGCGCCGCTCCTCGAGGGGCGCTGGGCCGAGCTCGACGAGCGCGGGCTGGCGCTGCCGAGGCCGACGGACGCGAGCCGCTGGCTGGCCGCGCTCGATCCGGCGCGGGTCGACGCGCGGCGCCGGGCGCGGGCGGCGGCCCTCGCGGACGAGGCGCCGGCGATCGCGGCGCGGCTCTACGCGGAGGCGGGGGACACCGCGGCCGCGGAGGCGCTCCTGCCGCCGACCGCCGCGACCGGCTGGGGGCGCGCAGCGGAGGCGCTCGTGGCGGCCGGGCCGACGGAGGCCGGCCGGCTGCGGGCGGCGCAGATCGCGGCGGAGCTCGGGCGCCCCGAGCGGGCGCTCCGCTACCTCGAGCCCCTCGAGGCCACCGACCGGTTCGGCGCCCACCTGCTCCGCGGCGAGTGCCGCTTCCGCCTCGGCGATCTCGACGGCGCGCGCGCCGCGCTCGAGCGGGCGCGCGAGCTGGCGAGCGACGGCGCGGAGCGAGCGATGGCGCTCGACGTCCTGGCGCGCTGCGCGCAGCGAGCGGGCGCGCATGGCAAGGCCCTCGAGCACGCGGAGGCGGGCTTCGACGCGCTCGGCTCCGAGGCGCGCCACCCGGGCCTCCGCGCGCGGCTGCTCGAGGACCGCGGCGTCGCGCTGAGCTACCTCGGCGAGCACGAGGAGTCGGAGCGCGCGCTCGAGCGGGCCTCGCGCCTCGCGCGCGAGGCGAACCCGCGCGACCGGGTGCGCATCGCGAGCTACCGAGGGATCAACGCCCACCGCACGGGCCGCGCCGCGCTCGCCGCGACGTGCCATCGCGAGGCCCTCTCGGTCGCGGAGGAGCACGGCCTGAGCGACTACGTGGCGACCTGCGCGCTCAACCTCGGGACCGCGCAGCACCAGCTCGGCGAGTGGGGCCCGGCGCTCGCGAGCTACGAGCGGGGGCTCGAGGTCGCGCGCGCGCTCGGCAAGGCGAGCACCCGGCGCACGCTGGAGTTCGACCTCGCGAAGCTCCTGAGCGACATCGGCCTGTTCGATCGCGCCGTGGATCGCGCGCGCGCGGTCGAGGCGGAGGCGCGAGCCCAGGACCAGCCGTTCTGGGTCGGCTCGGCCGCGTCGGTCCAGGGCGAGGCGCTGCTCGCGGCCGGCCGGCCGGAGGAGGCGCGCGATGCGCTCGCGCGGGCCGCGGCGAGCTTCGAGGCCCAGGGCGCGAGCCGGGAGCTGGTCGAGGTGCGCCTCACCGAGCTCGAGCTCGCGCTGGAGGAGGCGGCGCCGGACGCGCGGGCGCGGCTCGACGCGCTCGCCCCGCGGGTCGAGGCGCTCGAGAGCGCGGATCTCGGCGCGCGGCTGGCGATGGTGCGGGCCGCGACCCTCGGCGACACCCCGGAGGCGCTCGCCCAGCTCGAGCGCGCGCACGATCTGGCGCGCTCGAGCTCGCAACGCATCTTGCAAGCCGAGGTCGACCGGAGGCTCGCGTGGTTCTGGTCGCGGCGCGGCGCGCCGGGGGTGGCGAGCCGGCACGCGGAGGCGGCGCGCGACGCGTGGGAGCGCACCGAGGGCCTGCTCCCCGAGAGCCTGCGCGAGCCGTTCCGCCGCCACCCGCGGCGCGCCGTGCCCGACCTGCGCCCGAGCGCCGGCCCCGCCGCGCCCGGGCCCGACTCGCGCTTCCGCCACCTGCTCGACATCAACCGCAAGCTCAACTCCTCGCTCGATCCCAAGCGCGTCCTCGACGCGACGATCGACGCGGCGATCGAGCTGACCGGGGCGGAGCGCGGCTTCGTGATCCTCGCCGAGGACGACGGCGCGCTCGAGATCGCGGTCGCCCGCAACCTCGACCGCGAGAAGGTCCCGCGCTCGCACCTCAAGGTCTCGCACTCGATCGCCGAGCGCGTGCTCGAGGCGGGCGAGCCGGTGCTCACCGTCGACGCGCGCGAGGACCCGCGGTTCCGCGATCAGGCGTCGGTCCACGCGATGAAGCTGCGCTCGGTGATCTGCGTGCCGGTGCGCTCGCCGCACGGCGTCCTCGGCGCGCTCTACCTCGACAACCGCTTCCGCGCCGAGCGCTTCGGCAAGCCGGACCTCGAGCTGCTCCTCGCGTTCTCCGACCAGGCCGCGCTCGCGATCCGCAACGCGCGCCTCGTGGCCGCGCTCGAGGAGGAGAAGGCGCGGGTCGAGCAGCTCGCGCGCGGTCAGGCGCTGCAGATCGACGAGCTGGAGGAGCGGGTCCGCGCGCAGTCGGCCGCGCTCGCGCACCGCTACGACTACAGCGCGATCATCGGCCAGAGCGACCCGATGCGGCGCGTCTTCGACCTGCTCGACCGCCTGACCGCGAGCGAGGTCACCGTGCTCGTCCAGGGCGAGAGCGGGACGGGCAAGGAGCTGGTGGCCCGCGCGATCCACTTCAACGGCCCACGGCGCGAGGCGCCGTTCGTGACCATCAACTGCGGCGCGCTCCCCGACACGCTGCTCGAGTCGGAGCTCTTCGGCCACGTGCGGGGCGCGTTCACCGGCGCGGTCGAGGACAAGGACGGCCTGTTCGTGAGCGCGCGCGGCGGGACGCTCTTCCTCGACGAGGTGGGCGAGATGAGCGAGGCGATGCAGGTGAAGCTGCTCCGCGTCCTGCAGGAGCGGCGCGTGCGGCCGCTCGGCCGGAGCCACGAGGTGCCGGTCGACGTGCGCGTGCTGGCGGCGACCAACCGGGACCTCGCGGTCGAGGCCCGCGCGGGGCGCTTCCGGGAGGACCTCTACTACCGCCTCGCGGTCGTGGACGTCCGGATGCCGCCGCTGCGCGAGCGGATGGACGACCTGCCGCTCCTGGTCGCCCACCTCCGCGACACGATCGCCGACGAGATCGGCGCGGAGAGCAAGCCGGTCAGCCCCGGCGCGATGCGCCGCCTCGCGTCGCACGACTGGCCCGGCAACGTCCGCGAGCTGCGCAACGTGCTGGCGCGCGCCTTCGTGCTCGCCGAGGGCACGATCGAGCCGAGCGACATCGACCTCGAGCGGCGCGGCCCAGCCCGGCCGAGGACGCGCAAGGAGCGTGACGTGGAGGAGCGGGCCCGCCTCGAGCGGGCGCTGGAGGAGCACGGCTGGCGGGTCGTCGACGTCGCGCGCAGCCTGGGCATCCCCCGCTCCACGCTCTACCGGAGGCTCAAGCGGCACGGGCTCCGCCGCGATCGTCCCAAACCAGATTGAGACGTGAGACGATTTGTGAGACACTATCGCCGTTCGATGACGTGGCTCGAGGGTGATCTCCCGATGGCACGGGCGCTGCTGAAGGCGCTCCCCAGGGAATGGACCGTGAGCAGCACCCTCGTACGGACGCTCTTTGCGCTGGCCCTGATGGGCTGCGTGGTGAGCCCTCAGCCCGAGCCGCCGGGCGCGACCACGATGAGCCTGGACGACAGCGGCCTGCGCGGGGCGCCGGGGACGGTGCCGGGGGGCGAGGGGATCGTGGTGGCGACGGCGCTGTTCGGGGAGATGCCGCCCTCGGTGGCGGTGGTGAACCCGGACGGGAGCTTCGGACCGGTCCCGCTCGAGGCGCCGGCGGGGCAGACGCGGACCCGGGTCGAGGTCCGGGTGGGCGAGGGTCGGAGCCCGGTGGTGGACGTGGACTTCGAGCTGGGGCTCCCGGTGCCGGTGGAGCAGCCGCTCGACTGCGTGGTGCTGGAGCCGGAGCTGGACCTCGGCGAGGTCCCGATCGGGGTGCGCACGCGGGCGGAGGTGGTGGTGGCGAACAACTGCCTCGACGCGATCGAGGTGAACGCCGACTTCACCTTCCTGCGCTTCGGCGCGCGCGGCTTCGTGACCGATCTCGCGCTCCCGCAGGCGGTCCCGCCCGGGAGCGAGGCGCGCCTGCTCGTCGACCTGACGCCGGCCGCGCCGGGGCTCGCCGACGACATCCTCAGCGTCGACCTGCGGCAGGGCCCCACGCAGGACCGCCGCTTCGTCACGCTCGTCGGCGTCGCGCGCTGATCCCTCCACCCCCGCGCGGGCGGGATGGAGGGACGAGATGGGACGCAACACGAGAGCCAGCGCGGCGTCGATCGCGCTCGCGGTCACGCTGCTCGCAGCCGGCTGCGACGACGGGGACGACGGCTGCCCCCCGGGGATGATCTGCAACGGGACCGACGCCGGCCCGCGTCGCGACGCAGGACGGATCGACCCGACGGTCGACGCGGGCCCGTTCGAGGGCGACGCGGGCCCGCCGGGCACCTGCACCGAGGCGTGGGTCTGCACGCCGTGGGAGACCGACGGCACGAGCGACACCGGCACGCGGACCTGCGCCGACGCGAACGGCTGCGGGACCACCTTCGACATGCCGGCGACGAGCGCCACGCTGCCGTCGCTCGACTTCGACTTCTACGAGTGCAACGTCGAGCCGATCCTCGACCGCGGCTGCGCCCACATGGCCTGCCACGGCACCGAGAACGGCCGCGCGCTGCGCACGTACCACCGAGGCCGCCGGCGCATCACCACTGTGCCGAGCGACCCCCCGTCGGAGCAGCTCCACGAGCTGCGCGCCTGCCTCGGCAACCCGGCGGTGATCATCCCGCCGCAGGACTGCCACGGCTCGGTGGAGTGCTCCTGCTGGCAGCTTCCGCACACGCCGCGCGAGTGGATCCGCAACTTCGACGCGGCGCGCGGCTTCGCGATGGACGCGAGCGGCGCGGCCCTGAGCGACATGAGCCAGAGCGAGCTGCTCCGCCAGCCCGAGATCGGCGGGCCCTTCCAGCACCAGGACATCCACTTCTGGCGCCCGGGCGACGCGGACTACCAGACCATCCTGAGCTGGCTCGAGGGCGCGTCCCTCGGCCGCACGTGCAACTCGCAGAACTGAGGGTGACGGCGATGAACAACAAGCTGACGATCGCGGCGGTGACCGCGGCCCTCGGGGCCGCCACCCTCGGCTGGACGACGGGCGCCTCGGCGTTCCCGCACATCGACTTCTGGCACATGCCGGCGTCGGGCGTCGCGGGGATGAACCGCGCGGGCGCGGGCGGGCTCTACGGCACGGGCGGGGCGCAGGACCACGGCATCCTCTGCTCGCACTGCCACATCGAGGCGGACGGGAACATCGACTTCACGCTCACCGCGTCGCCGGCGTTCCAGAGCGCGGGTGGCGTGGACGCCTACGTCCCGGGCCAGCGCTACACGATCACCGTCACGATGACGGGCGGCGACCTCCGCGGGCCGTCGGGGCGGAGCATCAACGGCATGGCCCTCGCCATCGAGGACGCGAACGGCCAGACCACCGGGCGGTTCATCACCGACTCGGGGACCGACTCCCAGTCGTGCCCGGCCAACGCGTTCAACGGCGACCGGCGGATGGTGCCGGCGGGCTCGACCACCTTCGTCTCGCACGACTGCCACGCGGTGCTCTCCACCGGGCTCGACGACCAGACGTCGTGGACGTTCGACTGGGTCGCGCCCGCGGCCGGCGCGGGCGACCTCAACATGTTCGTCGCGGTCGTCGACGGAAACACCCTCGGCGACTCGTCCCTCGGGGATGACGTGGTCGAGCGCGTGCTCCCGCTCCACGAGGGGAGCTGATGACGAGGTCCCTGCGCTCCGCCTCGATCGCGGTGATGGGGCTGCTCGCGCTCGGCGGGTGCGTCGGCGCGCGTCCGTGGGAGCGCGGGGACCTCGCCGCGCCGAAGATGCAGTTCGAGCCGGACCCGGAGGCGACCGCGCTCGAGCAGCACGTCTACCAGTACCGCGAGGGCGCGGCGGGCGGCTACGGCGGCGGAGGCGGCGGGTGCGGCTGCAACTGAGCTTGCTGGGGTCGGTCCTCGCGGCCGCGCTCGCCGGCTGCGGCGGGAGCTCCCCGCCCCCGAGCGGCGCGGTGGTCGCGGACCTGCGCACCTCGGTCTACCAGGACAGCGACCAGACGACGATCGGCAGCGGCGTCGTCGCGGTGCGCGCGCGACCGACGCCCGAGTGGACGATCGGCGCGCACTACCTCGTCGACATCACGACGAGCGCGTCGGTCGACGTCGTCAGCGCGGCCACCGGCCGCTGGGACGAGGCGCGCAACGAGGGCGCGGGCAACCTCGCGTGGACCGACGGCTGGTCGACCTTGAGCGGCGGCTACGTCTACTCGCGCGAGAACGACTGGGAGTCGCACACGGGGAGCGCCGGCTTCAGTCAGGACCTCGACGACCACAACCTGACCCTCGGGCTCGGCGGGGCCTTCGTCTACAACACGATCTGGCGCGCGTCCGACCCGACCTTCCGCGAGCAGCAGTGGCAGGCGTCCGGCTCGGCGTCGCTCGTCGGCGTCGCCGACCCGAGCAACATCCTCCAGCTCAACTACAACTTCAGCTACGTCGACGGCTACCAGGCGAGCCCCTACCGGATGGCGCGCCTCGCGAACAGCGACAACGTACCCGTCCTACTCTACTTGCCGGAGCGCCACCCCCGGCAGCGGATGCGCCACGCCCTGGTGTTCCGGTGGAACTCGGCCGTCAGCCCCGACGCCGCGCTCCGCACGCACGCCCGGGCCTACCTCGACGACTGGGGCATCGCGTCGCTGACGATCGGCACCGAGCTGCGGGCCGACGTCGGCGACGGCTGGCAGCTCGGGGCGATGGTGCGCGGCTACGGCCAGCTCGGCGCGAGCTTCTACCAGGACGTCTACCAGCGGCCGATGCGCTTCATGACGAGCGACCGCGAGCTGAGCTCCTTCGTCGACGCGTTCCTCGGCCCGCGCCTCGCGTGGCGCGGCCAGCACCAGGGGCCGTTCGCGGAGCTGCGGTGGGAGCTGAAGGTGATGGGCTTCGCGTTCTACCTGCCGGAGTTCTCGCGGCTCGAGACGCGCTACGGGTTCGTGGCCGAGATGGCGCTCGGGGGGAACCTGTGAGGCGCGCGCTGCTCCTGGCCGCGGTCGCCCTCGCGGGCTGTCAGCCCGGGCTCACCGACGACGGCGAGATCGCGGCCCTCGACGAGGCCTACTTCCGCTGCCGCGTGCAGCCGATCCTCACCAAGAGCTGCGGCACCTTCACCTGCCACGGCGCGGGGGATCGCTTCTTCACGATCTTCGGTCGCAACCGCCTGCGCATCAGCCAGAGCGAGGCCGACCGCGCGTCCTTCATGACGGCCGAGGAACGTCAGCACAACTTCCAGGCCGCGCTCGCGATGGTCGACCTCGACGACCCGCGCGCGAGCCTGCTCCTGCTCAAGCCGCTCGAGGCGGACGTGGGCGGCTACTTCCACCAGGGGGCGCACGAGCCCTTCGGCGGCGGCGACGTCTTCGCGAGCGAGGACGACCGCGACTACCAGACCATCCTGACGTGGATCGAGGGGGCGACCGAGGACCCCACCTGCGTCGAGCCCGGGAGCGATCGATGAGCCGCGCCGTCCTGTTCGTGTGTCTTGGGCTCCTGGCCGCGCCGGGCGTGGCCCGCGCCTTCCACACCGGCTCGACGTTCAACGAGGCGCCGGGCCGCGGGGGCGGCGGCGGCGTCTTCTACACCGGGGCACCCACCGAGCGCGGCTGGACCTGCGCGGCCTGCCACGTCCTCGCCCCGCAAGAGATGCAGGTCACGGTGCGCGACGACCTCGGCGCGTTCGACGCGGGCACATACACCCCGGGCGAGGTGCACCAGATCACGGTGCGGATCGAGAACGAGCGGCTGGGGCGCTCGAGCACGCGGAGCAACTTCAACGGGATGGCGCTGACCGTCCTCGCGGACGACCCCGCCGGCGCGGCCGGCTCGCTGAGCGCGGGTCAAGGCTTCTTCCTCCTCGGGCGCCAGACGCTCGCGACCGACTCGACCACGGTGGGCGAGACGGAGTGGACGTTCCGCTGGACGGCGCCGGACGCGGGCGCGGGGCGGGTGACGTTCTACCTCGGGGTCGTCGACGGCAACGGCGCGGACGCCCCGCCCACCTCGACCCTCACCGATCCCTACGGCGACGACGTGGCCACCGGCGCGCTGTCGCTCCAGGAGTCGGGCGCTCGGGCCGAGGTCATCGCGCCGCTCCCGGAGGTCCGCTGGTCCTGGCTCCCCAAGGCGATGATCCGTCGCCGTGAGGAGCGCGCGCGCGGGTGAAGATTGGTAAGGACGCGCCGCGGCGCGTTGCCCGCGAGTCGGGGCCCTCGTAGAGCCGGGGGATGGACGACGCGCCCGAGGCCCTCGACCGCATCCTGGATGAGGTGCACGAGCTGGAGGTCGAGGGGCTCTCGACCGAGGAGGCGGTGGCTCGCTGCGCGCACGCGCTCACCCGCCTGACCGAGGCCGCAACGCTCCTTGACGACGTGGAGCCGGCCGGACCCGGCGCGCAGCGCGCCAAGGTCGAGCTGATGGTGGCCAACGTGACCGCGCAGGTCGGCGCGCTGACCGGCGACGACGCGAGGATGGAAGACGCGCTGCGTCGCTGCGACGCGGCGCTCGAGCGCCTGACCGCGATGGAGCCGCCGGCGCCGATCCTCGAGGTGATGGGGCTCGCGCTCCGCGGCAACCTGCTCGCGCAGCAGGGGCAGCTCGACGCGGCGGAGGCGCACCTCGAGGAGGTCGTGGCGGTGCTCGAGCCGCACGTCGCGGAGCTGCAGCGGGTGGAGCGCGAGGGCTCGGACGCGGAGCGGTTCGCGGTCCAGGTGGCCGATCGTCACGTAGGGGCCGAGCGGCTGCTCCTGGACACCGAGCGCGCCCGCCAGGAGATCGCGCGGCTCCGCGCTGCGGTGGCGGGCGCCACGGCCCAGGCCGAGCGGCTCATCGCCGAGGGGACGCCGCGGCCGCTCGGGACCCGGCTGCGCACCGCGGGGAAGCTCCTCGCGGCGGCGCTGGGGGTGGTGGTGATCGGCTGGTTCCTCGGGCGCCTGATCACCAACCTGCTCTTCTTCATCGCGCTCGTGGCCGCCTTCTCGCTCCTCGCCACCGCGATCCGCTCGCTGTTCTCCCCGCGCTGAGCTCCTCGGGCTGAGCTCCTCGGGCTGAGCTCCTCGGGCTGAGCTCCTCGGGTTGAGCTCACCGGGCTGAGCTGCGCCGCTCACGTGACGTGGCGTCCTCCGCGCGCGCGTCGAGCGGGTGACCGCGGGGCTCGGTCGGGAGCGCCCACGCGAGGGTCGCGACGGTGAGCCACGCGCCGAGCGCGAGGGCGGCGCGGCGGCGATCCACGGGGCGCGGGGGGCTCGTCGGAGGCGCCACCGGCGCGAGCGACTCGCCCGCGAGCCACGCACCGATCAGGCCCACCATCGCCGGCCCCGGGAGGCCGGCGACGCGGGCCTGGGTGGCGCCCCACGCGAGGGCGGCGACGACGGCGATCGCGCCGTAGATCGCGGTGACCGGGCGGCCGCGCAGGCGTCGCGCGACCGGCTCGCCCCACCCGCCGACGACGAAGAGGAGCAGCGCGCCCTCGACGAAGAGGATGCCGGTGAGCCAGTAGAGCACGGCGTGGAAGACGAGGAGCCCGCCGCTCGCGAACCGTCGGGCACGCGGGCCGACGACGAGGCTCGCCGCGCCGAGCTCGACGAGGAGCGCGCCGCCGGCCATCGCGACGCCCGCGAGAGGTGAGGCGATCACGAGGTCGCCGATCGCGGCCCGGGGCGCGCTCGCCTCGACGTCGTGGTGAGCGGCGACCATCGCGCGGACGACCACCGGATCGAGGCCCCAGGCGGCGCCGCTCGCGAGGAGCTTGGAGAGGCCGGCCGCGACGTAGACGGCGGCGAGGCCGGCGGCGACCCCGAGCGTCGCGTAGCGCGAGGCGGACGCGCCGGTCGCGCGCGCGAAGCCGACACCGAGGAGGTAGCCGACCGCGGCGGTGCCCGAGACGAAGGCCGGCTCGAAGTAGACGCCGCTCGCGCGGCCGACGCCTTCCTCGAGGACGGCGAGGGCGGCGAGGGCGCCGAGCAGCCAGGCGGCGCCGCGGCCGCGCGCGAGCTGGAGGGCGCAGCCGATGCCGACGGCGGCGAGGGCGAGCCCGAGCGGACCCTGGGCGGCAGCGACGAAGGGGTCGGGGTCGCCGGGCGCGCCCAGCCGGGCGGTGAGCAAAGGGGCGACGAGGAGATCGGCGGCGAGCGCGAGCGCGAGCGCTCTACGGACGGAGGAGCCCGTGGCTTCGCGGCTGATCGCCGCTCCGCTGGGTTGTCTTTGATCTTCGCGGCTGATCGCCGCTCCGCTGGGTTGTCTTTGATCTTCGCGGCTGATCGCCGCTCCGCTGGGTTGTCTTTGATCTTCGCGGCTGATCGCCGCTCCGCTGGGTTGTCTTTGAGCTTCGCGGCTCATCGCCGCTCCGCTGGGTTGTCTTTGAGCTTCGCGGCTCATCGCCGCTCCGCGGTGCACACCGCGATGACGCAATCGTCGGTGTCGGGTGGAGCCCAGGGGTCGGGGAACGAGAAGGTGCGGCGGACGAGCTCCACCGGCTGGCTCGACGGGACGTCGGCGCGCTCGCGCTCGAGGTAGCGCGCGACGCGCCGCTCCGCCTCGGGGTAGGCCGCGGCGACCGGGCACCGCGGGACCGGCGCGTCGGGGTCCGCGGTGAACAGCTCGACGCCGTCCGGGCAGTGCAGCGCCCGCAGCGAGGACAGCTCGATCGCCTCGCCGCCGGGGAGGCGCGCGATCACGCGGGACGCGGCCGTCGCGCGGTGGTCGAACATGTGGAAGCGCGCGAAGGGGTAGCGCTCGCCCAGCTCGAAGGCGATCCCGAGGATCCCCACGAGGGCGAGGGCGCCGAAGGCGAGCGAGGCGCGCGAGGCGGGCACCACGCGGAGAGGGTACCGCGCTACGATCCCCGCGTGCGGGCGTGGGGTGTGGCGGCGATCGCGACGGGCCTCCTGGCCGGGGCGGGCCTCCTGGTCGGCGCCCCCGCGCGCGCCCAGGTCCTCCCCGGCGGGCAGGAGGCGCTGGTGCGGAGCCTGTTCACGGTGGACGGCTGCGCGCTCGAGCGCGCCCAGGTGTGGCCGACCGAGGTGCGCGCCCAGCTGACCTGCGACGCGGTCGCGTTCACCGCCCGGCTCGTCCACCCTGGCGCCGCGCCGGACGTCGCGCCGGTGCGCGGCTCGGCCCTCGTCCTCGAGCCGGCGGACCCCGCGCTGCGCGCGCGGATCGAAGCGAGCCTCCGCCAGGGGGATCCGCTCCGCTGGGTCAGCCCCGTCGGGTCGACCCCTTCGCCGGAGGAGGCCGCGCCGGAGGAGACGCCCCACGAGGCGACACCGCACGAGGTGACACCGCGACCGGCCGCCGCCGAGGCGCGATCGCCGGTGACGCCGCACCACGTCGTGCTCGCGATCCTGGCGCTCGGGTGGCTCGGGCTCGCCGGCTTCGCGCGGCGCCGACCGGCAGCGGACGCGAAGCCGACCCGGCGGGGCTGAGCCGTCGGGGCTGAGCCGTCGGGGCTGGGCCGGCGGGGCTGAACCGTCGGGGCTGAGCCGTCGGGGCTGGGCCGGCGCGATCGACGCGTCGCCCCGTGCAGCCGACCGCCAGCCTGGCTACGCTGTCGAGCGGTGCTCCCCTGGGAGACATTGCGGAGGTTGCTGGGACTCCCGTCGGACATGGCGCCGCCGGGGCCGACTGACCTCGTGCAGCTCGCGATCGAGGAGCCCCGGCGAGCGCGCCTGATCGGGATGGCGCTCGCCTCGCACCAGCCGACCGAGGCGCCCGCCGCCTTGCTGCAGGCGGCGCTCGACCGGGACGCGATCCGGCCGGACATCGCGGTCGAGCTCCTCGGCTGCGTGCGGCACCGCGCGGGCTACTCGCTCGCGCGCTCGTGCCTCTACAACGCAGACCGGCGCGACGCGGCCTTCGCGGCCGGCATCGCGATGGCTCGCATCGCCGGACCCGAGGCCGACTCCGATCTGATCGTCGCGCTCTGGGCCGCGCCCGAGCGCGAGGGGCGCGAGGGCGCCGCGCTCGGCCTGTGCGAGATCGGCGAGGCGCACCACGCGGCCGCGATCTTCCGGGCGGCGCGCGAGGGGAAGATCCGCGCGCGGGTCGCGGCCGGCTGCGCGATCCAGCTCCCGTTCGATCCGGAGCTCCACCTCGAGCTGCTCCGCTCCGAGGACCGCGGCGACCGACGGCTCGGCACCGAGCTCGTCTACGAGCTCCTCGTGCAGTCGGGCGACGAGACCGAGCTGCGCCTGCGCGAGCTGGGCGAGGAGGCGAAGTGGGCGGTACAGCTCTGCCTCGAGGACGCCGAGCTCTACATGCTCCCCGACAAGCGCGAGGCCCTCGAGGCCTGGGTCTACGGCTCGCAGAGCCCCGAGGGCTGAGCCCGGTCCGGGCGGGCGCGCGCCAGGAGCGCGGCCGACTCGTCGTCGAGCGGCTCCCCCGCGAGGGCGCGCGCGCAGAGCTCGCCCGCCGCGACCCCGACCGTCATCCCGCGGCCACCGAGGCCCGCGACCCACGCGACTCCGTCGAGGCGCGGGTCCGGCCCAAGCACGAGCTCGCGGTCGTGCGCGTAGGTGCGGAGGCACGCCCAGGCGGTGCGGAGCGGCGCGTCGATCCACCGAGGCGCGGCCGGGCGCAGCGCCGCCACCAGGCGCTCCGCCACGTCGTCGGCCGGCGCGGGGAGGCACGGCGCGAGGGCGACCTCGTCGCAGGGGCTGACCAGCACGCCGCCGGACTCGGGGCGCCAGTAGACGCTCTCGTCGCCGAAGCGCCAGACGATCGTGCCGGCCTCCGCGGGCGAGGCCTCGAGGACCGCGAGGTGGCGCCGCAGCGGGACGAGGTGCGCGTCCAGGCCGAGGCCCGCGCCGAGGGCGCCCGCCCAGGCGCCCGCGGCGATCACCAGCGCGTCGAAGGCGACGCGCTCGCCGCCCGAGAGCCGCGCCTCGCGGCGTGGATGGAGGCAAACTTCCTGGACGCGCGCGCCGGTGCGCAGGGTCGCGCCGCCGGCCCGCGCCCGCCGCGCGAGCGCCTCGAGCATCGCGTGCGGATCGAGGACGCCCGCGCCGATCACCTCGAGCGCCTCGTCCTCGAGGGGCCCGAGGGCGGGGCACCGCGCGCGCGCCTCGGCCATCGGGATCGGCCGCGCCTCGACCCCGCCGCGCGCCGCGCCGCGGGCCATCGCCGCCGCCTCGGTCTCGCCGCGGACGAGCGCGAGCGCCCCGGTCCGGCGCAGCCACGCCGCCTCCTCGCCGAGGAGCGCGGTCATCCGGGCCGCGCTCCGCCGGGCGAGCGGCCCGGTCGTCGCGTCGTCGTCGACCGGCAGCCAGATCTGCGCGTTGCGCGCGCTCGAGTGCGTCCCGAGCGCGGGCTCGGCCTCGAGGAGCGTCACCGCGTGCCCCCGCTCCGCGAGCGCGCTCGCGACCGAGAGCCCCGCGATCCCGCCGCCGATCACCAGCGCGCGCACGGGGCGGTCCTCCCGGGCGAGGCCTGAGTCCTGACTGGCGCGGGCGCCGTCTTCGGTCGTCGTGTACGTGCACGTTGACATGCACGACACGACCCAGCCGCGTCTCCGACCGGGGGACGACTCGCGGTGGTCAGATCGTTCATGGCGGGCGCGCCCGGCCGCGGCTCCCGCTACAGCCGGAAGATCGCGGTGCCCCAGGTGAAGCCCGCGCCGAACACCGTCGAGCAGATCAGGTCGCCCTTCTTGACCTTCCCCTCGCGGCGCCAGTGGTCGATCGTGAGCGGCACCGTCGCGGCGGTGGTGTTGCCGTACCACATGATCGAGTTGAGGCACTTGTCGCGCGGGATCTCCGCGTACTCGGCGACCGCCTCGTTGATGCGGAGGTTGGCCTGGTGCGGCACGAACCAGTCGATGTCGTCCCAGGTCAGGCCGGTCTTCGCGAGCGCCTCGTTGGTCGACACGACCATGTTGCGCACCGCCTGCAGGAAGACCCGCTTGCCGTTCATCTGCGGGTACTTGATCTCGTTCTGCTCGCGGTCGTTCGCGTCGTACCAGACGTAAGGCCGCTTGCCGATGTCGAAGACCTTCAGGTAGAGGTTCATCGCGCCGGATCCGTCGGCGCCGGCCGAGGTGTAGATCACCCCCGAGCGCTCGTCGTCGGACTCCTCCTTGCCGAGGATCATCGCGCCCGCGCCGTCGCCGAAGAGGACCATCACGTCGCGCCCGCGCGTCGAGTAGTCGAGCGAGTGGCTGTGCACCTCGGCGCCGATGAGGAGGATCTTCTCGTACTTGCCGGTGCGGATGAACGCGTCGGCCATCTCGAGGCCGTAGACGAAGCCGCTGCACTGCTGGCGGATGTCGTAGCAGGCGCACCCCCGCTCGCCGTCGATGCCGAGCTTGGACTGCACGAACACCGCGGTGCCCGGGAAGTGGATGTCGGGCGAGAGCGTCCCGAGGATGATGCAGTCGATGTCCTTGGCCTCGAGCCCCGCGTCGGCGAGCGCGGCCTTGGCCGCCTCGACCCCGAGGTCGCTCGTGCGCACGTCCTTGTCGTTGTCGACGTAGTGCCGCTGCTCGATCCCGGTGCGGGTCCGGATCCACGCGTCGTTCGTCTCGGTCTGCTGCTCGTCGCAGCGCTCGTGCTGGTCGTTGAGGAACGGGATCTCGTCGTTCGTGACGATCCGCTCCGGGACGTAGCTGCCGAGGCCCAGGATGGTGGTCCGAATCATCGAGACTGAGTAGCGCGATTCGCCGGGCTACTCAACGGCGGGGCCGAGGGCGAGCCGGTCGTAGTGGCGCGAGGCGATCGCGGCCGCGGCGAGGGTCCGCTCGACCGAGGCGCCCGCGGCCGGGGCGACGGTGATCTGGGCGCGGTTCGGCTCGTAGCGCCGCCGGTCGCGCAGGACGGAGTCGAGGTCCGGCCGCGGGTCGCCGCGCCTCCCTTCGCTGACCTCGACGTAGGTCCCGTCGTTGCTCGTCAGCACCATCGCGTCGGGGCGAACGACGATGACGAGGTTGATGGAGAGGGCCCCGGGGCGGGGAGGGGGGCGCAGCTCGAGGCCGGTGAGCCGGCCGTCGTCCGCGCGGCCCACCACCTCCACCGTGGTCGCGCCGGCCGCGATCGCGCCGTCTACCGCGCCGCGCAGCGCCTCGCCGCTCGCGTCCGCCTCCGGGGCGATCCGGACGTGACCGTCGAGCGCGGCGCTCGGCCCCACCGCGGCGCCCACACGGGGGAACGCGGTGCCGCCGGCGCTCATCAGCTCGGCCGCGGTCGCGACGCGCCTCCCGCGGGCGATCGCGCCGCCGCGATCGATCACGAGGTCGACCGCCCCGGGGGAGGGCCGAGCGCCCGGGATCCGGGTCGCGCGGAACCCCGGCTCCACCGCGGGCCCGGCCGCCGCGAGGAGCGCGCCGTCGCCGCGCAGCGCCCGCGCGCCGCTCACCCACGCGGCGGCGCTTCCGTCCGCGGTCACCGCGAGGGCGATGAGCGTCCCCATCACCACGAGCGAGAGCGAGCCGGTGGTCGCCGGGCGCGAGGCTCGCCCGTGGAACAGCATCGCGAGGAGGGCGACCGTGCCGGGCACGGCGAGGGCGAACCAGGGCCACGTGCCGCTGACGGTCTCGAGCGCGTCCCCGCTCGCCGCGAGCCCGCCCGGGTCGTCGATCTGGAGGAT
Source organism: Polyangia bacterium (assembly GCA_030426845.1). Lineage (GTDB taxonomy): Bacteria > Myxococcota_A > Polyangia > Polyangiales > Sandaracinaceae > JAUHXR01. The sequence goes on along the minus strand of JAUHXR010000044.1, from coordinate 19,615 downwards.
GCGATCGCGCCACGCGTCGTGGGCGAGCGCCACCCCGAACGCGGCGGCCGCGAGGCCCACGCAGGCGGCCGCGCCGATCGGCAGCGGCGCGTGCCTCCGCCCCGCGTCGCCGCTCGCGGCCACCGCCACGAGGATCGCGGAGACGGCGATCGGCGCCAGGAAGATCAGCCCGACGAGGAGCGCGTCGCGGTCGCCGTTGGCCGACGGGTAGAGCGCGGCGAAGGGGATCAGCGGGGCGAGGCCGAACGCGCCGTACGCGAGCGAGCGGCCCGGGCTCTTGCGGATGAGCGAGCTCCCGGCGAGCACCACCGCGGCCGCACAGAGCAGCGGGATCGCGTAGGCGGCCCCCGCGCTCGACGACCGCAGCGCGCTCGCGAGCTCCGCGCTCCGGAAGGCGACGTTCAGCCCGCCGACGAGCTCCGCGGTGAGCCACGGGGCGACCGCGAGCAGGACGATCGGCAGCACGCCGCCAGGGACCAGGCGCATCGCGCGGCGGCTCGCGAAGGCCATGAGCACCGCGCAGACTCCCATCACGAGGCCGAAGCCGCGGGCGTCGCCGTTGCGCACGCGCGCGCCCGCCTCCTGCATCAGCGGCGCGACCGCGACCCCGCCGACGACGGCCGCGAGGAGCGGCGCGGCGGTGAACAGCCAGCTCCAGAGCGGAGGCCTCGGGGCGGGGCTCCGCTCGTGATCGCGGAGCACGTGGGCGCTCGTCAACGCGGCGCGCCGCGCGCCGAAGGTGGGCGCGCCCGATCCGAGCAGGGTGGGGCGCACCTGGGCGTCGAAGCGCATCGCCGCGACGGAGGGGTCGAGGGGCGGCAGGCCCGGCAGGCGCGCGCGCAGTCCCTCCCAGCGGGCGATCAGCTCCGGCGTGACCTCGGGGGGCGGGACGAGGACGATCCGGCTCGGGCCAACGAGGGCCGAGGCCCGGTCGAGCTCGTGCGCGTTCTCTTCGGTGGCGTCGATCACGATCGCGACGAGGCGCGCGCCCGCGAGCCGCTCGTCGAGCGCCGCGCGCCACGCGTCGCGCTCGGCGGTGACGACCGCGACCGGGCCCTGGCTCGCGGCCGCGGCGGGGCGCGCGAGGTGCAGCACCGGGCCCGCGTCGCTCAGCGCGCGGTCGAGCGCGCCCTCGAGCCGGTGGTCGCGCACGTCGGCGAGCAGACCCGGCGTCGGGAAGAACAGCCGCCGCCAGAGGGGGAGCCGGCTCCGCGCGAAGGCGTGCAGGACGAGCACTGGGCGCCGTCCGTCCGCCTCCGCGACCTCCTCGCGGGAGGGGTCGCGGAGCCGCCGTGAGAGGAGCCACAGGCCGGGGAGCGCCAGGCAAGCCACCCCGATGGCCAGCGGCACGAACAGCGGGACGGCGAACGGCGCGGCGAGGGTGACCAGCCCGGACACCGGCAGCATCCACAGCGCGATCCCGACGACCCAGCCAAGCAGCTCTCGCAGACGCCCTCCCTCCGCGCGACAGAGTAGCGCAGCGGCTGGACCCGGGGACGCGCGCCGAGCTTGGACCGCCGCGCCGCGGTCAGCGGACGACCGGCTCGAGCGCGATCAGCTCGCCGGTGAGCCAGCTCGTGGCGTAGACGCGGGGCGGGTCGCTCGAGCGGATCGCGATCCCCACGATCTGGTTGGCGCCCTCGACCGGGCTGACGCGGTGGGTGTTCTCGACCGTGTCGATGAAGGTCACCGTGCTGTCGTCGAAGTCGGCCGCGGCGAGCCAGCGCCCGTCGCTCGAGAGCGCGATCGTGCGCGGGTTCTCGCCGGTCTGGAGGATCCCGCCCATCCGGTAGGTGACCGGGTCGAACCAGCGGACCTGGCGGCAGCAGGAGCAGCTCACGTAGAGCCGCGACTCGTCGGGCGAGAGCACGAGGTGGCGCGGGAACTCGCACGGCCGGAACCGCGTCCGCTCGCTCGTCGCGCCGCGATCGAAGACGTGGATGAGGTGCGAGTACATCGCGGCCACGAAGATGCGCTGGCCGCCCTGGGCGATCGCCATCCCGCGGGGGTGCTCGCCGGTGCGCAGCCGCCGGGTGATCGTGAGCGTCTCGCGGTCGAGCTCGGTGACCTGCTCGGTGGCCCAGTTCGCGACGTAGAGCCGCCGCCCGCCGGGCGAGATGGTCATCACCTTGGGGTGGCCGCCGACCTCCACCTCGCGCACCACCTGCAGCGTCTCCCGGTCGATCACCTCGATGGCGTGCCGCCGGAAGTTGGTCACGTAGGCGAAGCGCCCGTCCGGGCCGAAGGTCGTCTCGACCGCGTTGCCCTCGAACTCGATCGTGCCGATCAGCTCGAGCGTCTCCGCGTCGTAGACCCGCACGTTCTCTTCGTCGGGGCGGCCGAAGTTGCACACCCAGACCTGCGCGCCGTCGGGGGTGACCTCCACGCTCTTCGGCTGGATCCCGGTGCGGACCCGCCCCACCACCCGCAGCCACGGCGCCCGCCCCTCGGAGCGCGTGACCCGCGGCCGCTGCGCGTCGGCCGACGGCCCGGGCAACGGCAGCACGATCGCGAGCCCGAGGGCCGCGACCGACAGAGCGAGGAGCGAGCCGGGACGACGCACGCCGCGGATGCTGGCACGCCGGCCGCGCGCGCGCACCGTCAGGCGCGGAATGCGCAGCCTGGCCCGATCGGTATGATGGCCCGCGATGCGCGCCGGTCTCATCGCCTCGGTGATCGGGGCGCTCGTCCTCTCGCCGGCGGCGGCCCGCGCGCAGGACGGTGCGTGGCTCGACCCGGCCGCCCGGGCGGCGCCGCTCCGGGCGCGGATCGCGGAGCTCCGGGGCCGGGCCGACGACGGGACGCTCGACTCGATCGAGGCGCTGCTCGCCTACCAGGGCGACCGCCGGGTCCGCCGGCGCCGGCACGCGCTGCCGTGGACCGAGCGGGCCGAGCGCTACCTGGACGCGCTCGAGTCGGGGCGCGATCCCTACGCGACCGAGGCGCGCGGCGAGATCACGCTGCGCGTCTACCGCACGCCGGTGAGCGAGCTGCCCGCGCCCTACGCGGTCTACGTCCCGCCCGACTACGATCCGTCGCGGCGCTACCCGCTCCTCGTCGCGCTCCACGGCGGCAGCTCGAACGGCAACCTCTTCGCCGCGCTCATGCTCGGCGCGCGCGTGCCCTGGACCGACTACCGCGACCACTGGGATCGCCCGCACGAGCCCGGCCAGAACCCGCCGTGGATCGTGGTCGCGCCGGACGGCTTCGGGAACTCGATGTGGCGCTTCCTCGGCGAGCGCGACGTGCTCGACGTGCTCGACGACGTGACGCGCCGCTACGCGGTCGACCCCGATCGCGTGGTCCTCTCGGGGCTGAGCAACGGCGGGCTCGGGAGCTACAACGTCGGCGCGCGTCACGCGTGGCGCTTCAGCGCGGTCGCGCCGATGGCCGGCGCGCCGGGCTGGGTCCACTACCTCGGCGCGCACCCGGACCCAACGCAAGATCGGTTGCTGCGTCCACTCAGCGGATGGAGCCTGTTCGAGAACGCGCGCAACACGCGCTTCCACGCGCACCACGGCACGCGGGACCCGGGCCGGATGGAGCCGGAGTTCGTCGAGCGGCTGAGCGCGCACGCGCAGACCCTGAACGTGCCTTTCGCGCTCGACTGGTACACCACCGGCCACGACCTGGTCGGGCCGGTCCAGCGCTCGGGCCGGATCTTCGGCGGGCTCGCCAGCGCGCGACGCGAGGCCCGCCCCGCCGAGGTGACGCTCGTGACCGGGGACTACCGCGCCGCCCGGCAGCACTGGGTGGAGGTCACGCGGATCGACGCCTATCCCTCGATCGCCCACGTCCACGCCGCGCTCCGCGGCGGCCACATCACGGTGCGCACCGACGGCGCCCGCGCGCTCGCGCTCCACCTCGACGAGGCGCCGGGAGAGGGCCCGCTGACCCTCGCGATCGACGGCACGCGCCTCGGCCGGGTGCCCCGCGCCCGGGTCGAGCTGGTGCGCGATGGCGCGGCCTGGCGTCGCGGCGCGCCCCCGGCGCGAGGCAAGCGCCCGGGGCTCAGCGGCCCGCTGCCCGACGCGAGCTACGACCGCATGGTCCACGTCTACGGCACCCGCGACCCGGCCCGCGCCGCGATCCTCCGGGAGGCGGCCGAGGCGGGCGCGCGCGGCTGGCTCGGGAACCTGCGCGGGGTGCGCCAGCGCGTCCTGGCCGACTCCGCGCTCTCTGACGCCGACCTCGCCGACGCCCACCTCGTGCTCTACGGCACCCCGGAGGACAACGCGGTCCTGGCGCGGGTCGCTTCCCGGTTGCCGCTCCGCGTCGACGGCGCCGCGGTGGTGGTCGGGGACGCCCGGTTTGCGGGGCGCCGGATCGGCGCGCGCTACCTCCTGCCCAACCCGCTCCGGCCCTCGCGCTACCTGATCGTCCAGACGGGCACGCGCCCCGAGGCGGTCCTCGCCGGCGCCCGGCTGCCCGCGTTCCTGCCGGACTGGGTGGTCTATGACGCGGACCGGCTCCCCGAGCGGCGGACCAACCTGCCGGCGGGCGGCGTCGTCGCTCGCGGCTTCTTCGACGACGGCTGGGCCCTGCCCCGACGCTGAGCCGCGGCCGTCAGCGAGAGGCCGGCTCCCTCAGCCGCGCACGGCGACGGTGTGGGTCAGCTCGCGGCGTCGAGCGGGCGCGCCGCGGACCCGGAGCCCCTCGACGGTGCGGCGCAGGCACTCGAGCGCGCGGGTCGAGGAGCCGGGCGGGACGTCGGCGCGCAGGAGGGTGAGGCGTCCGTCGGCCTCGACGGCCACGCGCATCGTGATCCGCTCCGGGACGCCGGCCAGGTCGATGCACTGGGCGAAGCGCGGGTCGCGCCGCCGCAGCGCCTGACTCGCCTCGGCCTCGGAGTACTCGGGCGCGGGCGGCCGCGGCCGGTAGCGGTCCGGTCGCTCGTCGAGGCGGAAGGTGACCTGCCCGGACACCGAGCGCTCGACCGCGTAGGGCTGATCCTGGAGCGCGTTCTGGACGCCGCGGCGAACGCAGGCCTCGAAGCCGCCGTCGCGCGGCCGGCTGCGCACCTGGACCGCGATCCGCGCGTTGAACATCGACGACGGGCGGGGCCCCGGTCGGACGGAGGCGCGCAGCTCGACCAGGTACGCCCCCGAGTCCTCGGCCGAAGCGCACCGCGAGACGGCGGCGCGCTGCTGGTGCAGCGCCTGGCTGAGCGAGCCGTGCGTCAGCGGCGTCACCGGGGCGACCCCGCGCTGGGCGGAGGCGGGGGCGGCGCTCAGGGTCAGCAGGGCGAGGAGGCAGGCACGGGTCGACATGGCCCCTGAGACCCGGGGGCCGCGGGGTGGCTTGGCTCGCGCTCAGAAGGCGCCCGCGTTGGCCCGGACATATGCCTCGACGGAGTCGGTCGCCATGAGCCGATACCGGTAGGGGATCGTCGGCGGCGCCACGCCGGTCGGGTTCACCGAGCCGGTCTGGTAGCCTCCCGGAGACACCGTCCCCGGCGGGCCGCCCCGATAGATCGAGCTCCCGTCGGTGAACATGTGCCCGGTCGTCTGGATGCGTGCGCCCCCTCCCGGTAGATCGCCGCGCTCGCTGATCGCGGGGTTGCGCTGGAGGTCGGCGTCGTAGACGAGGCCCTCGGCGAGCGTGAGGCCTCCGAGCACGGCGTCGGCGTGGACCGCGGACGCGTAGGCGCCGTTCACGCCGAGCCGGCTCCGGACCCAGCAGTTGAAGACATGCACGATGCCCCCGGAGTTGCGTACCGAGCGGTCTTCGCCGTGGAGCATGGAGCGCAGCACGGTCACGTGTGCGACCCGCTGTTCCCTCGAATCGGCGTCGACGAGGAGCGACTTGGAGGTGTCGTGCGGCCAGTAGTTCGACACGGTGATCCGGTCCGCGCTGTCGAGGCCCATGTCGAGCTGGCCGATCGCGAGGGCGTCGTCGCGGTAGTCGAGGATCTCGAGGTGGTCGACCCAGTAGTCGGCGCCCGTCCGCAGCATCACCGCGGTGCGCGCCATGGTGTCGGGGGGGCGCCCCTCGATGCGGAGCCCGTGGTAGATGTTGTTCCCCTGGCGGCTGACGAAGCCCGTTCGGGTAGCGCCCTGCACGAACCGGTGCCCCGGCGCGAGGGCGCCGTAGAGGGTCACGTTGGCGGCGACCCGGACGGTGCCGGTGATCCGCCACGTCTGACCGGCCGCGGAGGGATCGATCACCACGAACGCGCCGTCGGTCGCGGCGGCGGCGCGAAACTCGTCGAACGTGGTCACGTAGACGTAGTCCGTGCCGCCGGTCGTCGCCGCACCGAACCCGACGCGGTCAGGGCTCGCGAGGAGACAAGCGCGCAGGTCGCGATCGGGCGAAGCGCAGTCCAGCCCACCGTCGAGCGGCGTGACGCTGGCGTCGGCGCCGCCGTCGAGGTCGACGCCTCCCCCCGCGTCCCGGGCCTCTCCCGCGTCCGCGCCTCCATCGCGCGCGCCCCCGTCGACCGCCGCGTCCGTGCCCGTCGGCGGGCCGCCGTCCTCGGCGCCCGCGTCGTCGCAGGCGGCGGCCGTGAGCGCGAGCAGGAGGGCGACGGTCACTGACTGGGCGGTCGTCATCCCGCTGAGGGTACTCGCGATCGCGGGGTACTCGCGATCGCGCTCGGGATGACCTCGCCCGCGTCCAACTGCGGAGCGGTTCCCTGTGCCGAGCGCGGGCCCAGACCGGGTGCTCAGCTCCGCCAGCGAAGCTGGAGCTCGAGGTGGTGGTCGCCGTCGTTGCCGCCCGCGAGGACGCGCGCGGTGATGTCCTCGCAGCCGAGGCTCGTGAGGACGCCCTCGATGCCCCCGATGAAGTCCCACCACATGAGGCGGGTGTAGCCGCGGTACTCCCGGAAGCGGTAGCGGACCGCTTGATCCTGAGCCTCGAGGACCTCGATCTCGCCGCCGTCGATGTAGCGGCTCGCGACCCGCACCGACTGCTGGAGCGCGCGGGCGGGGGTCATGAACAGCCGCACCACCCGGAAGAGGGTGCGGAAGTCGTTGTGGACCGCCTCGCGCGAGAGGCGGCGCGCCAGGTCGACGTCGCCGCCGGTGCGCGCGACGATCCCTTGCAGCAGGGCGTCGTACCAGGCGGCCGGGTACCAGCCGCTCGCGACCACCTCGCCGTGGGTCATCGCGCCGCGCAGCGGCTCGGAGAGCTCCTCGAGCAAGGCGTCGCGCGCCACGCGCCCGTACTCGCGCTCGAACGCGTCGAGCGTGCCGAAGAAGTTGATCCCCTTGAGCCGTCGGTCGTTCCCCACGACGGCCGACAGCTTACGGCGCGACCGGGGAGCCGCGAAACCCCCGAGCAGGGGAGCAATGAGCCGTGCGAGGGGCGCGTCCGCGGGCTACGCGCGCCGGAGCTCAGTGGCCGAGCCGGTCGCACGCGAGGGTCGAGCCGTCCATGCACGCCTGCTCGAGGAGGCCGCGCGCGCGGTCCGGGTCCGCGTCGACGCCTTCGCCCGCCTCGAGCATGTCCGCCAGCGCCAGGCAGGACGGGGCGAAGCCGTCGTCACACGCGCCCTCGAGCATGGTCGCGGCGCGTGCCGGCTCGGCGGCGCGCGCCTGCAGGGCCGCCTGGTGCCGGGCCGCGACGAAGGCGCCGGACGCGTGCGCGGGGTCGATGGGCACCGGGGGCTCGAGCTCGTCCGGCGAGCGCTCGGCCAGGTCGGGCTCCGCCGGCGTCTGTGCCGCGAGCTCCGCCGGGGCCTCCGGGGGCGCCTCGAGCGGCGCGCCCTCCTCGCCGCAGCCGGCCGCGCCCAGCGCCGCCGCGAGGGCCCACCCCGCGATCGTCTGCCATCGCATCGGACGAGCCTACGCGGCCCGGTCTCCGGGGGCCAGCGCGCGGACCCGACGGAATGACCCAGCCCCCTCGACCGTCTTGCCACGCGAGGGCGTGGTAGGGTGAGCGTCATGGCCGGGCTCCTGCGGTTGACCCCCGGCGAGGTCTTCGCGTCCCGCTTCGAGATCCGCGCGGCGCTCGCGGAGGGCGGGATGGGGACGGTCTACGCGGTCACCGATCGCGCCGACGGCTCGAGCCGCGCGCTCAAGGTCCTGCTGCCGGAGCTGGTGGTGGAGGAGCGCTCGCGCATCCGGTTCAATCAGGAGGCGCGAGTCGGGGCGCAGATCGACAGCCCCTACGTGCCGCGCGTGTTCGGGAGCGGCATCGACGAGCGCGGCATCCCGTGGATCGCGATGGAGCTGCTCGAGGGGCGCGATCTGCGCCAGCACATCCGCGAGCGCGGCGCGCTCGGGCTCGAGGAGGCGCGGCCGATCCTCGACCAGGTCGGCAGCGCCCTCGCGGCCGCGCACCGCCGCGGGCTGGTCCACCGCGACCTCAAACCGGAGAACGTCTTCCTCCACGACCAGGGCGGGACGACGGTGGTGAAGCTCCTCGACTTCGGCGTCGCCAAGGTGATCGACCTGCACCGCACGAGCGCGACCGGCACCGGCGCGATCGGCTCGCCCATGTGGATGGCGCCCGAGCAGACCTCCGCCGGCGGGCGGATCGCCCCGTCGACCGACGTCTGGGCCTACGCGCTGCTGACCTTCTTCGTGCTGACCGGCCGCTTCTACTGGAAGGCGGCGCAGGACGACTCCGGCGTGGGCGGGCTCCTGCGCGAGCTGCACCTCGACCCCGTCGATCCGCCCTCGACGCGCGCCGCGCTCCTCGCGCCTCACGTGCGGCTGCCCGCGGGCCTCGACGCGTGGTTTCTCCGCGCGATGCAGCGCCCGAGCACCGAGCGGTTCCGCGACGCGGGGGAGGCCCTCGAGGCGCTGCGGCCGCTGCTGCGCCCCGCGGACCGCTCGCCGCAGGCCTTCGCCTCGACCGCCGACGCCCCGAGCGAGCGGGACGCGGCGCGCACCGTGCCGATGAAGCAGCCCCCGATGCCGCTCGTCGACGATCGCGCGGGCGAGCTCGCGGCGGACCTGGCCGACGATCTCGGCGGCCCGACCTCGCCCGACGGCTGGGAGCGAGAGCCCCTCGTCACGCTCCGCGACACCCCGATCGGCCCGGACCTGCCCATCACGAGCGAGTCGATCGCGGTCCCGCTCGACGCCGCCGAGGGCGACCCGACCGGCCGCGTCGCCCACGAGCGAGTGACCTCGCCGCGCGCCCCCCTCGAGCCGGCGCGCGGCGCCGCCCCCACCGACAAGCCCGCCGACAGCCCCGCGGCTTCCCGCCTGCGGCGGGCCTTTGGGATGAGCCCCGCGCTCTTCGTCGTGCTCCTCGTCGTGGTCGGCGCGCTCGCGGCCGCGCTCACCGCGGTGATCGTCCTGGTCGTGCTCACGGTCACGTGACCGGCCCCGGCGCGGGAGCATCCGCGCTACCATCCGCCCCGTGGCCGACGGCGAGACGAAGTCGATCTTCGGGGTCGCGGTCCGCGACGTGGCGCGCCTCCGCAAGGTCGCTACCGTCGTCGTGCGGCACGGCTTCGGCGAGGTGCTGCTGCGCATGCCCTTCGCCAAGCAGCTGGTCACCAGCGCGACGGAGGGCGAAGAGGCCAAGGGCAGCGCGCCGGAGCGGTTCACCCGCCTGCTGGGCGCCCTCGGGCCCACCTACATCAAGCTCGGTCAGGTGCTCTCGATGCGCGGGGACCTGCTGCCCGCGGAGTACGTCAAGGCGCTCTCGACCCTCCAGGATCAGGCGCCCGAGATCCCGTTCGCCGACGTCCGCACGGTGATCGAGGCCGGCCTCGGGCAGCCGCTCGAGGACCTGTTCCAGGAGATCAGCGAGACCCCGCTCGCGACCGCGTCGATCGGGCAGACCCACCTCGCGACCACCCGCGCCGGCCGCCGGGTGGTGGTGAAGGTGCAGCGCCCGGGGATCGGCGAGACGATGCGCGGCGACCTCGACCTCCTCTACCTCGCGGCGCGCGGGCTCGAGGCGAGCATCGAGGAGCTGCAGCTCATCCAGCCGTCGACGATCGTCGCCGAGTTCGAGACGAACCTCCTGCGCGAGCTGAACTTCACGGCCGAGCTCGCGAGCCTCGTGCGGATGCGCGGCCTGCTCGACCCCGAGCGGCCGGTCACCGTGCCCGAGCCGCTCCCCGAGCTGAGCTGCCGGACCGTGCTCACGATGAGCTACTTCGAGGGCAAGCCGCTGCGCGACGTCGAGCCCGGCTCGGAGGAGGCCGAGCACGCGATCCAGGAGGTGCTCCACATGATGTGCCGCGGGGTCTTCCTCGACGGCTTCTTCCACGGCGACCCGCACGCCGGGAACATCCTGATCGGCGAGGACGGCACGCTCTGCTTCCTCGACCTCGGCCTGGTCGGCACGCTCTCGCCGGAGCAGCGCGACGACCTCGTGACCCTGGTGCTCGGCACCATCATGGACGACGCGGCGACGGTCGCGCGGGTGCTGCTGAAGATGGGCACGCCGACCCAGCGGGTCGACATCGGCGAGCTCAAGGCGGACATCACGCGCGTCCGGAGCCAGTACGTGATGGTCCGCTCGGTCGGGGACCTCGACACGCAGGGCTTCATCGACGAGCTGACGACCGCGGTCGGCAAGTACCGGGTGAAGCTCGCGACCGAGTACTCGATCCTCGTGAAGGCGGCCGGGACGGTCGAGGGGCTCGTGCGAACGCTCTACCCCGAGGTCGACGCGCTCGAGGTCACGCGGCCCTACGTCGAGCAGATCTTCAACGAGCGGTGGGCGCCCCAGCAGATGATCCAGCAGGCCCTCGGAGGGGGCGTCGGGATGGCCTCGCTGCTGCGCACGATGCCGACGCACCTCGACCAGATCCTCCACGACTTCGAGACCGGCAACGTGCAGGTCAAGCCGCTCACCCCGAAGCTCGATCGGCTGCCGGACGTCGTCTACCAGAGCGCCACGCGCCTTGCGGTCGCGCTCTTCGCCGCCTCGATGACGGTGAGCGCGGCGATGAGCCTGCCGGCCGACTACCAGGGCTACATGGACTGGGCCCGGCTCGCGATCTTCGGGCTGTTCACGTCCCTCGCGATCGGCGGCTGGACGGTCACCTGGTGGTGGCACTGGCTCGGGCGGGAGCGCACCTTCAGCATCGCGCCGTTCCTCAACTTCTTCCGCCGCCGGCGGTGAGGGCTCATCGCGTGCGAGCTGTCGCGCGACCGCCTCTGCGCATGCCGCGAACGCGACGGTCGTGGCTACCCGGGACGGATCCCGTTCCGGCGTCAGGGTCCCGGGACCGCGCCGACCTGGTTCTCCACGTAGCGCGCGAGCCCGTCCGCATCCGCGATGCGACCGAGCTCGTGGGAGTACTCCCAGTCCGTCCCCCACGACAACGACTCGGAGAGCGCCAGGAGGTGGCTTTGCACCGCGTCGAGCCGCCGCGCGACGCCGCCCGTGTGCCCCTCGAACTGGTCGACCCCGACCGCGCCGAGCAGCCGGAGGCCAGCCCCCTCGTCACGCCAGACGCGGTCGTCGTGCCCCTGGCACTCCTCCCACGCCTCGGACTGCAGCACGAGCGTCTCGCGCCGGCCGTCGACCTCGACCACGACCCTCTCGTTGTGATCGCATCCTGAGGGACCGTTGGGGAGCGACATGACGCTCCGGGCGTCGCTCGGGGGCTGGCCGGTGGTCAACCAAGCCTCCACGAACCGACGCTCCTCCCCTTCCACCCCGTGCAGCGTCACTGCGCCCCGCTCCGACCCCATGGAGGGCACCTGCACCAGCTGCGCGCGGCCCGAGACGAGCGCCAGCCACCGCACCGCCAGGAGCCGCGGACCGGTGCTCCGCACCGCGAAGAACGTCTCCGCCACCCCGTCACCGTCGAGGTCGCTTCGGTGAACCGATCCCGGCAACAAGGTATCGCCGCAGTCAGGCTCCCGGCCCCACGCGACCCAGCTCTCCTCCGCCGCGATCCCCTCGTCCAACGCGCGCGCCGTGAGGACGCACCGCCAGCGCGGTGAGCCGTCGTACGGTCGCGAGGCCATCTGCGAGGTGGTCACCTCGAGCTCCAGCCCGCTCGCGATGGACCGCACCGAAGGAGACCCAGGTATCGCTTCGGGCGCGCTGCCGGCTTCGGGCGCGCTGCCATCCACCTCGTGCTCGGCTGCAAGCGCTCTGCGCTCCGGCCCCACCTCCCACTCCACCCTGCCTCCGCACCCGAACGACAAGAGCGGCAGGAGCGACGACACCAAGGTCAGGTTCCGCATGCCGGCCCGCGCAGCAAGGCGCGTACCGCGCCGAATCCCTGCCGCCGAAGAGCGGCTCTCCATCGCCACGAGGGCAGTCCGACACACCGGTGTCCTCGCGCGTACCCGAGCCGTGGACTACGCGACGGGACCCGCGAGCGACGCGGATAGCCCGCATGAACGGCCAGCGGGCAACTGTATCGGCCAGCGGGCACCCGCATGAGACACCCATCCATCGTTGCCTCCACCATTCAGCTCACGCGCCGTTGCGCGGCTCGAGCCTTGCTCCGCTTCCTCTTCCCGGGTTGAATCGAACGATGCGCTGCCGGACCCCGTTTCGTGTTCGTGAGCTCGTCGCGATCGCGTTCCTCCTCCTGGCGAGCGATCTGACCCGCGCCCGTGCCGCGGCGTGCGCGAGCGATACCGGCGCGCTCTGGGCCGCGATCCCGGAGGCCGAGCGCGATGGGGTGCGCCGCGACGCCGAAGGGATCGGCGCGCCCCAGGTCCACATGGTCGACCTCGACGGCGCTCCGCCGGCCGAGGCGGTCTTCGCGATCGACGCTCTCCTGGGCGATCTCCATGACGACGCGGCCCGCAGCCTCGTGTGGGTGCTCGGCTGTCGTGAGGGGCGATGGAGGACGCTCGGGCGCGTGCGACTCGAGATCGACGACTCCTGGAATGGGACGCTCGACGAACGGCCGGGGGTGCGCGCGCTGCGCGCCGAGTCGATCGAGGGGGTGGGACACGCGCTGCTTCGGGTGGAGCACGTGGACGTCCGTGGCGGCTACGATCCGCGCTACGTCCGGCGGAGGTTCCTCCTCCTCGGCCTGGTCGACGACCGCGTCGTCGTCGCGCTCGACACGATCGTTCGGGAGGAGACGGAGGCGGGCCCCGACCGCGCCGACGGCCCGACCACGAGGCGCTATGTCGTGTACCGGCAGACGCGCCCGGCGTCGATCCGCTTTCGCGTCGTCGACACGACGGCCCAGGGTCGCCGTCGCACGATCTGCCAGACGGAGCTGCGCTTCGACGGAGCGCGCTTCGTGCCCGACGACGCGAGCTGCTTCTCGCGCTGAACAACGGCATGCGGATCCGTCCCCGGTACTCCGCTTGAGCGCCCCCCATCCCGCGCCGACCCGCGCATGCGGACTCGTTCAAGACTCATGGCTACCCGGGACGGATCCCTTCTCAAAGGGAGAAAAAGTGGCACGAATTCACATAGTCGTCCCGGATCTGCCCCCGGCTTCCGAGGCAGACATTGACGCCCTCGAGCGGGCGCTCGGCGGATGTGTGCTGCCGCCTGAGCTACACCAGACCTATCTGAGACAGAACGGTGGGCCGCCACGATACCCCGTTTGTGCGAACTACTGGTTTCATGATCGCTCGGATTCTTGGCTTTTGTCCTCGTGGAGCGCGGTGGCGGGTTCCCGATATGTTCGAAACGGAGGAGCCGCTGAATGACAGGCTTCCATGGTCCGAGGATGATGAGATTGAGTGTAGGCTTGTTGTCTTCGCGGTATTGTACGGGGGTGACTACCTCTGCCGGGTGCAGATCACGGCCTGAGCACTCGGCGCTGTTTCAAGACCCTTCTCCAGCAGCAGCGCGATCGTCGGACGCCACGGCTCGATCCGCGAGACCTGCTGCGTGGGAACCGCAGGCGCGGGACGGCGTGCGAGCACCGCGTCCCTCAGCTCGCTCACCCCGGGCAGCTCGTCTGCCGGACCGCTCAGTAGGCCGGCGGCCTCGAGGGCCGTGCGATAGCTCCGCTCGGTCCGCGGGCTCATCCGCAGCAGCCGCGCCACCTCCCTCGTGGGCGTACCAAGGCGGTACAGCCGCACCAGCTCCTCCAGCCGATGCATCACCACCCTCCTCGCCGCCATCCTGGACTCCCTCCCGGAGCGCATCCGCGCCCGGCCCCAAGAGTCCGATCGACCACTCCCTCTGCGTCAGGGACAAACCACTCCCGCATTGTCCCTGAACCCCCGTGCAGCTCAGCAGGAAGAGGATCCCGATCGCCGTCCCGAGCGCGGACCCATTCGCCGTCCCCGACGCGTTTATACGGCCGCAACCGACGGGTGGCGCACGGGGCGTACGCCCGACTGGGCACGGGCTGTTCGAGTACGGGAAGGCATCGTCCCTCCCTGAACAGACTCCCGGGACCAGTCGCCGAACTCACGCACGAGCACGTCAAATCGCAGAGACCCCCGGGAACAACGATGGTGTAGTCCGTTAGCCGGACCGCTGGGACGATCTCGCTGCGACCTAGGGTAGCCGGTCCGTAGGTCAGTTCGGTTCCTGGCGCGCGGACCTCCGCGCGGCGCGCCGCGCCCCTAGCAACCGTCGAAACTCCGAACGCGACCAGCTCGGTCCACGTTGGAGCCCGTGGCCAACTTGGCGAGCGGCAGATTACCCTGGTGACAACGACTGCTCACGTCTAGTAGGCTCGACTCATGGCTACTCGGAAGACGGTCCGAAAGACCCAATCCACGACTCGACGCGCGTCCACCCGACTCAAGCGTCCCCGGCGTGTGCTCTACAGAGAGGCAACCGCGTTCGACCTCTTCGGTATCCTTGAGTGTTGGCCTTCGGGCTGGGAGCCACTGAACGGCCAGAAGACCACCGAGATAGCCAAAGAGGTCGATCGTGGCCGGTACGTTGTCGGTGTAGCCTCGGGCAAGATAGTCGCTTGGTACTGGTGGGACTCCGACTTCTCGACCGATACCCTGCTCATTCGTGGAGCAGCAGTGCATCCCGAGTATCAGCGGTCCGGGCTCTTCGTTGCGGGCGCCAAGCACCACGTGGAACTAGCGAACCAACTCAACGCTCGACAGGCAGTCGTGATGATGCGGGACGAGGATCTCAAGGTCCTCGGGTCGACGATCGAGAAGATGGGCTTTGTCCGCATCGGCACGGTCGAGGGCCTCTTCGCTGAGGACGAGGACATTCACTTCTTCGCCCTGCGAGGCAGCAAGTAGAGCAGCCCTGGCCGGGCAGACGACAGGGGAGCAGCCATGGACGACATTCGAGACCGTGCGAGGGTCTTCATCTCTTCGGCGAGGCGACCTCAGCCGCGGCGCGAGATCGCCGACCGGCTCGGCGATGCTGAGACCACCAGCTACTCGGGGCTGGGGCGGGCGTGGAGCTGCGACTTCAACGCTCAGATGTCGTCATGCAAGGAGAAAGACGACACGGTGTCCGAGTCGAGCGAGGGGAGCGAAGATCACGTGACCTCCCTGTTCTCGCTAAGCGATCAACTAGCTGTGATCGACCTGCGGTCTCGTCTGAAGAGCAAGCGCGACCGCCGGAAGTCAGCGAGCAGCCAGAGCAGGAAAGTCTCCAAAGTGACGCTGCCGCCCGGAGTAATCGCGGCGTTGAAGCAGCATGTGACCCAGTGAGGTGGCGATGTTGGTAGACGAGAAGAAGAAGAGCGGACAGCGGGTGTTCGTTGCGGCCGCCCGTCGACCACAGCCCCGGCGCGAGATGTCCGAGCGCCTCGACAACGGTGAGATGACGGCATACTCCGGGCCGGTCGAGGCCTGGTGCGAGCACGAGTTCTCCTCGCAGATGTCGTGTTGCAAGGACAAGGACGATACAGTGTCCGAGGCGAGCGAGGGCAGCGAAGATCACGTGACCTCGCTCTTCTCGTTAAGTGACCAACTGACTGTGATTGACCTGCGCGCCCGACTCAAGAGCAAGCGGGATCGCCGCAGGACGGCGAGAACGCAGAGCAAGAGGATCTCTAAGGTGTCGCTGCCGCCTGGAGTCATTGCAGCGCTAAAGCAACATGTGACCAAGTGAAGGGGAAGCGTTGGTAGCTGAGAGCAGGAATCGCGAGCAGCGTGTCTTCGTCGCGGCTGCCCGGCGACCACAGCCCCGACGCGAGATGTCCGAGCGTCTCAACGATGGACGGACGACGGCGTTCTCCGGGCCGGTCGACGGCTGGTATGTGCAGGAGTTCTCGTCGCAGATGTCGTCGTGTAAGGACAAAGACGATACCCACAGTGAGTCGAGCGAGGGTTCTGAGGACCTGGTGGCGCAGTGGTTCTCCTTGGTGGACCAGTTGGCACTTACCGACCTCAAGTCCAGGCTGCGAACTAGTCGCGATCGTCGGAGTCATGCCCGAGCGCAGAGTAGGCAAGCTTCTAAGGTCGTCCTCCCCCCGGGCGTCCTCGCTGCTTTGCAGGTGAAAGCCAAGAATCAGTGACGGAATGAGCTCCTCTCCTGAGCGCTGTGCCCTGATCCTCAGTAGCCCCGATCATCCTGTGCCCCCGTGGGTAGTCGACCTGATCGGGCGCGAGGTTAAGGGTATTCCGGTAGAGGCTGTCACCTCGCTCGCTGAGGCGGAGTTCTCTCTTCGGGTGCCGCTCGGTCCTCCGCTGTTTCGTCCTCGCAGTACGACGGAATGGCGCGAGATTCACCATCTGTGGTTCCGTGGGGTTCCCTGCCGACGCCCCGATCTCGCCTCGGATGATGAGGTGTATGAGAGCAGCGAAGTCGCCGCACTGGCCACGTTGATAGGTGACTCGGCTACTGGCACGGTAATCTCAGCGCCGGTGATGCCGGCGATGAGGCCAACAGTCTTCGGCGATGATATCTGTCTGATGGCGCTCGGGGCATCGAGGCCGTTCGACGGCGCCGTCTGGGACTGCGAGTTGGTCTATTTCCTAGGCGACATGCGACTCTACCATTCGGCCGAGGTCGCCCCAGCGGGGCTCGATGTTCTGTATGAGATTGGCGAGCGAGTAGTGCGTGAGTTTGAGCTAGATGAACTGACGCTCGCAGCCCGAATCGACGACAGTGGCGCACATATTGTGGACGTGAGGCAGTCGGTTTCTCCATCGAACGACGACACCTGGCAATGGGTTGCTGAGCTAGTGGCGGAGCAATGGGATCAGCCCCCCCCGTCGTAATAGGCTACGCTGTTGATCGCAATATTGCGTACACGCTCAACCGTTGGCACGGGAAGGGCTACGATGCCCATTTCGTTGAGCTGAATGAGCTTCTATGTCGTGGTCGAATCGACCTCGAGAATAGAGCTCTTCAAGTCGGAGAGTTCGAGGTCAACTTGGACGAGGTTCCGGGGGTGTACGCCCGGGTCTATGAGCTACCTCCACACTACGAGGCTGCCGCCGCTTCCGATGTGCGTGCTTTGCAGACGCTCCAGGGGCTTCGTTTCTGCCTTAGTACAACCCCGACCGTCGTAGTCAATCGACCATTCGGAGGCGCCTCCAACGCGTCGAAGGCCCGTCACCTCCGCGTCCTAGCGCGCTCTGGACTCGAAGTGCCCGAGACGATCGTCTCAAACAACGAGTCAGAGTTGCTGGCATTCCTCAGTCTGGGCCCCGCGGTTTCAAAGTCCGTCAGCTCGATCCGTACGATAGTCGAGCTTGCGCAGCCTCATGACATACGGGATCGCGCCGGAGCATTAGCGCAGGTTCCCGTGTTGCTCCAGCGGCACATCGCCGGAAGTGAAGCTCGTGTCCACTGTGTTGGTTCGGACTTCTTCGGCATCGAGATCGTGACCGATGCTGTCGACTACCGCTATGCGGAGACGCGGCCAGACTATCGCCCTATCGACGTTCCTCACGGTGTTAGGGACGCCTGCATCGTGCATTGCCGGCGGGAGAGCCTTGTGCTTGCGGGCTTCGATTTTCGGATCTGTGCGAGCACAGGTACTTGGTACTGCTTAGAATGTAATCCCATGCCTGGGTACACGGGATACGATCTCCGGCTAGGGGGACCGATCAACGATGCACTCTACCGAAGCTTGGTCGACTCAAGAAACGATCGAAGAGCTACTCCTCCTGATTAGAGCCACGGTCGGAGAACCAGTCCTCGCTGTTATTACCGATCACGCTGGCGAGGGGGGCGGCATATCTCTCGCCACAGAAGCTGCCGTAGCTCAAGCGTTGGGCGAGCTTGGGACGACGCGTAGGCTACACGTTGTCGTGAATACGTTCGGTGGCAACGCGGATAGTGCAGTCGGCATCGTAAGGACGATCCGTGCGCACAGTCGCCACGTGACCGTGGTAGTTCCCTACTACGCGATAAGTGCCGGAGCCTTTATCGCTACATGTGCAGACGAGCTGTCGATGTGCCAGGACAGCTTTCTAACTCGGTTTCAGCCCCTGATACACCGTTCGTCAGGCGACTGGCTGCTGCCCACTGAGGTAGCCACGTCGCTGCCTACAGTCGGAGAAACTCTGGGCGCGCGGGCGACTGCCCAGCTCGGTCAGGTGGAGCGGGCTCTTCGTCGCTACTCCGGCAAGTCTAGAGCGGCTGCAGACCGACTGCTAGAAGAGCTTGTGCACTCTACGGCCTCCCATCACGAACGACTATTCGTCGACGACATTGAGGGGTGGCCGCTCGCGGTCCACCGCGAGGATCCCGAATCGGTTCTTTCTCAGGCAGTGCGGTCACTTACGAGACTCTGTGAGGACTACGGGCCAATCGTTGCGAGCGCTTGTGCGGCTGCTGGGAATGACGGCGAACGGGCTCCAGAGCCTCCGTCAAGTCGGCCGCCTCAATCGTGAGGAGCGTCAGAAGCAAGTGTTAGCGCGCACCCCTGCTGAGGCGTTCGAGTCCGACGTCGCGCAGGCTGCGTGAGGGAGTCGAGCCGGCCGACACCGAGATGTCCCTCGTCGATTTCTTCGACGTGGAGCGTGACGCGGGTCGAATCGCCGGCCGGAGGCGGGGCATCGGCCCGGGGCCGGTCGAGCGAGGTCCGTGGACCCATGGACGCCGAGGCGCATCGAGACTCTTCCCAACTCGATCGTGCAGGTCTCGGTCGCCAACGATCACGCATGCGCACGCACACGCGCTGGCCGCATCTTCTGTTGGGGTGCCGTTCGCTGCGCCCCTCAGCCGAATGGCCCAGAGCGAGGAGAGGCCGAATGATGGCCCTGCCGGAGATCGGGCCCCGCGTTTCGCGACCGAAACCGTAGGTCCCGCGGTCGGGTGGCCCTGCGTCGTACCGGAGCCGTGCAGCGTGCCAGAGCTTGCCCCCACTCGGCGCGTGCAGATGCTGTGCCGTCTCTCCGATCTCGCCCGCTCGTGTCCCACATGATCCGTGCCCGCTCGCACCGTTCGCGGACGAGCCGGCCGCGGTGGACGGCCCGGAGGCGTTGCCGATGACGCTGCTCGACTACGTGCATCTGCTCGACTGGACGGGGCGGGCGCTGAAGGTGGGCGCAGGCTCACTTGCGGGTCCACCGCCGACCCTGCTGGTGCGGGCGGGGATCGACCCGCACGCGTGGGAGCGGATGATGACGGGCTCGGGGCTCCGCTACTTCGGGGTGGTCGGGCGGCCCGAGGCGATGCGGGAGCGCGCGGCCCAGACCGACCGCAAGTGGGTGCGCGGGCAGGCCGCGGCGCGGCGGCTGTTCGCGGAGGGCGCGGAGCGCGCGGCGTAGAGCGACTCGCGGTGAGGTCGAAGCAGTCGACGACGGGCATCCGGGCTCGGCTCCTTCACGCAGGCTGCGCGCGCGCCGGCCCATCCGCCCCGGACGCCCGGCAACCGCGA
>JAUHXR010000415.1 GCA_030426845.1 Polyangia bacterium | reverse complement strand
ATCACGGGGCCGACGCACTCCGGGTTGGGTAAGCTGCGGGGCGGAGGTGCGGATGCGACGGCGCTCGGTCGGTCCCTGGGTTCTGCTGGCGCCGCTGCGGTTGGCGCTGTCGCTGCTGCTGGCCCTGTCCCTGCTCGGCTGCGGGGAGGATCCGCCCTCCGACCGGGGGATCGGGCCGGCCGACCCGGTGGAGGAGCCGGCCGAGCCGCGCGGCCTCCCGACCGCCGAGCCCGAGGCCCCGCCCGAGGCGCCGCCCGCGCCGGAGCCCGACCCGGCGGATCTGCTCCACGCGATCGACACGACGGTCACCGTCTCGAGCGCGTTCCACGGCGCGCTCGAGCAGGTGCCGCGCCTCTACGACGGCGATCTCGGCACCGCGTGGAACGGCGAGAGCGAGGACCTCGCGGGCGCGTGGATCGAGGTGACCTTGCCGGCCGACGCGCGGGTCGATCACCTCGAGCTGACGAGCGGCTTCACGCGCGCGACCGGCGGGCGCGACCTGTTCCACGGCAACCACCGCGTGCGCCGCGTCCGGGTGACCCGCGACGGGGCCGAGGTGGGGACCTTCCCGCTGGACCTCGAGAGCCAGACCCTGCAGCGGATCGAGGCGAGCGGCCCGGGCGGGCGCTGGCGCGTCGAGCTGGTCGAGCTCGTCCCCGGCTCGCACCCGACGTGGCGCGAGGCCTGCGTGAGCGAGCTGAGGGTCGTCGGCGTGGCCCCGGGCATGGCCCCGGGAGAGCGGACCCCGACCGCGGCGATCAGCGCCGACGCGCCGGCGATCGACGAGGCGGTGGGGCTGCCGGACGGCGCGGTCGATCTGCTCCGGGCGGTGCCGACGATCGCGCGCACCTCGAGCGTGATCGACTTCGACGCGTCGCGGCTCGGCGCGGCGTTCGACGGAGATCTCACGACGGGGATGCGCGCCCGCCCGGGCGACGTGGTCGGCGTGGCGATCGAGGTCGAGCTGCCCGAGGACGCGAGCGTGGCGCGCATCGAGCTGAGCCCGGGCGCGGCGCCGGAGGGCGAGCCGGCCGAGCACGTCATCCGCCGCGTGCGCGTCATCCACGAGGACGTCCCGCTCGGGACCTACGAGCTGCGCGCCGACGAGGGGCCGCTCGCCTCCATCCCGGTGATCGGGAGCGGCGGGCTTTGGCGCGTCGAGGTGGTGGACGCCGAGCGGGCCGCGCGCCCGGACGGGCTGCTGGTGCGGGAGCTGCGGGTGCTCGGCATCGCCGAGGGCGCCGAGGAGGGCAGCCAGACGCCGCAGCTCGAGCTCATCGTGAGCGACGAGGGCGAGGTGGACGCGGCGGCGCGCTCGCCGGTCGACGAGGCCGAAGGGATCGGCGACGACGGCGAGCCGGCGGAGGTGGGCCTCGCCCTCGCGACCGACCCCGCACAGGGCGCGATCTTCGGCGAGGCGGGGGGCCTGCGCGTGACGGAGCTGTCGCTCGGCTCCGCGGTCGAGGACCGACAGATCCAGGACGCGCGCGCGACCTACTCGCGTGCGGCGGACTCGCGCATCTACTGCCTCGTGCGCCTCGACAACCCGGAGCGCGCGCCCGCCGGGATCTACATGGCGTGGGAGCGAGTGGATCGCGACCCCGACGACCCGGGGCGGCTGATGAACGTGCCGGCGAGCCCGCGCTACGTGACGTTCGGGATGACGGGGACGCGCCGCCGCGCGGGGCGCTACCGCTGCGCGATCCGGACCGAGGACGAGGCGCTCCTCGGCTCGATCGCCTTCGATCTCACGGAGTGAGCGTGGCGCTCACGGCGCGCGCGTGAGCCCCGCGATCGCGAGCGCCAGGGCGACGAGGGCGGCGCGCCGCATCGCCGCAGATCCCCACCGCGCCGCGGCCTCTACCGGCCGCCGCGCGCGGAATGAGCGGGGCGGACCCGAGGTTGACCGCGCACGCCCATGGACCTCACCGACTCTCCGCTCCGGCGCGCGGTACGCGCCTCCGATCCCGAGGCCGTCGCGGCCGCCATCGCCGCCGACGCTCGGCCCGGCCACAGCGGCCCCGACCCGCGCGCCGCGCTCGATCGGCTCGCCGCGCGGCTCGCCCCACGCCTCGAGGGCGTGCGCGGCCCGGCTCGCCTCGGCCGCCTCCTCGACGGCGCCTACCGCGAGCTCGGCTTCGCGAGCCCCGAGCGCTACGACGACCCCGACGCGCACCTCCTCGACCGCGTGCTCGCCACCCGGCGCGGCTCGCCGGTCGTCCTCGCGGTGGTCCTCGGCGCGCTCGGTCGCCGCCTCGACGTCACCCTCCACGGCGTGGCCTTCCCCGGCCACTACATGGTCCGCTATGAGGCCGCGCGGCCGCTCTTCATCGACCCGGCGAGCGGCGCGTTCCCGTTCCCCGCCGAGAGCCTGCTCGAGCTCGCGGCGGACGAGCTGCGCCTGAGCCCGGGCGCGGCCAAGCGCTTCCTCGAGCCGGCGAGCGCCCGCAGCCTCGCGGTGCGCATGCTCATGAACCTCCAGCGCGCGCACGAGCTGCGCGGCGATCTCGGCCGCGCGATGCTCGCCGTCGACCGCCTCTACGAGCTCACCGGCGCGCCCTCGCTGCGCTGCGACCGGGGCCTGCGCGCGGCGGCGCTCGGCGCGCCCTACGGGGCGCTCGACGACCTGCGCGCGTTCCTGCGCGAGGGACACGACGCGGCGGCGGCACGCGCGGTCGCTCGCCTGGATCCGACGCCGCTCGACCTCAACTGAGCGCGCGCCGCGCAGGCCGATCGATCATGGCAAGAGCGCTTGCGCCCTGAGGTAGCCCTCGTCGACCATCGCGGCCATCTCGCTCGGAGAGAACTCGAGCGGGCTCGGCGCGAGGTTGCCTGCGGGCCGGAACACGCGCATGTCGACCCCGCGCGCGGCCATCAGGTCGAGCGTGTCGTCGGTCTGCTGGGTCGCGAGGAGGAGCACCGCGCGCCGCAGGGTGTAGTTGAGCACGTCGGTGCCGTGGCGGTTCGGGAAGCGCCGCGTGATCGGCGCCCGGTCGGCCGGCGCTGCGCTCGTCGCGCACGCATAGATGCGGGTCGCGCCTGCGTCGAGCGCGGCCTGGATGGGGAGCATCTGCATCACGCCCCCGTCGAGGTAGTCGTAGCCGCCGATCGGGATCGTCGGCATCAGGACGGGCTGGCACGCGGACGCGAGGATCTTCTCGCGCAGCTCCGGCAGCGGGTCGGTCTCGGTCCCGTACTCGACGAGGCCGCGCTGGAGGCTCGTGATCGCGATCCTGAGCTTGACGCCTCGGCTCACGATCCTCGCGAGGCGCGCCGGGGTGAGGTAGCGCTCGATGAGCGCGCGCAGCGGATCGACGCTGTTCACATAGCCGTGCAGGACCATGTTCGCGTCGCCGAGCAGGCCCGCGTAGAGGATGTCGCGCGTCTCCACGTTCGTGTACAGATCGCTCAGCAGACCGACCTCGCCGCTCGCCGCGAGCACCGCGCTGAGCGCGCCGGTCGAGGTGCCCGTCACCACGTCGAAGTGGAGGCCCTTGTCGACCGCGAGCCACCGCAAGACGCCCACGCTGAACGCCCCGAGCGATCCGCCTCCGCCCAGCACCAGTCCGTCGCTCATCCGTGTCCTGCTCCCAGCTCGCACGCGGCCCGCGCGAAGGCCTTGGCCACCGCGCGCGCGTCGCACACCGCCTCCGTCTGCCCGTCGCAGTCCCGGTCCCCGGTCGCCACCTCTCCGTGCGCGTGCGCGATCGAGGCGTCGAGGGCCCCGTCGATGTCGGTGAAGAGCGCCGGGTGGTCCGGCGCGGGCAGCGCAGTGAGGCGCGCGCGCAGGTCGGGCATCGCGCAGGCCGGCCCCGGCGGGGAGGCCTCGCACGCGACCTGGAGCTCCGTCGCGAGCCCGGTGAACGCCTCGAGCTCGGCCTCGGACGCGCTCCTCAGCCGCGCGCGCGACGGGACGACCACGAGGCTCGCCAGGCGGTCGGTGTAGGCGGGGTCCGGGTCCGGCAGCGTGGGCCCCGACGGGCAGCTCAGCGAGGGGCCGCCGCACGCAGCCGCGAGCAGGGCGAGGAGGGCGAGGGCGGAACGCACCCGTCCCAAGTACCACGCCACGCGCTACCCTGACGAGTCGTGCCTCGCCGGCGGCTGATCGCGTACCTCGTGGCGCTCTGCGCCCTGCAGACTGCGCACAACCTCTTGCCGTACGTCGGCCTGCGCGACGACTCGTGCCAGACGATGTTCTGTGGGCTCGAGTGGGGGGCGCACTGGAACAACCACCACTTCATGCCCCAGCGCATGGTTGGCGACCTCTGGGCCTACCACACCGACGTCGAGGCCACGCTCGCCCCCGCGCCGCCTCCGGGCAGCCGCGCCGCGCACCTCGCGCGGTGGCTCAACCAGGAGGACCGCGCGCTCAACACGGAGGCCACGCGCGCGGTGATCCATCAGCTCTGCGCGGGCGGCTACCGCGTGCGCCTGCGCTACCGCGACGCGATCGGCCGTGACCTGCGCGAGGCGGAGGACGCGTGCCGCGAGCCGGCGCTGAGCGAGCCCGCCTGGTGGATCCCGGTGCGCCTGTTCGAGACCGACCTCCCCGAGGAGCTGCTGCGCTCGCACCTCCGGCCCGAAGACCTGCCGTCGGCGGCTCTGCCATCGGAGGGCAGGCCGTGAAGGTCTCCGGCGACGCGCGGCTCAACCTCTACGCGTGGTTGCTCGTGCCCGGCTTCCTGGGCCACGCGCTCCAGATCGCGAGCGAGGACGAGCTGTGGGAGGCCGCGTCCCGGGCGCGCTACTGGCACACCCCCGGCTGGCATCTCGCGCTCCCTGAGGCGATGCCCTACGCGATCCTGCTCGGCCTCTACGCGGCGGTGATCGGCCTCGCGTTCCAGCGCTCTCGCCCGTGGATGGGGGCGGTCCTCGCGCTGTTCGTGCTGCACTACCTCAGCTGGCCGTTCCGCATCCGGAACCACATGAGCCACATGCTCTTCAGCGCCCTCGCGGTCGGCGGGGTGTGGCTCCTCGGGCGCCGCTCGATCAAGACCGATCGCCTCGCGGTGGACGGCCTCGCGCTCGTCCTCGTGATCACCTACGCGTTCGCCGCGCTCCACAAGACGAACACGTACTTCCTCAGCGTCGACCCCGCGCTCAGCTCCGCGGTCGACGGCCTGACCACCTTCTTCATCTACGGCGACCTCGGCAGCCAGCCGCCGCGCTGGGCGATCGCGGTCGCGACCTACGGCACGGTGGCGATCGAGGCGCTCGCGCCGATCCTCGCGTGGCGCGTCCGCCGGCTCCGCGTCCCGATGGTGCTCGTCCTCCTCGCGTTCCACTTCCCGCACGTCGCGGTGATGAACGTCGCCGACTACCCGATGATCGCGTCGATGAGCTACGTGGCGCTCTTCTCGCCGGCGCACTTCCGCCTCGTGCTGCGGCACGCGCGCCGACCCAACCGATGGAACGTGACCGGCGCGGCGCTCGGGGTCGCGGCCCAGCTCTGGTTCATGCCGTACTGGGGCGGCCTCATGGCCTTCGGTCTGCTGGTGTGCGCCCTCTGGGGCTGGGCCGCGGGCTCGATGCTCCGCGCGGAGCTGGGGCGCCCTCTCGCTCAAGGTGCGCGGCCGGCGCCGGTACGTTAGAAACCCCGGACGGATGCTGAAGCGCCTCGAACGCAAGCTCGGCCGGTACGCCATCCCGGGCCTGACCCTGTTCCTCGTCACCGGCCAGGGCGCGGCGTGGATCATGTCCAAGGCCAAGCCCGAGGTCCTCGAGGCGATGACCCTCTCGCCGCGGATGATCCTCGAGGGCGAGGTCTGGCGGCTCTTCTCGTTCATCTTCGTGCCGCCGCTCGGCACCCCGTTCTTCGGCATCCAGGTCACGGGCGACATCTTCACGATCTTCGGCCTGCTGATCCTCTTCAGCTTCGGCCGCGCGCTCGACGCCTACTGGGGCAACTTCCGTTACAACCTGTTCATCCTCCTCGGGTGGTTCATCCCGCTGGTGGTCGCGTTCAGCCTGTTCACGGAGGACCTCGGCGGGGTGGGGCTGGTCTCGATCAACCTCATGGTGTTTCAGGCCTTCGCCTACCTGAACCCCGAGTACGAGATCCTCTTGATGTTGATCCTCCCGGTGAAGATCAAGTGGCTGGCGCGGCTGACCTGGCTGTTCCTCGGCCTCGGGTTCCTGATGGCCGTCTTCCTCAGCGTCGTCAGCCTCGACCCGACGCCGGTGCTGGTGTCGCTGGCCGCGGTGGCCAACTTCTTCGTGTTCTTCACGTCCGACATCCTGCTGCGGCTCCGCGGCGTCGGGCGCCGCGCGGCCAAGACCAAGGAGGTCCGCGCGAAGGCGAGCGCCGTGACCCACCGGTGCAGCGCGTGCGGGATCACCGACCGCGACGACCCGCAGATGAGCTTCCGCTACTGCAGCCAGTGCGCGGGCAGGCACGCCTACTGCCAGGACCACCTGCGCGACCACGAGCACGTCCGGGAGTAGGCCCAGGCAAGGCGCGTCCGCGTGGACGGCCGAAGGGGCGCCTACGCGCGGGCCCGACGGAGCAGGCGGTCCGCGAGCTCCCGCGGCGACAGCTCTCGCTCGAGGAGGGCGCTCAGCGCGCGGTCGGCGTCCTCGGCGCCCTCGGCGACCCGGTCGATCAGCGCGTCGGTCGGGGTCACGTCGCTCGCCTCGTGGTGCGGCGCGGCCGGCGCGGGCGGCGGGGGGCGGCGGAACAGCTCCTCGAGGACCCGGTCGATCGCGCGCTGTACGCCGCGCCCGAAGCGGGTCGTCGCGATCGCCCGGTCGAGGGCCGCGAGGACGTCGGCTCGCAGCCGCGGCGCACCCTCGCCCTCGACGCGAATCGGTATGACGAGGTCGCCGAGCCAGGACGCCGGCCCTCGCAGGAGCCGGCTGG
>JAUHXR010000414.1 GCA_030426845.1 Polyangia bacterium | reverse complement strand
GTGCAGGTCGTCGTGCCGTGCAGGTCGTCGTGCCGTGCAGGTCGTCGTGCCGTGCAGGTCGTCGTGCCGTGCAGGTCGTCGTGCCGTGTAGGTCGTCGTGCCGTGCAGGTCGTCGTGCCGTGCAGGTCGTCGTGCCGTGCACGTCCTCGTACCCGTGGACGTGCACGTACCCGTGTTCGTCCTCGTTCTCTCGACGCGATCGGCCGCTCAGGTCCGTTTCGGCCACGCGGGCGGCTGCGGTCAGCGGAACCGCAGGGCCGGCGGAGAGTGGGGCAGCCGCGGTGTGTTGAACGGGTACGGGGACGTACGGGGACGTCCACGTTTACGACGTTTACGAGGACGTGCACGAGCACGTGTACGGAGGCCCCGGCTGCGCCGGCGTGTGGAAGACGCTCGCTCGCGCGGCTCGCGGTCGCGACCGCGTACCCTGGCTCGACCGATGGGCGTCACCGCAGAGGAGCTCGACCGAGTTCGGACCGTCGCTGCCCTGCGTCGCTCCGCCGAGGGACGCCGTCGCGAACCGGGAGCCCTGACACAGTGGCAGCTCGCGTCCCTCACCGCGGCCTGCGGACTCCTGGCGCTGGGCTGCGGCTCCGGCACCCACGCCCCGGACGCCGCGCTGGATCCGGACTCCGGGTCGCGCGACGCGGAGGCGGGCCCGCGCTGCCCGACTCTCACCGACGCCGAGAGCTGCGACGCCGAGCCCGGGTGCGCCTACGTGACGCCATGCCCGTCGACCCCCACCGTCGTTCGCGCGGTCTGCATGGCGTACGTCTCTTGCGTGGCCGACGACGAGTGCGCGCCTGGCGCAAGCTGCCGCGCGGTGCGGGTGGCCGTCGAGCCGGCGGGCGGGCTGCCGGGCTGCACGACCGCGCCGATCTGCGTCGCGGACGACCTGTACGCGCCCTAGCCGGCGACGGGCTCGCGGTCCGTGCGCTCGCGACGGCCCGCCTGGAAGGCCTCGGCCCAGCGGCGAATGTTCGCGTCGGACTGGCGACGCTGCGCGGGCGTCATGCGTGCGGTGGCCTCGGCGAGCCTGAGGTCGTTGCCTTCGGCGTCGACCGCCTCGGCCATCGCCGCCTCGAGCTCCTCGACCGTGATCCTCTCCGCCACCGTCGCACTCTATCCTGCGGAGTCGATCCGGCGAACCCGCGGCCGCTGGGCGCGGGTCTCGGCCAACGTGATCGACGGCGGGCGGCCGGGAGCTCTGGGCCGGGCCGCCCCTGGGTGACCTGGTCTGTCGACGCAAGGTCGAGCCAGAGGTCCGGGTCCGCGATGCGTCCGCGGGGCCTCACGTGGTCGTTCGAGAGGGTCGGCGCGCTGTTCACGCGCGGGTCTCGGACCTACGTCGGTCGGCATGCCGTATCTCACGCCGGAGCGGGTCGCGGCGCTTCCTCGGTACACGGAGGAGGCGCCCATGCGGGTGCTGTTCAGCGCGTGCCTCGCGGGGGTGCCGTGCGGGGTGGATGGGACGCCGTACGGGGCCTGTCCCGACGCGCTGGCGATCCGGGCGCTGGCCAACGTGAAGGCGGTGGAGTTCTGCCCGGAGGACTTCGCGTTCGGGACGCCGCGTGCGCTGCCCGATCTGCACGGGGGCAACGGCTTCGACGTGCTCGACGGGCGCGCGCGCGTGCGGACGGACGGCGGCGAGGACTGGACCGAGGGCTTCCTCGAGGGCGCGCGCGAGATGCTGCGGCGGGCCGAGGAGGCGCGGATCGATCTGGCGATCCTCCAGAACATGAGCGCGGCTTGCGGGACGCAGGTCGTGTCGGACGGCTGCCGGCTCGTGGAGGAGCGACGGTTCCAGGTGGGCCCGGGGGTCGCGACCGCCGCGCTGCTGCGCGCAGGCTTCGTCGTGGTGAACGCGCTCGACCGGCGCACCCTCGAGCTGCTCCGGCGCGCGCTCGATCCGAGCCACGTCGTGGACACCTCGAAGCGCAACTACGACGAGTCGGACTGGTACCGCGCGCGTTACGGGGCGCCGAGCTTCGGGCGCGACGACGCGGGGTGAGCGCTCCGCGCTGCGTCGCGTTTCTACAAGCGCGAGCGGCCGGTCGTCGGCAGGCTCGAGCGCATGAAGAGCCACGGGACGTTCTCGATCGAGCTGACGCGCGAGCCGCTCTGCGTCGACTCGGCCGACCTCAGGGTCTTTCGCGCGCGCGGGGACAAGCGCTTCGAGGGAGCGCTCACGGCGCGCTCGGTGGTCGAGATGCTCGGCGCCGGGACGGCGGAGGAGCCGCACGCGGCCTACGTCGCGATCGAGCGGATCGAGGGATCCGTCGACGGTAGGACGGGGAGCTTCGCGGTGCTGCACTACGCGGCGCCGGAGGTGTTCACGCTGACGATCCTCCCCGGCTCGGGCGCGGGCGAGCTCGCCGGGATCACCGGGACGATGGGGATCGCGATCGTCGACGGCGAGCACCGCTACACGATCGACTACGCGCTGCCCGGCTGACGGGGCGCCCTCGGCGATCCCGCCTGGTCCGCCTCGGCGAGCTCCTGCACGCGATCGACGAACGCCTGGAACACGGCGTCGCGGTGGGCGCGCTCGTCTCGGTAGAAGGCGAGGCGCTCGAAGCGCATGTACGCGCTCGCGCGTCGGTGGCGCGTCGCGACGAGCTTCGTGGACTGGAGGCGGTACTCGTCGATCCACGCGTCGAGCGCGTCGCCCGAGGAGTAGACGAAGAAGTGCGCGTCCTCGAGGTGCTCCGCGAGCCACTCGAGCGCCCAGCGGAGGTTGCGCATGTCGAGGTAGCAGACGTCGCTCAGCATCTCGAGGACGAGCCACGTCCGCTCCCCGTCCCGCTCGATGCGCAGCGGCCAGCTCTGGTGCGACGGCAGCAGGTCGACGGCGGCCTCGAGGTCGGCCTCGCTCCGGGGGCGCGCGGCGACCCACGCGGCGCAGTCGTCGATCCGCGGGCTGACCTGGTCGAACCACAGGCGGTAGCGGCCGAACCACTCTGTCGCCCGGTAGTCCGACGGGTGCGGGAGGTGCGCGTCGGGCAGCGGGATCGCCTGGGGCATTCGCCCACCGTAGCCGACGGGCCGACGGGCGGGGCGCCATCGCGCGCAGCACACGCGCGTGGATCGTCCAGGCTCCTCGGCTCCTCGCGGAGAGACCCGCCCGCCGAGGCGCTCGCCGCGTCGGCCGCTCGCTGCCTCAGCTGCCGGACCGAGGGCCGATCGGCTGCCGACGAGATGTCTCCAGGGTTCGCGGCCCAGCGTCGCGGCTCAGCGTCGGCACGTCGGGGCGCGCCCGCGTGAAGAAAGATCTGAAGGGACCCCGACGTAGCCGCACTAAGCGGGCATGACCACGTGTGACGAGTTTCAGATCGCCCTCGAGATGGACGCCCGCGGCCAGCTCGATCCGGCGGCCCGCGAGGCGCTCGCGCGGCACGTCGAGGGGTGCGAGGCGTGCTTGCGGATGCGGGCGCTCATCGGGGCGCTCCCGGTCTCGCCGCCTCCGCCTCCACCGCTCCCCGTCGATCGGCTGCTGGGCCGGGCGCGGCGGCGGACCGCCTGGCTCGTCGCGCGAGTGGCGCTCGTCGGGCTCGCGCTCGCGGGGGCATCGTTCGCGGTGCTGCCGTTCGGTCAGGCGCTCGGCGCGGTCCTCCTGGGGGCCGGGCTGGTCGGCTGGATCGCCTGGCAGGCGCGCGCGAGAGACGCGGCGCTCCGCGCGCTCGGCGCGCGTCCGGGGGAGCTCTTCGGGGCGCTGCGGGCGTAGCTCCGAGCCCGGGCGGAGGGTGGGGTGAGGCGGCCGCTGATCGGCGGGACGATTCTGCTGGGCGCGGCGGCCTGGCAGGGGCTCGCCGGGGCGCTCGGGATCGCGGGCGTCCTCGGAGGCGCGGGCGTCTTCCTCCTCGGGTTCGCGGTGCACCAGCGGGGGCTCCAGACGCAGCTCCGCGCGGAGCTCGCGGAGCTCGACGACCCTCAGCAGCCCGTTGAAGAACCGACCGTGATGGATCGCGGTTGCGAGGGCGCGCCTGCGTGGCGCAGCGGGACGAGGGAATCCCGGAGGATTCTCGAGGAGCGCTGCGCCGTGCAGGCGCGGGCTCCCGGCCGTGAGGCGCGCGGGGAGGTTCTTCAACGGGCTGTCAGGGCCTCTCGTGAGGGTGGACGGCGTGACGCTCCCGCTGGACCGAGACGCCGAGTTCCGTCGCCTCTACGACGAGCTCTACCCGGCGGTGTGGGCGCACTGCCGCCGCCTCCTCGGCGTTCCCGGCGACGCGGACGACGCGACGCAGGAGGTGTTCCTCGCGGTGCACCGTGGGCTCGACGGCTTCCGCGGCGACAGCCAGCTCTTCACCTGGGTCTACCGGATCGCGACGCGCGTCGCGTTGCGTCACCGCGCGCGTCTCCGGCGAGCGGCCGCGATCCCCGAGCCGGAGCCCGCGCCCGCTCACGGTGCGCACGCGCTCCCGCATCAGATCGAGCGGGCCCTCACGAAGCTGAGCGTCGAGCACGCGACCGTGCTCTCGCTCTTCGCGATGGAGGGCCTCACGCACCGCGAGATCGCCGACATCCTCGGCGTCCCGGAGGGCACCGTCTGGTCGCGCCTGCACGCGGCGCGCAAGAAGCTCGCCGCGGAGCTCGACTGGCCGTGATCAGGGCGGTCCGAGCGGAGGCTCGGGCGCCCGCTCCTCGACCTCTCCACGCATCCTCTGCTCCCGGCCGAAGAGATAGCCCGCCCAAGCGCCTCCAGCGTGGGCGCGCAGTCACCCGCTCCCGGCCCGCGCGGGATCCGTCGGGTCTCGCGGCATCCGGGCTACGCCGCCGTCGGGCGTCAGGTCGAGGCACAAACCCGCGCTCTTCGCGAGCGCGTCGGCCAGGCGAGAGAGCGCCCCCGGGTCGGCGTCGGCGAGGCGCGCGAGCAGCGCGGCCGTCTCGCCCGCGGGCTCGCCGCGGACGTAGCTCAGCGCGAAGCCGTCGAGCTGGCGGTAGGCGGGCGGCGCGCTCGCGCCGGGCGGGACGGCGACGAGCTGGATCGCGCACGGGGCGTCCGGGAGCTCGAGCTCGAGGGCGCGGCCGAGGAGATCGACGCTCAGGCGGAGCGCGCCGACGCCCGCCAGCTCGCTTGCTTCCTTCAGCAGCTCGTCTTCGTCGGCCGGATCGGGCGCGCCGTCGGCGTGGATCCAGCCGCGGACGTCGAGCTCGGTGACGCGGGTGAACACGCGGTCGAGGAGCGCGCGGTAGGGCTGCGAGCCGATCGCGACGTCGGCGAGGGCCCGCTCGAGCGAGGCGCGCAGGGGGTCTCCGTCGGCGTGAGGGACGCCGAGCGGGGCGCCGGGCGGGGTGTCGCCGGGCAGGACGATGCGGTCGAGGAAGTCGCGCGCGCCGGGCTCCATGCACTCGACGAAGCGGACCGGGATCCAGCGGTCGAGGGTGCGGTCGGTGTAGTAGCGGCGGCGCTCGCGCAGCTCGAGCGCGCTCAGGCGGACGGGCGCGTCGAGGAGCTGGCGCCAGCGGCGGCTCAGGTGCGCGTAGAGGACGCCGCGCGCCTCGAGCTCGCCGTGATCCATCCGGGTCAGGTGCTCGAGGGTGACGTGGAGGCGCTGCTCGACGAGCTCGGCGTCGCGGAAGAGGTTCCTCGCGAAAAGGACCTTGTCGGGGCGCACGGGGTCGATCTCGAGGCCCTGGTCGCGCGCGCGGCCGGCGAAGGGGTCGCGGACGAGGCCCATCGCGAAGCTCAGGAAGCCGCGCAGGTCCGCGGCGCGCGTCGAGGCCTCGCCGCCGAGGCCCGCGCGGCGGGCCTCCCACCACCACGAGCGCAGGCGGTCGTTCTGGCGGTACCAGACCTGCGCGAGGCGGTGGTAGCCGCTCACGAGGTCGAGGTAGGTCTGCTGGTAGCTCTCGCGCAGGAGCCCTGGATCGAGGGGAGGGACCTGCGGGGTCTCGTCCCACAGGGTGGTGAGCGCGTTGGCGCAGGTCGCCGCGCCGGTGATCGCGAGCATCACGCCGCTGCCGAGGATCGGGTCGACGAACGCGGCCGCGTCGCCGACGAGGAACCAGCGCTCGCCGCAGAAGCGCGCGGCCCGCGAGCTCCAGTCCTTGACCACGTTGAGCTCGCGGGCACCGGGCTTGGTCACGAGGGTCGCGCCGGCCACGAGGTCGCCGACGCCTTCGCAGGCGCGGACGTTCTCGAGGTAGAAGGCGCGCAGCGCGTCCTCGCCGCCGCTCGGGATCGCGTCCCGGTTGGTGACCAGGCCGATGCTCACGAGCGACTCGCCGATGTGGATGTGCCAGCACCAGCCGTCGCGGGTCGTGCTGATGAAGGTCCATGCCTCGTTGGTCTTGAGCGGAGCGCCGTGGGCGAGGCGCTCCGAGCGCCGCCAGTAGCCGTAGACCGCGTAGTTGTTCATGTCGTCGAGGCGCTCGTGGGCGACCCCGAGGAGGCGCGAGAGGCAGCGCGCCTGGCCGCTCGCGTCGACCACGTAGCTTGCGGTGACGCGGTGGGTCTCGCCGCCCGCTCGGTAGGCGAGCTCGACGCTGTCCTCACGCTCGACGGCCTCGACGACCTCGCCCGTGACGTGCTCGGCGCCGAGGCGCTTGGCGTGCTCGAGGAGGTACGCGTCGAAGCGCGCGCGGTCGACCTGGTAGCTCCCCGGCGCGGGGCGCCCGGTGTCGGGCTCGCGGAAGTCGGCGGTCCAGTAGTCGCGCTCCTCGGGCCCCCAGTAGAAGACCGCGCCGGCCTTGCGGACGATCCCGGCGGGGTTGCCCTCGACGCTGGCCATCGCCTCGATCGACTCGAGGAGCCCGGCGCGCGCGAGGATCGGGCCGATCCCGGCGATCAGCGACTCGCCCACGCGGTGGCGCGGGAACACCTCGCGCTCGACGATCAGCACGCGCCGCGACGGATCCTGACGGCGCAC
>JAUHXR010000413.1 GCA_030426845.1 Polyangia bacterium | reverse complement strand
ACGAACTCGATCATCCGCGCGCCCTGACGCCGCAGCGCGCGCTCGAGGATCGACGGCCGCGCCGCCGCGCTCACTCGGGCCCCGACGGCGCGTGGAAGCCGTTGACGAAGCGCTCGAAGTCCGGCTCCGCCTCCTCGTAGGCCTCACCCGGCGGGGCGATCAGCGCGAAGTCGTAGATGCACTCGTCCTTCTTCATCACGTAGAGCAGCAGCTCGCGGGGCACCCCGTCGAGGCTCGCGACGACGTGGGAGCGCCGCGCCTCGCGGCCGTCGAGGTCGACCAGCTCGCTGCTCCGCCACTCGCGCTCGGTGAACCCGATGAGCAGGTGGTTGGTGAGCGACGAGAGCGGGACGTCGCTGTAAGGGTCACACGTCGCGTTGACATGCACGAAGGCGCCGGAGCGCCGCCGCCAGGCGAGGTCGTTCTGAGCGACGTCGAGCGCCTCCCAGCCGTCGCCGAGCGCGCCGACGCGGTACGACGCCTCCTCGTCCGCGTAGGTCGTGCCGTCGAAGGAGGCGCCGCCGCAGCCCCCCGCCACAAGGGCGATCGCGATGGTCCAGGAAGCCGGGCGCATCAGATGTCCTCGTCGAGCCGCCTCATCCCCTCGAGGAGCAGCCCCTCGGGGCTGACCTCGATCATGCGCTCGGCCGGTTTGAAGGAGGGGTCGAGCGCGAAGCTCCCGTCGGAGAGCCGGAGCATGGCGTAGATCGCCTCGGCCCCGCTCTGGTCGCCGAACTTCGCGTCCCAGATCTGTCCGTCGTTGAAGTGGATCTCGCCGCGGCGGCCCTGGCCGACGAGCTGGAGCCGGCCGCCGCGGCGGCCGTTGCTGAGCACCTGGATGACGTCGGGGAGCGACATCTCCTTGAGCGAGCCGCTCACGCCGTCCGAGCGCTTGCGGACGGATGACTCGAGGGCCTGGCCGGCCTTGGTTGCGACGAGCGCCGCGGACGCGGGCTTGACCAGGTAGTCGATCGCGCCGAGCTCGAAGCCGCGGCTGACCGAGTCGCGGTCGCTCTTGGCGGTGAACACGATCGCGGCCGGGCGCTCGGCGGAGTCGATCGTCTGCACGCGCTCGAGCAGCCCGAAGCCCTCCGCCCCGCCGCCGAGGTCGACCTCGGTGATGAGCAGGTCGGGCGGGCTCACGAGCTTCTCGCAGGCCGCGTTGAAGTCGCGCGCGATCTCGACCGCGAAGCCGTGCTCGATGAGGCGCAGCTCGAGCACGGTCGTCTCCTCGGCGTCCGGGTCGACGAGGAGCACGCGCGGACGCGAGCCGATGTCGCCCTTGGACTTGGTCGCGAGGTGCACGAGCAGGTCCGCGAGGGTGGGGTCGAAGAGCTGACCGCCGAGGTCCTTGATGACCGACAGCGCCTGCCCGGTGGAGAGGACCTTGCGGTAGGGGTTGCGCTCGTTCGCGGTGAGATCCGCGTAGGTCTCGACCATCGCGAGCACCCGCGCGCCGTAGGCGATGTCCTTGCCGGCGAGGCGATCGGGGAAGCCCTGGCCATCCCACCGCTCGTACATGTGCGCGAGGATGCGCTTGGACTCGTCCGGCAGGCCCGCCGACTCGAAGAGCTTGATCGGCGTCAGGCGCGTCTTCTGCGCGTGCGTCCGGTGACCCTCGTACCGCGCGACGTTGAGCGACGTGAGGTGGTAGGTCGGCGTCGACTTGCCGATGTCGTGCAGGTAGGCCGCGACCAGCAGCGCGTGGCGCGCGTCGGCCGACATCTCGGCGCGATCGGCGACCATTTGGCAGAGGCGGACCACCGTTCCGCTGTGCCCGCGGAGCGACTCGCGCTCGCGCTCGAGGAGCGAGGCGAAGACGTTGAGCGTCTCGAGGTAGGCCTCGCGCGAGACGCCGTCGCCGCCGCCGACCGCGAGGTCGACCTTCTCGGGGATGATGCCGTCGAGGGCCACCGGGCGCGGCGGCGGGGGAGGCGGGGGCGGGCGCGGCGCGGCCGCGGGCGGGGCCTGGCCGAGGGTGTCCGGCGGCGGCGGCGCGGTCACCCCGTAGCCCGGGTTCGAGGGCGGCTCGTCACCCGGCACGAGGCCCGAGAACGGATCGGCGAAGTCGTCGGGCTCGCCCGCGACGCGTCCCTGGCGCGCCTCGAGCGGGGAGACCGGCGCGAAGCGCGGCACGTCGCGGCGGTGGACGTGGACGAAGGCGTTCGGGTTGCCGCCGTAGAACTTGTCGATCGCGGCCTCGATCGCGCGCGGCCGCGCCACGTAGGAGCGCACGACGCGCACGCCGCTCACGACCTGGATCTGCTTCTCGACGTCCTCCTCGCCGGGCGCGGCGACGACCACGGACAGCACGCTCTGGCGCTGGTCGAACACCACCGGGAAGGCCTGGAGCCGCTCGGCGAGCTTGCGCGGGATGAGCTGGAGGACCGCGCGGTTGATCTGCGACTTGGCCAGCTTCTCGGTGCTCACGAAGCGCGTCTGGTAGCGCGTCGCGAGCACCTTGAGGAGCTGCGCCTCGTTCATCGCGCCGGTGTCGAGGACCGCCTCCTCGGCGCGGTCACCGCTGCGCTGCGCCTGGTGGAGCGCGGCCTCGTACTGCGCCGGCGTGAGCTGGCCCTGATCGCGCAGCCACGCGAGGACGTGGACGCCCCTGGGTGATGCCGCACCTCCGCCGGCTCGCGAGCCTCCGCGCACGCCGGGAGTCTATCAGGTTGTCGGGCGACGATCGGCCGATGCGTCGCCCCCGGGTGGGCGTATCCTCGTGGCATCGAGGGGTCCCGTCAGGGTGGGTCGTGGGGAGGGGGCGCGCGGGCGGTCGGCCTCGTGGGGTTGCTGCTCCTCGGGTGCGCCGATCGGGAGTCGCCGCGCTGGCCGGCCGGCGCCTCGCTCACGCTCGAGCGCGTCCGCCCGGGGCGCCTCGCGGTGCGCTGGCCCGAGGCGAACGAGGAGGCGCGCTACCGCGTCACGGTCGACGGAGTGGTGCGCTCCCTGGCTCCGGCGCGCGAGCAGCTCGTCGACGGCGTCTCGCCCGGGGAGGTCGAGGTGCGGGTGGTCGCGGTCGACGCGTTCGGCAACGCCTCGGTTCCCCTCGTCGCGCGCGCTCCGCCGATCGAGGCGCCGATCGAGGCGCCGCCCGAGGAGCCGCCCGGCTTCGCGGCGCACGCGCGCCTCAACGTCACGGTGGGCGCCCCCGGCGACTCCGGAGACCGGCCGATCGAGCTCGCGTGGCCCGCCGCGGAAGATCCCGCGGTCGGCTACGTCGTCCTCGTCGACGGCGAGGTGGCCGCCGAGGTGGCGGCCGGGGCCGAGAGGCGGCGGGTCGAGCTGCTCCGCGCGCTCGACGGGGCCGAGGTCTTCGAGGTGCGCGCGCGGGACGCGGCGGGGCGCGAAGGACCCGGGCTGTTCTCCCTCGCGCCTCAGGCCCCGCCCGTCGCCCCGGACGAGGCCTCCGGCGCCCCGATCGCGCGGCTCGCCGAGGTCCAGGGCGTGTGGGGCGGGCGCTCGGACGACGCCTCGCTCGACGCCGTGCGCGGCGTCCTCGAGCGTCGCCTTCCGTCCGCCGCCGGCTGCTACCGCCGGGCGCTCGCCGACGGCCCGGTGTTCGACGGCCACGTCACGCTCGAGCTCGCGATCGACGCGTCCGGGCGCCCCACCCAGATCACGATGGTCGGCGCCGGAATCGCCCGGCCGCGCCTCATCGGGTGCCTGCGGGGCGTCCTCTCCCGCGTCGAGCTCGGGGCTGGCCCCGAGGGAGCGGTCCGCGCCCGGTACCTCTTCTCGCCTCGGTAGGGGCGGGGGCCTCGGTCTCAGCCCGGGCGTCCGCGCTACGCGTCGGCGTCGAGGAGGGTGAGGAGCAGCCAGAGCCCGCCGAGCAGGGCCGCGCCGACCAGGCTCCCGACCAGGCGGCGGCGATCCTGGCTCGCCCGCTCGGCCCCGGCCCGCTCGGCGCGCAGCCCCGGCCCGACGACCGCGCCCAGCGCGACCGCGGCGACCAGGCACCCGATCACCGACGTCAGCGCGATCCCCTCGGAGGCGGCGTCCCCCCAGGCCTCCGTCCGCCCGGCCGCGCCTCCCCAGACGGGCGCCACCACCCCGATGGCGAGGGCCCCGACGCCGGTGATCGCGAGGAGTGTCCGGCGCGTCCACCGTCGCCCGACGGGCTCGGACACGGGGTCCTTGGAGCGCAGCGGGTGGACCGTCGCCTCCCGCGGGGGGCCGCCCCGACCGACCGCGTGGGCGGCGGCGGCGAGGAACGCGAGGAGGGAGACGGCCGCGAGCGCGGCGGTGACGGGCGCGTAGGCCTCGCCCTCGGCCAGGGCGGGCCGGGCTGCGATCGCCAGGCACAGGCTCGGGGCGAATCCCCCGAGGAGCGCCCACCGGGCCGCGCCGGGGCGCCGCTCCATCCACGCGAGGCCGAGCCCGAGGGCGACCGGCGGGGCCAGGCCCAGGGCGATCTCCAGGGGGGACCCGAGCGCGAGCCGGGCCGCCGGGATGACCAGGGCGACCAGCCAGGCGTTCACACCGAGGATCCCCACCCGGACCGCGTCCGCCCGGCCCGCCCCGGAGGGGGCGACCGGGACCGTCGCGGCAGTTGTTCGGGGATCGGCGCGCATGCAGTAGACTACCGCGCGTGCACCTGTGTCCGCAGTGTGGAACGCCGAATGACGGGGACTCCCGCTTCTGCATGCACTGCGGGGCGAGCCTCGAGAACCTCAAGCCCGACCCCCTGGTCGGGCGGACGGTCGGCGGCGCCTACCTGCTCCAGGAGCTGATCGGCGTCGGGGGTATGGGCCGCGTGTACCGCGCCGAGCAGGCGATGCTCGGGCGCACGGTCGCGGTGAAGGTCATCCATCCGCACCTGCTCGGCGACGACCAGACCGTCGCGCGCTTCTATAACGAGGCCCGCGCGGCCTCGCGCCTCAACCACCCCGCGAGCGTCTCGATCATCGACTTCGGCCGGACCGAGGACGGGATCCTCTACCTCGTGATGGAGCACCTCGACGGCAAGGACATGGCCCACATCCTCGCCGACGAGGGCCCCCTGCCGTTCCCGCGGATCATCAAGGTCCTGCGCGCGGTGCTGAGCGCGCTCGGCGAGGCGCACGCGCTCGGCGTGGTCCACCGCGACCTGAAGCCGGAGAACATCATCCTGCGCAAGGTCCGGCGCGGCGACGAGCAGGTGAAGGTCGTCGACTTCGGCCTCGCTCACATCGTCGGCCCGGGGGGGACCTCCATCACCACCCCCGGACTCGTCTGCGGCACGCCCGACTACATGTCGCCCGAGCAGGGCAAGGGCGAGCCGGTCGACGGACGCGGCGACCTCTACAGCTGCGGCGTGGTGCTCTTCGAGATGCTCACCGACCGGCTGCCGTTCGAGGACGACACGCCGACCAAGGTCGTCTTCAAGCACATCCACGACCCGGTGCCGGACCCGCGCGAGGTCGCGCCGCAGCGCGCGATCCCCGATGACCTCGCCGAGATCGCGCTCAAGTCGCTGCGAAAGAAGGCCGACGAGCGCTTCCAGTCCGCCGACGAGATGTACGAGGCGCTCCACCGGGTGGAGCAGCGGCTCGAGGACGAGCGCGCCGCCAACCTCGTGACCTGCCCGCACTGCGGGACGCGCAACCCGTCGAGCCAGAAGTTCTGCGGCGGCTGCGGCGCGCGCCTCAGCGAGAAGCTCGCCCTGCCGCCCAGCCTCCGCGCGCCGCCGCCCTCGGGGCGCACGAGCCTCGTGCCCTCGATGGAGCTGCCCCTCGTGGGTCGCGAGGCGGAGCTCGAGCGGATCGTGCAGCTCCGTGACCACAGCGACCGGCAGGCGCTCTGGGTCCGGCTGCTCGGTGAGGCCGGCGTGGGCAAGTCCCGCCTCATGACGGAGGCCGCGACCCGGCTCCTGGGCGACGGAGACGTCGTGGCGCTGGCCGGCCCGCACCCGAGCGGCGCGCGCGTCGCGTACCACCCGATCCGCCAGCTGCTGCGCGCGCTGCTCGAGGTCGACGACGCGCGGCTCGGCGAGATCGCGACCTCGGCGGCGATCGGCGACCCGATCGCGCGCGCCGGCATCGCGGAGGTCCTCTCGCCGCAGGGCCTCGGGGGCCTCGAGCCGGGCTCGCGGGCCGAGGCGGTCGCGGTCGCGCTCGCCGCCGCGGTGCGGGTCGCGGCCGGCCGCGCCTCGTCCGGCCGCGTCGCGCTCTTCGTCGACGACATCTGGCGCTGCGACTCCCTCAGCACCGAGGTCCTCAACCGCCTCGTCGAGCGCATGGCCGAGGGGCCGCTCTTCCTCGTCACCGCGAGCCACCCGCACCGCGCCGACATCTCGTCGGACGAGGCGGTCAAGATGCTCATCCGCGGCCTCGAGCTCCCCGAGGCGGCCGCGCTGCTGTCGGGCGCGGCCTACGATGGCGGCTCGGCGATCGATCGCGACAAGGAGACCGCCCCCGCCGGTCGCCTCCTGCTGCCGCTCTACGTCGAGCAGCTCAGGCTCCTGGGCGCCGACTCGGTCGAGGGCGACGAGACGCTGCCCCCGCGCCTCTCCGACGCGGTGCTCGCGCGCCTCGAGCGGCTGGACATCACCTCGCGACGGCTGATGCAGGTCATCGCGACCCTCGGGGATCGCGTGCCCCTCGACTGGATCACCGATCTGGCGCGCGGCGACGACCTCGACGCGCTCCCCGGCCTGGTGGCCGAGGGCCTCGTCTCGCGCGACGGGGACACGGTCCACGTGGCGCACCCGTTCATCCGCGAGCTGATCGAGGCGTCGATCCCGGCCGAGTACCGCAAGGAGCTCCACGCCGCGAGCCTCCAGATCGCGGCCGCGCACAACGCGCCGCTCGAGGTGCGCGCCGAGCACGCGTGGCGCGCCGGCGAGCCGATGAGCGCGCTCTTGCTGCTCGAGCGGATGGGCGACGCGGCGA
>JAUHXR010000043.1 GCA_030426845.1 Polyangia bacterium | reverse complement strand
CTGAAAAGCTCCCGGGTCGGTCCGTGTTAGGTGTCGCAACCCCACGAACGCCGGGCTTTTCAGGTGAATTCCAAGAATCTCGCCGCCTCAGGCGCGAGATTGGGGTCTAGAGTGGGTCAACGACGATCCGATCGTAGAGCCAGTTACGTTGATTCATCACGGTCTACACTTCACAAGGTATGAGCTGTGGTAGAGAGCCGATACGCCACCACGCGAGGTGCCATCCTCACTTTCGCTCTCATCGTTCTCGCTGTCCCGGTAGCACTCGCCCAGCCGGCCTTGTGTACAGACGAGACGGCGAGGCCTCAGCCACTAGTCAACGACATCTTTCGTCGGATGCACGTAAGTGCATGCTGGGTGGAGACTGACAGTTGGGAAGACTACGACATGCAGTCTCTCGCTCTGAACAACTCCTCGGGCGGTTTGGGTGCGCGCCGACGCGATGTCTTCTGTCCGATCGTCGGCGACGATCTTCTTTCCAGGGCGGAAGAGGCGCCATATACCCAGGTGCTCCTCACCGCCCTCGACTTTGTCGACTTTCCGGAGCCCGAGAAAGAAGCTGTGCTGGTGGCGTCTCATTGCGAGCAGTCACCCTCAACGTTCCTCACATTGTGTGATGTTCCAGTGTGGACAGGGAGCTCGTTCTTCGGATCTACGGGACCGCTGATGAGCGATCTTGGTTGCAAAGCTCAGTTTCGAGGTGGGAGATATCTCCTCAACGTTCCGGTTTCCTACACCACTGGACACGAAGAATGGCACTCGTTCGTTGGTGTGTCATTGGCCGCGCACAGTGATACCCGAATTGTCGGATACGAGGTGTCTAGGTGCTCTGATGAGTGTGATGAGTATCCCGAATCAGAAGACTGGTGGTGGTTCTCGGGCGAATGACTCGCAATGCGACCTAGACATGTGATGGGGGTTGTGGGCCTTGCTTTGGGTGCGGTAGTGCTGCCGCTTCTTCTGAGGGTGGAAGGCGGGGGTAGTCCCTCTGATTCGAACGCGAATGCAGTGCCCCCTGCCGCGGCGCAAGTCTCCCGTAGTCCTGATGGGGCCGATGTCGCCGAGGTTCCCCGAGCACAGGCCGCTGCTGTAGAACCGGTCGGAAGGGGTCGCGAAGCGGAGTACGCGCGGGCCGAGGTTGCTCGGAGGAACTCGAGTTTCGAGCGTGAAGCTAGGGACGACGGGTGGGCTGCACCGGCCGAACGTTCCCTCAGTAGCTCGGTCTCTCAGGCTGTGGTCAATCGTGGTGCCACGGTGGACCTTGTTGAGTGTGGCACACGCACTTGCCGCGTCACGATGACGTGGGATTCATATGAAACGGCCTTTGCCCGATATAGGCATATTCTTGTGTATCCATATGCTCTGAGTTGTCGGCGGTTTATGGCAATTCCACCTCCCGCTGATGGACGAGATGAGTATCAGTCCCAGCTGTTTTTCGATTGTGATAGGTGAGTATGCGTCCGACGGAAAGTCTCGGGATCCTAGTTGGGATCATGGTTGGGGTTTGCCTTGGGGGGGCTGCCCAAGGACACGCGCAAGAGTTTCGCCGGCATCATGCCCAGATGTGCTTCCATGAAACCAGCTACGCGGAGGACTACCGGGTCTTTGGTTGGGAAGTTGCTGGGAGCAGTGATCCCGAATTTCATCTCGATGGTCGAATCGAGAATGGGAGTGGAGGGGCCTTCCCAGAGAATCGTCTGCTGTACTGTCCTCTCATTGAAGACTCACGGATGGATCATCGGTCTATGGACTCCCTCGTCGTGCATGGATTTGATGATGCCACGGAATCCTCGATCATCGCGCAGCTCTGCGTCGCCTCGGCCTATGGATTGGCTTGGGAGTGCTCTGCGCAGTTTGCGAGTTACACGGAATTTGTTTCGTCACCGGGGCTGGGGGACGCCTACCAAGGCGACTTTAGTATTGAGATCTCCGAGTCTGACATCACGCCATCAGCTCCGGGAAGGCTCAGTCAGATTGATATGGAGCGCGGATACGGCGTTCTGGTCATGACCCTAGCAACCAACGGAGACTCCAGGCTTACGGGGTACACAATGTGTGCCGGCGTATCGGAGTGCGCCGCTGTTTTGGCTTCGGAGTAGCCCATGGAGAGCGATTCGAGGTGGGTTCGCCAGGGCGCGCTCTCCGGCCTTATCTGTGTGGTCGTCATGAGTGGGTGTTCTGGTGCGGTGCTTTCGGAGTCGGAGTTCTGTTTGATGACTCGGGAAGTTGCTTGCCGCGATGATGCCTTTCGGGGGCTCCGAGACCTAAATGAGTGTCTTGGTGCTGTTCGGGGTATGTGTGCAGCCTTGTCGGCAGAGGACTCGGTCTGCGGTCTGAATGACCACGATGTCACGAGCTGTACAGATGTGATTAGGGGTCTCTCTGGCGATCAGCTTGCGTCTGAGCGAGTTGAGGTTGAGGCGGTCTGTTCCGGGTGTGATGGCCGCTAGCTTGGCGCCTAGGCTAGTTGTTGGGATGGGAATGCCGCTCTTGGTGGCCTCCTGCTACGCCAGCCATGTTCGCGAGGACGATAGTGGACACCACCTTGGTCGGCCTGATGGTTCCGTACTGATTCAAGACTCGGGAGTCGCCGGCCAGAGTTGGCCAGTCTGCGATCCTGAACGGTTGGGGGAAAGCGGTTTCTGTGACGGTCTTTGGGCTGGATTTTCAGCAGCACGAAGTGCCGGCGGAACCGCTGAACCGTGTATTTGTAGTGTCGTTTGTGAATCGGTTGATGATTGCCCGGAGCTGACTGGGGTTAGGGTAGAATGCGCGCAGAGTGCGGATCGACGGGGTGGATACTGCCATATGCCATGCGAGCGCGATCTCGACTGTCCGGCTGGTATGAACTGCTTTGTCGACCTCCCGAGCTTTCTTAGTTTTGA
Source organism: Polyangia bacterium (assembly GCA_030426845.1). Taxonomy (GTDB): domain Bacteria; phylum Myxococcota_A; class Polyangia; order Polyangiales; family Sandaracinaceae; genus JAUHXR01. Next base: position 38,706 of record JAUHXR010000043.1, on the reverse strand, counting down.
TCGTACCTGTGCGCCAGCGCGGTAGCCCCGGGGCGTCCATCGTGCGCGATTGGCGGAAGCCGCGTGCAGTCCGCTTGATGGTCTGGACGACGCTGTTGATGCCCTCCGTGGCTGCGTTCGTGATGCGGTGACCCCCCTGTGCCAGGGTAGTTGCCGCGTGACCTGACGGACGATCCAGGGGGCGCGAAGGGGCGAGAGCCCATGCCGTACTCGGCGAAGTTCAAGCAGAAGATGATCGAGAAGATGACCGGCCCGAGCGCCAGGTCGGCGACCTCGCTGTCGAAGGAGGTCGGGGTCGCTCAGGCGACGTTGTCGCGGTGGCTGGCGCGAGCGAAGCTCGAGCCGATGACGAACAGGAAGGAACGCGGCGCGGGTCGCCGTCGGTCCCCCGAAGAGAAGGTCCGCCTGGTGATGGAGGCGGCCGGGTTGGGTGAGGACGCGCTCGGCGTATCCGCTTCACTGCGCGGTGTAGCGCCTGAGGAGCTCCGTGCTGGGTGATCAGCGCCCGTCGACGCGCACGGGGACGGCGATGTTGCCGACCTCTCGCGCGAGCTCGTCGTGATCGATCGTGGCGCGGGTCGCGGCCCAGTCCCTAGGGCAGAGCTCGAGGAAGCGGTCGCGGGGCCAGAAGGGCAGGACCCGGATGAGGTCTCGGAAGTAGTATCCGCTTCACCGAGCGGTGTAGCGCCTGAGGAGCTCCGTGCTGGGTGATCAGCGCCCGTCGACGCGCACGGGGACGGCGATGTTGCCGACCTCTCGCCGCGTCGTCGGAGGGCGGCATCGGCGGGAGGAGCGCGGCCCGAGGGCGGGGCCGCGCGGCCGGCCGCGGGGGCGACGCGGGAGGCGGATCGGGCGCGGGCGGCGAAGAGACCGGGGTCACGGCGATCGACAGCCCGAGCGCCAGCCACTGCGCGTCGTCCGATTGCTCGGGCCCGTCGAGCTGGAAGAGGTGGCCGTACATGAGCACGGGGCCGAGGTCGAGGTCGTCGGCGGCCCGGAGATCGAGCCCGAGCGAAGCCCGGAGCACCGGCCGCACGAGGTCGCCGGTGACCCCCGCGCCGACGAACGCCGCGACGTAGGCCCGCCCGATCCCGAGGTCGCCGCTCACCTCGCCGCCGACGGTCAGGTCCATCAGCCCGCCCACCGAGAGGGACTCGCTGAAGAACGCGCCGCCCGAGAGCCTCGCCTCGAGCGCGAGCGGCCCCTCGGGGGCCCAGCCCACGCGGACGTCCGCCTCGGCCACCGGCAGATCGAAGGCCAGCGCCCGCCACTGGTCGCGGCTCGCCACGATGCCCCCCGCCGCCGTCGCCCGCAGCCGCAGCTCCCCGCGCTGGGCCTCCGCCGGGCCCGCGGCGAGGGCCACCCACGCGGCCATCACCCCGAGCGCCCTCCCTCGCCAACCCATGCTCCTGCGTCGTCGGCCCGGTGTGAGATTTCCAACGCTCGCTCAAGCTCCTCGCGCGCCGTCCGTTCGCCTTGCCCCGTGAGCACCCGCGAGAGACCGTCCATCGGGCTCGCCGCCGCCCTCCGCGACGTCAGCCTGCGCCCGCCACCCGCAGCGACCCCCGCCGCCGAGACCCACCGCTCTGCGTCCGATCGCTCCGCGCCGCCCGCGGCGGGGTCCTGGCGCGGAGACCTGGCGGGTGGGTTCACGGCCGCGGTGATCGCGCTGCCGCTGGCGCTCGCCTTCGGCGTGGCGGTCTTCTCCCCGCTCGGCCCCGAGTACGCGCCGCTCGGCGCGCTCGCCGGCCTGACGGCGGCGGTGGTCGGCGGCTTCCTCGCGGCCGCCCTCGGCGGCACCCCGGCCCAGGTCACCGGCCCGACCGGCCCGATGAGCGTGGTCCTCGGCGCGACCCTCGCGGCCTTCGTCGCCGACCCCCCGCTGCCCGGCCCGGTCGAGGCGCAGATCCCGACGATCCTGACCCTCACCTTCCTCGCCGCGCTCCTCGGCGGCGCGGTGCAGATGGGCCTGGGCCTGCTCAAGATCGGCCGCCTCGTCCGCTACGTGCCGTATCCGGTCACCGCCGGGTTCATGAACGGCATCGCGCTGATCATCCTGCTCGGCCAGCTCCCGCTCCTGCTCGGCCTGCCGCGCGGCGCCTCGCTCGTCCACGACCTCGGCGCGCTCTCGCCCCCGACCCTCGCGGTCGGCGCGATCACCGCGGTCGCCATCTTGATCACCAGCCGCCTGTCACGCCGGATCCCCTCGCCGCTCGTCGGCCTCGGGGCGGGCACGGCCGCGTACTACGCCCTCGGCGCGGCGGGCTACGACGGCGGCGCGGTGGTCGGCGCGGTGCCGAGCGCGATCCCGACGCCCGACTACGCGATGCACTTCTTCGCGCTCGGGACGAACGAGGCGGTCTGGGCCGCGATCCCCCGGGTCATCGGCCCGGCCCTCGCGCTCGGCGCGCTCGGCGCGATCGACTCCCTCCTCACCTCGGTGGTCGCGGACGTCGCGACGGGCACCCGGCACGACAGCCGCCGCGAGCTCATCGGCCAGGGCATCGGCAACATGGTCTCCGCGCTGTTCGGCGGCCTCTCGGGCGCCGGCACGACGGTGGCCACGATGGTCAACGTCAAGGCGGGCGGCCGGACCCGCCGCGCGGGGATGAGCCACAGCCTGGTGCTCCTCGTGGTGCTCCTCGTCGCCGCGCCGCTCGCGGGCGGCGTGCCGCTCTCGGTGCTCGCCGCGATCCTGATCGTGACCGCGGTGGGGATGCTCGACGGCTGGACGCGCCGGCTCGCGATCACCCTCGCGCGCCGCGCTCGCTCGCGCCGCGAGCTGTGGACGAACCTCGCGGTGATCGCGCTGGTGACCGTGCTGACCGTCGCGGTCGACCTGATGGTGGCGGTCGCGATCGGCCTCGTGATCGCGGCGCTCCTGTTCGTCGGGCGGATGGGCCGTCGGATCGTGCGCCGCGTGCAGAGCGGGCACGAGCGGCGCTCGTTCCGCGAGCGCGAGCCCGACGAGGTGGCGGTGCTCCAGGCGCACGGCGATCGGGTCGCGGTGCTCGAGCTCGACGGCGCGCTCTTCTTCGGCTCGACCCAGACCCTCGTCGACACGGTCGAGCGGCTGAGCGCGACGGTCGACTACTTCATCCTCGACGCGCACCACGTGACGGTCATCGACGGCACCGGCGCGCGCACCCTCGCCGAGCTGCCCGGCCGGCTGCGCGAGCGCGGTAAGGACATCGCGGTGAGCCACGTCGCCTCGGGCCACCCGCTCTGGGGCTTCCTCGGCGACATGGGCGACGTGGAGAGCCTCGGCGAGGACCACTTCTTCATCGACACCGACCACGCGCTCGAGTGGGCCGAGGACCGCGTGCTCGCCGACCACGGCGCGCTCCGGGCCGAGCCCCCGCGGGTCACGGTCGAAGAGATGCACGTCGCGCGCGACCTCGGCGAGCGCGAGCGCGAGACGCTCCTGACCTACCTCGAGGAGGCGACGTTCGAGGCGGGGGAGCAGATCGTAGTCCAGGGCGAGCTGTCGCGGACCCTCTGGATCCCGCTCGAGGGCTGCCTCTCGGTCACCACCTGGAACGCCTGCGAGGGCCGGCCGCTGCGGCTGACGACGGTGAAGCCCGGCGTCGTGGTCGGCGAGCGCGGCTTCTTCGAGGGCGTCCCGCACTCCGTCACCGTGACCGCCCAGACCGACGGCCACGCGCTGGTGCTCACCCAGGAGGCGTTCGCCCGGATGAGCATCGAGGACCCCGAGCTGACCATGAAGCTCCTCTTCAACGTCACGCGCGAGGTCTGCGGCCGCCTCCACCGCACCACCCAGACCGCGGCCGCGGTCGACCACTGAGCCACGCAGGCGAGCCGTCCTCGCGCACGTGAGACGTCCTCGTGCACGTGAGACGTCCTCGTGCATCTGCACCCACACCTGGACGTCCTCGTGTCCCGGGCGTCGGCGGTTCGTCCGTGGCGACGCTGAGTTGATGGCGGGTCTCACCACGCCGTCGAGATCGACGCCGAGTTGATAGCCAGTCTCAACACCCCGTCGAAATCGACGCTCAGTCGATAGCCGGGCCCGCGGCGTTCGGCGCCCCCAACGACAAGAGCCGAGGTCGATCCGTTGGGATCGAGCCTCGGCTCTTCGGTCTGCGCGGGGGCGCGGGTCAGTCGCGGCCGGCGGCCTGCTCGTCGCTGAAGTCGACCTGGCCGCTGTGGCGGATCTCCTCGCCGTCGATGATGAAGCGGGTCGAGCCCACCTCCTGACGGTTCACCGTGACCACCATCTCGATGCGGCGGTTCGGGCGGAAGGTCGGGCGCGGCAGGTTGATGCGGTGGAGCACCGTGCGCTGCGAGCGGTCCGAGACGAACACGCTCATCTCGCGGATGAAGGTCCGGGGGCCGTCGGTGATGTCGTAGAAGAGCGCGTGGAACTCGAGGTCGCCGGGCGGGCGGTTGAACGCGAAGATCGCGTTGGCGCGCCACTGGCGGTCGTTGAGGTTGGCGTCGTCGGACTCGCGCATCCGCGCGGCGCGGTGGCGGCGGGCGAAGGTGATGAGCCCTCGCTCGCTCAGGTCGCCGGGGACCCGCGCTTGCGTGAGGTGAACCTGGCAGCGGAGCCCGCCGCGGCCGCGCTGGGCCTCGGCCGAGAGCTGCGGCCAGAGGACCGTCAGGGCCAGCACGCCCGCCGCGGCCACCGTGAGCCACGTCGAGAGCCTGCTCAGATTCTTCCTGGGCGTCATCGCTTCTCCTCGCTGCGGGCGGCAGGCTACCAAAAGGGGGGTGGCCTCGTCGACGCGTGCGAGCGCGGGATATTCAGCCGCGCCCGAACCGCTGGCCGAGCCCTTACTCGAGGAGCGCCGCGTTCGACAGCGCGCCGTAGTGGCCGCGCGAGCCCTCGATCCGCGCGGTGTAGACCCCTGGCGCGCCCTCGACCGGGATCGCGAGGTCGAAGCTCGCCCCGGTCTCGAGGGTGCGCTCGAGCAGCACCTCGTCGGTGATCGCGGGCGGTGAGCCGTCCTCGGCGCGGCGGTCCGCGCAGGCGCTCGCGCGCGTCAGGGTGAGGCGCGAGGGCCGGACGTCGTCGCTCACCCGGCCGCGCAGCCGCACGTGCCGGACCCCCGCGAGGGCGCGCGAACCGTCGGCCGCGTAGGTGTCGAGGAACAGCTCCGTCCCGCCCTCGCCGATCGCGGTCCGGCCGGCGCGCAGGCCCTCGACGATCGCGGGCCAGGTGCGGTCGGCCGCGAAGACGTAGGTCCGCGGGAACCCGAGCGCGGGGTCGAGCACGTCCCCGGGGCCCGGCTCGTTCACCCGGTGGTTGTCGCTCGCGCCGACCGCGGTGACCGCGCGGCCCGCCAGGAGATCGCAGCGCCACGCGTCGAGCCCGCTCGCGTCCGCCTCGTCGAAGCCCGCCGTGCCGTTCCAGATCTCCATCGCGTCGTAGTCGAACGACGTCCAGTCGAACGACGTCCAGACCGCGCCCCAGGGGTGGTTGAGGATCGCGAAGCAGCCCAGATCGCGCGCCTGCTGCAGCGTCTGCGCGCCGGTCTGGGTGCCGCGCGGACGGTCGACGATCGCGCTCGCGCGGTCGAAGGTCGCGAGGTCCGCGGGCACGCAGCCGACGTGGCCGGTCGGGGTGGTCGGCGGGTCGCCAGCCGCGATGGGGCTCAGCTCGTTGCCGTCGATCATCAGGAACACGCCGGGCTCGCTGAGCCGCGCGGCCTCGTCCCAGTAGGGGAACTCCGGCCCCATGTTGAAGAGCGCCGGGTCCTCGTCCTGGGTGGACGGATCGCTGCCCGTGCTGTTGCTGTGATCGGTCAGGACCACGAAGTAGAGGCCGCGCTCCATCGCCACCCGCTTGATGTCCTCGGGGAACGAGTCGCCGCCGGTGTCGTTGCTCGCGTCGGTCGCGTGGACGTGGAGGTCGCCCGCGAGCCACTCGCCCGCCGGGTCGGGCGCGAGCCCGAGGGTCGACGGATCGACCGTCTCGCCGATCGAGCCTGCGTCCACGCCGCCCGCGTCCGGCATCCCCGCGTCGGGCTCGGAGCCCCCGTCACAGGCGGCGAGGAGCAGGGCGGAGGCGAGGCAGACGCGGCGCATGCCTCGATGATGACTCCGCGGAGGAGGGGATGGTCCGAACTTTTCGAGCTTCTGGGGCCGACAAGAGCTCGAGGAGCTCGGACCGTCCCCCGTCCCTGGGGGCGGTCTGCCTGTCGAAAACTTGGCCGTCTTGGATCGGGGCCGGTATCGCGGACGGGAGGAGCCCCGATGTCCAGTACGAGCACGACCTTGAGCGGCCTGATGGCCCAGGCCCGGCGCAGCGCGCGACGCCGCCAGCAGAAGCCGACGACCGCCCACGCCCTCCTCGTGATGCTCCAGCACGATCGCGAGACCTCGCAGCTCCTGAGCCGCGCCGGGGTCGGCGAGGTCGCGCTGCTCCGCGCCATCCAGGACGGCGGCGAGGAGCCGACGAGCGCGATGGAGATCGCGTCCGAGCGCGCGACCCGCCTCGCCAAGGGGCTCGGCCACGCGCCGCGGCCCGCCCACCTGCTCGCCGCGATCGTCCGCGAGGGGCGCTCGGCCGGCTACCGCTGCCTCGAGCGCGCGGGCTCCGATCCGAGCCGGCTGCGGCTCGAGGTGCAGGGGATGCTCGGCGCCGATCCTGCGCTCAGCCGGTCCTCGACCCGCCGCGCGAGCCGGTCCGCCCCGACGGTGCCGCCCGTGCCGCGCGCCAAGGCCAAGACGCCCACCCGTCGGCCGCCGGCCGAGCCGCCGAAGAACCGGCGCGTGCCGGACCGCGAGCCGATCGCGTCTCCGCCGAAGAAGCGCCCGAGCGCGGCCCGGCGCAGCGCCCCCAAGCCCCCCGTGGAGCGCGGGCCGTTCGAGCTCGACCCGGCCAAGTTCCCCCTGCTCGCGCGCATCGGGCGCAACCTGACGGCGGCCGCCGCCGCGGGGCACATCGACCCGGTGGTCGGGCGCGAGCACGAGCTCGACCGGCTCCTCGACGTCCTCGCGCGCCGCCGCGCGAACAACCCTGTCCTCGTCGGGCCGCCTGGCGTCGGCAAGACCGCGATCGTCGAGGGCCTGGCCCTGCGCCTGGTGAACGGCAAGGAGTCCTGCGGCCGCCTCGCCGATCGCGTGCTCATCGAGGTGAGCGCGGGCTCGCTCGTCAGCGGCACGGGGGTGCGCGGCGCGCTCGCGGAGAAGCTCAAGGCGCTCCGCGAGGAGATCGCGCGCGCGGACGGCAAGATCCTGCTCTTCCTCGACGAGATCCACGCGATCGTCGGCGGCGACGGGCCGGACGATCTCGCCAACGAGCTCAAGAGCGGCCTCGCGCGCGGCGAGCTGCCGTGCATCGGGGCGACGACCGAGGCGGAGTACCGCCGCCACTTCGAGCGGGACGCGGCCCTCGCGCGGCGCTTCTCGCGCATCGAGGTCGGCGAGCCCAGCCCGTCGGACGCGCTCGAGATCCTGCGTGGGGTCGCGCCGAAGTACGAGATCCACCACGCGGTCGCCTACGACCCGGCCGCGCTCAAGGCGTCGGTCGAGCTGAGCGTCCGCTACGTGCCCGAGGGGTTCCTCCCCGACAAGGCGATCGCCGTGCTCGATCTGGCGGCGGCCCGGGTGCGGCGCCGCGGCGGCAACGTGGTCGACATCACGTCGGTCGCGCGGGTGGTGGCCGAGCAGGCCGCGATCCCGGTGGACCGGCTGCTGATGCGCGACGCGGAGCGGCTGCTCCGGCTCGAGTCGCACCTGCGCGAGCGGGTGGTGGGGCAGCGCGAGGCGCTCGGGCGCATCGCGGACGCGCTCCGCAAGGGCGCGGCGGGCTTCCGCGGGCGCCGGCCGCTCGGGACCTTCCTGCTGCTCGGGCCGACCGGCGTCGGCAAGACGGAGACCGCCAAGGCGATCGCGGATCTGCTCTTCCCGACGTCGGGGGTCACCCGCTTCGACATGAGCGAGTTCAGCGAGCCTCACGCGGTCGCGCGGCTCCTCGGCGCGCCCCCCGGCTACGTCGGACACGAGGACGGCGGCCAGCTCACCGAGGCGGTCCGCCGCCGGCCCTACCAGCTCATCCTCCTCGACGAGATCGAGAAGGCCCACCCGGAGGTCCTCCTCGCGCTCCTGCCGCTCCTCGACGAGGGCCGGCTCACCGACGGCCGCGGGCGGACCGTCGACTTCACGAACACGGTCATCGTGATGACCTCGAACCTCGGCGCGCAGGCCGCCCAGGCGGTGAACCGGCGGGTCGGCTTCGGCGCGGCGGGTGACGCCGAGGCCCCGGACAACCGGCACAAGGCGCTGATGGCGGCGCGCCGCGCGCTCCCGCCCGAGCTCTGGAACCGGATCGACGAGCCGCTGTGCTTCACCCCGCTCGGCGCGGCCGAGGTCGCCTCGATCGCCCGCCGTCTCCTCGAGGAGGTCGGGGCGGTGATGCGCCGCGAGCACCAGGTCGGGCTCGAGGTGGACGGCTCGGCGATCGACGCCCTCATCGCGGCCGGCGGCTTCGACCCGGAGCTCGGCGCGCGCCCCATGCGTCGCTGCGTCTCGCGCCTCGTGGAGGCGCCGCTCGCGGGCCTGGTGCTGTCCGGCGCGCTGACCCGCGGCTCGGTCGTGGTCCTGAGCGGCGAGGGGGCGGAGGTCCGGCTCGAGCCCCGGCACGCGGCGGACGCGGCCGAGTGAGGCTTGCGCGGGGCCCCGCGGGCTGACACACCGGGCCCTCGATGGCGACGCAGGCCGGCGGGGCCGCGGAGCCGGCTCCGGGGGGCCTGCCGGACCGACTGCCGCGGCGATTTGGGCGCTACCTGCTCTTCGACCGGATCGGTCGAGGCGGCATGGCGGACATCTACCTCGCGCTCGAGTCGACCGGGCTCGGAGCGGCGCGCCGGGTGGTGGTCAAGCAGATCCTCGCCGAGCTGAGCCGCCGGGAGCGCTTCGCCCGGATGCTCATCGACGAGGCGAAGCTGGTGGCCGAGCTGCGGCACGCCAACATCGCCCAGGTGACCGATCTCGGGCGCGAGGGCGACCGGCTGTTCATCGCGATGGAGTACGTCGAGGGCTTCGACCTCAACCAGCTCCTGCGGCAGCTCTCGCGGCGCAAGATCCCTCTCCCCGTCGACTTCGCGCTCTTCGTGGTGCGCGAGGTCCTCGCCGCGCTCGGCTTCGCCCACCGCGCGAAGGACGACGGGGGCCGACCGCTCGGGATCGTGCACCGCGACGTGTCCCCGTCGAACGTGCTCATCAGCTTCGAGGGCGAGGTGAAGCTCTGCGACTTCGGGATCGCGCGGGCCTACGGCTCGGCGAGCGACGAGGGCGCGGCGGGCACCGGCGAGCGGCCGCGGGTGATCGGCAAGGCGGCCTACATGGCACCGGAGCAGGCGTCGGGTGGCGAGGTCGGGCCGCGCGCCGATCAGCTGGTGGCCGGGATCATCCTGTGGGAGCTCTGCGCGGGCCGGCGGCTCTACCGCGGGACGGAGGACGAGATGCTCGCGCTCGCGCGGGCGGCCGAGATCCCGCCGCTGCCGGACCGGGGCCTGCCCGCGCTCGCCGACCTCCAGGCGATCCTCGATCGGGCCTGCGCCCCGGCACCGGAGGACCGCTTCGAGAGCGCCGAGGAGATGCTGCACGCGCTCGACGACTACGCCCTCAAGAACCGGCTCGTCGCGTCGCAGCTTCGCTTCGGCGCGTTCCTCTCGGAGCACTTCGAGATGGAGGTCATCCGCCAGCGCCGCGAGCGCGAGCTGGCCGCGCGCGCGCTCGAGCTGGGGCCGCCGGTGCAGCTCGAGCCGCTGTCGGCGAACGTGCCGAATGAGGTCGCCGCGACCGAGTCGGCGTACGACGACGACGTCACGGACGAGAACCCGGCGGTCGCGCTGGCCGAGCTCGCCCTCGCGCAGTCCTCGTCGCCCGCGCCGTCGACTGGTGCATCTTCGTCCGAGCCCGCGTCGTCCGAGCCCGCGCCGTCCGAGCCCGCGTCGACCGAGCCCGCGCCGTCCGAGCCCGCGTCGTCCGAGCCCGCGTCGACCGAGCCGCCCGCGCGGGAGGCGACCGACCGGACGGTCGCGACCGGGTTCGAGGCGCCGCCCGCGCGGGTCGAGCCGCAGCACACCCAGCGCTTGCCCTCCGTCGACCCGGGGCCGGACGACGGGGTGCGCGTCCCGATCTGGATCTTCGCGGTGGCCGCGCTGATGCTCGCGACGATCGCGGCCGCGGTCTACGTGCTGCTCGTCCCCTGAGCCGGCTCGCCGTCGGCGACGAGCAGGGCCTCGATCGCGTCGGCCCGTGCCTCGTCGAGGCCCGCGCGTCGCGCGCAGTCGAGGATCGCCGGAGCGATCGCGTCGTAGGCCTCGCGGGCCGACGGGTCGAGGAGGGCGAGGGCGGCCTGGTGGCGCGCGACGACGTCGGCGTTGCCGCGCATCACCGGGCCGCTCAGCGCGCGCGGCACGCCGACGCGCTCGACGTTCTCGCCCACCGTCCGAAGGAGCGCTCCCACCGCGCGCTCGGCCTCGCGGCGCGCCAGCCCCTTCGCCTCGAGGACCCGCACGGCGATCGTGGCGAGGGCGGCCGCGCCGTTGGCGCTGAGCGCGGCCGCGGCGTGGTAGCCGGCGCCGTGGACCGCGCGGACGAGCGGCCGGGCGCCGAGCGCGCGCGCGATGCGGCTGGCCTCGCGCGCCGCGACTCGGTCGCCCGCGATGACGAAGGCGACGCCCGCGAGGGCGGGCGGCCGGGCGGGATCGGCGAAGGACGCGAGCGGGTGCATGACCCCGTGGGGGCCGTCGACGCCGCAGGCCTCCGGGCCGAGGCTCCCGGAGCAGTGCAGGAGCGGCGCGCGCGGCGCGAGCGCGCGGACCTTCGCGGCGGTCGCGGCGATGAACGGGTCGGGGGTGGCGACGACCACGGCCGAGGCGCCGCGGAGCGCGCGCGGCCTCGGCGCGCGGCCGGACGTGAGGCGCGCCTCCTCGCCTGCGCGGGAGAGCGCCCGCGTCAGCCCTCGCCCGACGCGGCCCCGGCCGACGATTGCGACGCTCACGGCTCGCCCCGGTAGAGCCCGTGCGCCCCCACGTAGTCCAGCACCCGCTTCGGCACGATCGACGTCGCTGGCTCGCCCGCCGCGAGGCGTCGGCGGACTTCGGTCGAGCTGATGGCCGGCATCACGATGTCCTCCTCGCCCTGCGCGTGGCCGCCGCGGCCCACGACGAGCAGGCGCGCGAGCTCCTCGATCCGGTGGCCCTCGTGCCAGCTCGGGATCTGCGAGACGAGATCGGTCCCGATCACGAGGTGCAGCTCCACCCCCGGCAGCTCGCGCCGGAGGCGCTCGAGCGTGTCCACGGTGTAGCTCGGGCCCCCCATCCGGGCCTCGAGGTCGCTCACCGCGACACCCTCGACGCCCGCGAAGGCGAGCTCGGCCATCCGTCGCCGGTGCGGGTAGGGTGCGAGCGCCTTCGCGAACGGGTGCGACAGGGTCGGGATGACGAGGAGGCGATCGACCCGCCCCGTCCCCATCACCCAGCACGCGGCGAGGACGTGCCCGAAGTGCGGCGGGTTGAAGCTGCCGCCGAAGACGCCGACGCGGGTCACCTCCACTTCGCAATCGTTCCTGTCACTGCGCCACGTTCATCTTGGTGCTGCGCCGGGTCATCGTCTTGCGCCAGACGGGCAGCCCTGAGGTCTCGAAGAGCGCGATGGAGATGTGGCCGTCCCCCTCGACCTCGACCACCGCGACGCGCCCCTCGGAGAGCGGGCCCGGGGTGAGGAAGTAGCGCGGGCCGAACTTGCGCAGGTCTGCCTTGTCGCTGCGGCCGTAGACGATGAGGTTCGCGTTGGCGATGTCCTCCTCGTCGAGCACGCGCTTGTCGTGGACGGCGAGGATGATGCGGTCACCGATCATCTCGATCGCGCGCGCCGGGGTGGGGGGCAGCACGCGGACGCGGGCCAGCCGCCGGGCGAGCGCGTCGCGCGCGAGGAGCGCGTCGATGGCCGAGGGCTCGCCAAACTCCGCGAGCGCGCAGGCCTCGTCGAGGAACGCGTCCTCGGGTGCCTGGCCCTCGAACATCTCGTCCGTCCACGCGCGCAGGATCGCGTCGAGCGGCGCGGGGTCCTCCCCGAGGTAGATCGCGTGGTCGACCTCGACGTCGCGCAGCAGGAACTCCACCGCCTCGCGCACGATCGTGGCGTCGGCGCCGGTCGGACCGAGCAGGCCGATCCGCACCGCTACCCCTCGGTGCCGGCGCGCTCGCGGGCCTCGAAGTGCGCGTCGGAAAGGGCGAAGGTGAGCAGGGAGGACGCCTCGGCGAAGCGCTCGAGGAACGCCATGCGGGCGGCGGGCTCGGCCGGCAGATCACGCTCGCCGCTGAGCTTGGCGAGCGCGCTGACCGCGGCCGGGGCGGAGCCGGACGCCACGAGGGCGCAGCGGTTGCCCCACTCCGAGGCGGCCATCGCGAGCTGCCCGGGGTCGTAGCCGGGGCGCCCGGCCATCTCGAAGACGAGGGGCTCGAGCTGCTCGGCGTCGCGCCGGCTGAGGTTGCGGCTGACCCGGCGCGCCGCCTCCGCGACGTGCGAGGGGTCGGCGCCCACCGGCTGGTGGTGCGGGTCGTAGCTCTGCACGAGCCCGCCGAGGAGCGCGACGACCTCCTGTTTTTGTGATCCGGCGACCACCGAGAGCTGGGCCTGGGCGATCTTCAGGGCGCGCGCGAGGACGAACATCTTCTCACGGTCGTCGGTGATCCCGAGCAGCTCGCTCCCGATGAGGAGCGTGCACGGGCTGCTCGAGACGGGGACGCAGACGCGCGGGGCCGCGCTCGTGACGTAGAGCTCGAGCGGCGAGATGCGGAACCAGCGCGCGACCTCGAGCGCGATCGGGCGGATGCGGGTGTCGCGGCTGTCGAGGCGCTCGGCGCGGTACGCGTTGACGTCGAAGGGCAGCGTCTTCTCGAGCGCCTCGCCCACGAGCTTGAACACCGCGCGCGCCGGCGCGCCGAGCTCCTTGGGCGCGAGCAGCTCGTCGAGGGCGTCCGAGGCCGCGCCCATCCCCGCGCCGGGCGCCGCCCCACGCGCGTCCACGAGCTTTGAGAGCTCGATGTCGACGATGCCCACCGCCTGGGCGGCGGAGGCCGCGGCCGCGGCCGCGTCGGGCTTGCCCTGCCAGCGCAGCACCTCGACGAGGCCCGGCCACGCCGCGGCGTCGGCGAGATCGGCCTCGAGCACGTGGCGGAAGTCGTTCACCGCGCGACGCAGGTGCATCGCCATCGCGTTGGCCGCGTCCTGGCGGCGGTAGAACTCCGCGAGCGCGCGGACGACCTGGAGGTCGGTCGGGGCGGCCTTGCGCGCCTCCTCGAGCACCGCCTCGGCCCGCCGCGCGTCGCCGAGCTGCTCGTGGATCTCGCTCAGGCGCAGGCGGTGGTCGCGGCTCGCCTCGAGGTCGACCTCGCGGCCCGCGAGCTCCTCGAGGACCTTGGCCGCCTCGGGGAGCTGGTTCTGGCGCCGGTAGAGCTCGGCCAGGCGCTCCATCGCGGGCAGGTCGTTGGGGAAGAGCTTCAGCACGCGCCGGAACGCCGCCTCGGCGCGCCGCGGGTCGGGCATGTGCTGGTCGTAGATGTCGCCCAGCGTGAAGAAGACCCAGCGCAGCTCCTCGCGCTCCTTGCGGATGCGCGCGATGCGGATGAGGACCTCGGCCGCGCCACGCCAGTCCTCGTCCTCGAGCGAGAGGTTGGCGAGCGAGCGGAGGGCGTCGATGCGCTCGGGCTGGAGCGCGAGCGCGGCCCGGAGCGCGGCCTTCGCGCCGGAGAGGTCGGAGATCGCGCTCCGCAGCTCGGCTTGCTTGATGTAGAGCTCGACGAGGGTCGGATCGTCCCCGCCGGCCGAGAGGCGGTGCTGGTAGAGCTCGGCGAGGGCGGCCTTGTCGTCGGCGTCCTCCAGGATGATGCGGAGGCGCTCGAAGACGTCCTTGAAGGTGACGTCCTGCTCGCTCGCGCGGGTGAGGGCTTCGCGCGCGCGGCCCTCGTCGCCGACGTGGTCCTGCCAGATCTGGGCGGCGCGGTAGTAGAGCGCCGCCGCGCGGCCCGCGACCTCGGAGCCGGCGCCCGCCTTCTCGTAGGCCTCCGCCGCCTCGGCCAGCTCGCCGCGCGCCTCGCAGGCCTCGCCGAGGGCCGCCGCCGCGAGCGGGTGCGACGGCGAGGCGTGGACCGCCTCGCGGAGCAGGTCGAGCGCGCCGTCCTCGTCGACCGGGGCGAGCAGCTCGGAGGCGCGCATCCGGGACGCCGCCCGCTCCTCGGCCGAGCCGAGCAGGTTGGCGAGCGCGCGGGCCGCGTGCCGAGCGATCTCGGGCTCGCCGGCCTCGAGCGCGGCCGCGAGGATGCGCGGGGCGAGCCAGAGGTCCATGTCCGCCCGCTCCGCGCAGGCGACCAGCAGGGCGTCGGACGCCTCCGGGGTCGCCTCCTCGCCCGTGAGCATCAGCCGCCGCGCGAGGCGCAGGTAGGCGGTCACGTCCGAGCCCGGCTCGAGCTGGGAGGCGTGGGCGGCGACGACCCGGGCCGCGTCCTCGCCGCGGCCCTGGCTCGCGTAGTAGCGGTGCAGCGCGCGGAGGCTCGGGAGGTGCCCGGGCGCGTGCTCGAGGATCGCCTCGAGCGAGAGGACCGCGGAGGCGGGGTCGGCGCGGTAGAGCAGGTCGAGCTCGGCGAGGCGCTCGAGCGCGAGCGTCCGCTCTTCGTCGGTGGAAGCCGCCTTGACCGCCGCGAAGCGGCGCTCGGCGACCCGCGCGACCTGATCGGCGGCGAGCTGGGCGCGGTCGAGCGGCTCGGGGACCAGCGGGTCGTCCGGGGTGGCCTCGAGCTGCGCCGCGTACTCGCGCGCCGCGCTCGCCGGGTCGTCGGCGTCGAGGTAGGCCTGGGCGGCCTGGAGCCGGTAGACGCGGCTCAGCGGCGCGCTCGCGCGGCCGGAGGCCTCGGTGAGGAGCTTCGCGCGCCCCGCCGCGTCGCTCTCCGACGCGAGGCGCATCCGCAGGCTCGCGATCACCATGTCGCCCGGGGTGTGCTCGTGCGCGCGCTCGAGGAGCGCGGCCGCGCCCGCGGGGTCGGCCTCCGCGCGCAGGAGCGCCCCCCGCACCAGGCTCGCGGCCGCGTCGCGGGGATCGGCCGCGGTGTCCGCGAGCTGCTCGTAGACCTCGCCGAGGGTCAGCGGGTCGCCGAGCTCCATCGCGATGGGGCGCAGCGCCCAGGCCGCGGGCCGGTAGCCGGGCACCGCGTCGAGGGCCTTGCGGTAGGTCCCGAGCGCGTCGCCGCCGCCCGCCGCGAGGAGGTGGCCGGCCTGGGTCGTCGCGAACGCGGCGCGGGCGCCCTGGCTCGCCGCCGCCTCCTCGAGCCAGTGGGCCGCCGCCGCCTCGGCTCCGTGGCGGAGCGCGAGGCGGCCCAGCGGGCGGAGCGCGAGCGGCTCGCCCGGCGCGAGCTTGCGCGCCTCGTCCAGGAGCGCCTCGGCCCGGTCGAGCTCGTCGCGCTCGATCGCGCGATCGGTGAGCGCGAGGAGCGAGCCGGTGCGCTGCTCGGGCGGCACGCGATCGGCCTGGCGGCGCAGCGCGTCGGTGATGCCCGACTCGTCGGCCTGAGCCGCCGAGACGTCGAGGCCGAGGACGTCGGCGGTGACGAGCGCGGTCCCCTCGGCCACCGCCTCGAGGAGCAGCTCGTGCTCACGCTCGAGCGCCGCAGGATCGCGCGCCACCCGGGCCGCCGCCGCGAGGGCGCCGCCGCCGTCGACCGCGTCGGCCAGCCGGCTCATGTCGCCGCTGCGCCGCGCGATCACCTCGCGGACGACGCGGATCGTGCCGAGGCTTCCGTCGGCGCGCGCCGCGTCGCGCAGCGCGGCCTCGGCCCCGTCGAGGTCGCCCTGGCCGGCCTTCGTCTCGGCGGTGCGCACCAGCGCGAGCGCGCGATCCGTCCCGCCGGCCGCCCCCGCCCAGGCGGCGAGGCAGGCGAGCTCGAGCGCCGGGTCGCCGCTCGCGACCGCGGCGTCGGCGCGGGCCTGGAGCGGGAGCACCCCGGTCGCGTCACCGAGGAGGCGCACGCCGAGCTGGGGGTCCTTCTTGATGCGGGTCGCGACCCGGCTCGCGCGGGTGAGGATCGCCTCGCCGAGCGGGCCGCCGCAGTAGGCGGCCACCGTGGCGAGGGCCTCGATCGCCCCGTCGGGGTCGGCGCCCGGACGCGACGAAGTGCGGGCCCGGCCGAACCAGGCGTCGAGCGCCTCGGGGTCGACGTCGTTCGCCCAGGTGTAGAGCGCGCGCGCCCGACCCTCGTCACCGGCCGCCTCAGCGACTCGCGCCTCCTCGACCGCGAGCGCGGCGCGGGCGTCGGGATCGTCCCACAGCTCGCGGGACTCCTCGAAGGGCTCCACCGCGCGGGCGTCCTCGCCGCGTCGCCAGCGCGCCTCCGCGAGGAGGAGCGCGGCGGTGACGGACGACGGCTGCGCTTCGAGCGCGGCCAGGGCCGCGGCCTCGGCCGCCGTCGGATCGTCGAGCCGGCCGAGGTGGAGCTCGGCCAGCGCGGTCCACGCGGTCGCGCGCGCGTCGGGCCCCAGCTCGAGCTTGGCCTCGCGCTCGTAGAGGGTCGCGAGCTTGGACCACTCGCCGCGCGCCACCGCGTCGCGCCGCAGCGCGCGCAAGGCCACCAGGTCGGTCGGGTCCGAAGCGAGCGCCTGCACGTAGAGCTCGCGCGCCTCGTCGGCGTCACCGGTCTGCTCGGCCAGCTCGGCCGCGCCGACGAGGAGCCGCGCGCGGACCTGGCCCTGGCGGTTCTCGGCCAGCGACTTGAGCAGCCGCAGGCGCAGCCGGAGGGCCTCGGGGCCGTCGCCGATCAGCGGGAAGCGCTCGTCGCGCGGCTTGCGCGAGCGGACCGTTCGGCGGGCCGCGACCGCGCCTCGGTCGTTGGCCGCGGGCGCGCTCGCCGCGTCGGCCGCCGCCGCGGCGGCTGCGGCCGCGTCGGCCTCTGCCTCGGCCGCCTCGATCGCGGCCCAGTCCTCGTCGTCCCAGTCGTCGTCGCCGACCGCGAGGTCGACCTCGGCCGCCGCCTCGATCGAGAGGTCGTCCTCGTCATCCTCGCCGATCGCCAGCTCGACGTCGTCGTCGTCGTCGGGCTGGGCCGCGACGAGGGCCGGCGCGTCGTCGTCTGCGCGCTCAATGAGATCGCCGGGCGCCAGGTCGTTCGCGTTCGGCGCGTCGTCGCTCGAGACGGCCTCCTCGCCGTCGTCCGCCGCGGTCGCGTCGTCCCCCGCGCGCGGCGCGTCGAGCGGCTCGGCGTCGGAGACGGAGATCTCGAGCTCCTCGGAGGCGCTCTCCGCGTCGCGCGCGCGGTCCGCGCTCAGCAGCGCGTCGAGGTCGTCGTCGACCGACGGCGCCGCGGGCGCCTGGGCCTGCTCGCCCGGCGTCGTCCGTTCGAGCTGGAGCTCCGCCGACGGCGTCAGCTCGGCCAGCGGATCCATCACGTCGAGCGTGACCGCGTCGCTGACCGCCTCCGGCGCGGGCTCGGCCGCCGGCCCTGTCCCCATGAGCGTCCGCTTGGGGAGCCGGCCCTCGTGCGGACCGGCGTCCACGGGGCTTGCGGCCTCCATCGGCGTCTCGGCAGCCGTCTCGGCCGGCCCAGGCGGGGCGTCGACCGACGCCTCGATCGACGCCTCGGCCGGCATCTCGTCGAGCGGCGTCGCGTCGAGAGGCATCGCGTCGAGAGGCATCGCGTCGAGAGGCATCGCGTCGAGAGGCATCGCCGCCGGAGCCACCGCGTCCGTCGCCGCGTCGGTCTCGGGGGCGCGCGCCTCACCGGTCGGCCGCGGAGGGAACGTCTTCTTCGGGCGGGCGGGCAGGCCCGGCAGGCTCCCGCGCTCCTCCTCGCTCGACGCCGAGCCCTGCGGCGCGCCAGGGCTCGAGGGCCGCGCGGGCGGCGGGATGTTGGGCCGCGGGATGCTCGGCCGTCCGCCCGGCTTGGGGATAGGCGGCAGCTTGGGCCGCGTCCCCGCGATCGGGCTCCGGCCTAGCGCGCCGGGGCGCGGGATCGACGGCCGGGGGATCGACGGCCGGGGCGCGCCCGGCTTCGGGATCGACGGCCGCGGGATGGCCAGAGCTCGCTCCTCGCTCGTCGGCTCGGGCTGTGCCGCTTCGGGCTCTGCCGCCCTGGGCTCTGCCGCCCCGGGCTGTGCCGCTTCGGGCTGTGCCGCCCTGGGCTCTGCCGCCCCGGGCTCTGCCGCCCCGGGCTCTGCCGCGTCGGACTCTGCCGCCTCGGGCCCTGCCGTCGGCTCGGCGGGCTCGTCGCGCACCGCCGTCTCGCCGGCCAGCTCGGCGAGGCTCGGGGCGGGGATCATCCGGGTCGGCTCCTCGGCCGCCGGCGGCTTCTCCGACGGCGGGCGCGACGCCTCCGGATCCGACGTCAGCTCGGCGAGGCTCGGCGCGGTGATCATGCGCGTGGGCTCCTCGACCACCGGAGCGGTCGAGGTCGGGCTCGGCGCGGTCGCGGCCGAGCCATCAAGCGCGTCGTCGAAGGCCTCGGCCGCGACTCGCGTCGGCTCGTCGGCGTCGTCGAAGGCCTCGGCCGCGATCCGTGTGGGCTGGTCCGCGTCGTCCGGCGCGTCGTCGAAGGCCTCGGCCGCGATCCGCGTGGGCTCGTCGGCGTCGTCCTCGCCGAACGGGTCGAACACGTCCTCGTCGATCGGGCCGCCGTCGACCGCGGGCGGCGGCGCGGGCGGCCGCGACGAGCGGATGGCCGGGCCCACGCCGGAGGGCGGGCGCGCACCGAAGAACGTGGCCTCCGCGTCGGAGCCGGCGAGCCGACCGGGCGCCGGCGCGGGCGCGCTCGCCGCGGGGTAGAGGGCGGTCTCGTCGTCGAGCCCGTCCAGCAGGCCGTCGAGGTCGAGGTCCACGGAGGGCGGGCCGTCGGCGGGCAGCTCCGCGCCGGCGCGCTCGTCGGGGAGCGGCGGGGGGCGCGTCGAGCGCGCGCGCTCCGGGTCCTTCACGAGCGAGTTGATCAGCTCCTGCGGGATCTCGGCGATCTTGGTGGACGCGAAGGAGTCGTCGTCGTCGACCATGTCGAAGGTCGGCAGGTCGTCGAGGCTCGGCGCGCGCCGCGGCTCGCGGCGGGGAGGCGGCGGCTTCGGGGCCGCGCGCGGGGGGCTCGGGGGCCGCTGCGCGAAGCGGTCGTCGGGGGAGGGCGGCCGGTAGAGCGGGCGCGCCTCGGACAGGTGCGCGTCGCCCTTCTCCGCGTCGTCGAGCTCGTCCTCGAGCTCCGCGAGGGCGTCGTCCCACCCGAGGTCATCGAGATCGAACTCGACCTCCTGCGACGGCTTGTCGTCGTCTTCGCCGCTCACGCGCTCAACCCCAACCTCCGCCGGAGGTCGATGACCTCGGGGGACAACCAGAAAAGCAAGATGTCGATCGCCTCGGGCGTTGCCGCGACCACCTCCGGGTCGGTGGTCCCGATCGCGCGCCGCAGGCCGGTCGCGAAGTCGTTGGCGATCAGGAGGCCCGCGCGGCTCGCGGAGTGGTGGAGCTGCTGGCCCCACGCGATGAGGTCGCGGCCGTCGCCGCCGATCGCGGCCACGACCGGCGGGATCGCCTTGCGCACGCGGCGCGGCATCGCCTTGTAGATGCGGCGGGTGCCCTCGGCCATGCCGGCGCGGCCCTCACCGAGGGGGAGCGGGACCTCCGCCGCCGCAGCGGCCGCGAAGAGGACCGTCGCCGCGCCGCCGGGTCCGCGGCGAACGAAGGGGGCGAGCCCGAGGCGCGCCGCGTAGGCGAGGAGGCCGACGGTGAAGCGCTGATCGGGGTTGAGCGGCGGGACCACCGCGGTCCCCGCGACCATCGTGACGCGGTCCTTGTGGTACGGCGCGATGTCGAGGAGGTGCTCCGCCGGCCCGCCGACGAACACGTCCGGCGCGGGCAGCCCGAAGGCCTGGCAGATCGCCGAGAGCTCCGCCTTGAGCGGCGAGTCGGCGACCTGATCGCCGCGGCCGAGCCCGAAGCCCGATGGGGTGAGGCCGTCCATCTCGGCCGCTGACTCGGCGACCAGGCCCGCGAGCTCCATCACCGGCCCCGGCGCGAGGCCGTAGCGGACGCGCGCGAGGCCCGTGTCGTCGAGCACGCCGCGCGGGGTCGACGCGCGCGGGGTGATCGCGGCCAGCTCCTCGTCCGTCCCCTCGCCGAGCGCCGAGAGCACGTCGAGCACCGCCTGGCGCAGCCCCTCGTCCGCGCGCCACTCCGCGGCCGCCAAGACGAGCCGCAGGGCCGCCGAGTCCGTGGGATCGGCGTCCAGGACGCGGCGCGCGGCCGTCTCGAAGCGCCGGCTCATCGCCTCGCGAGGGCCAGCGTCGAGCAGACGGGCGAGCGCCTGGCCGGCCGCGAGGTCGGTCGGCGCGGCCGCGAGCGCGCGCTCGTAGGCCTGGGTCGCAGCCTCGCGCATGCCCGCCTCCGCGAGGATGCGCCCGGCCCGCCGCTCGAGGGTCGCGACCGCCGACGGCGACGGCGCGAGCTCGACCGCGCGCGCGAGCATCTCGGCCGCGACCGGCGCCTGCTCGAGCTCCACCGCGACGGTCGCCGCGCGCTCGTAGATCTCGAGGTCGGCGAGCCCCGCCTCGTGCAGCGCGGTCAGCTCGCCGAGCGCGCCCTCGAGGTCGCCGAGCTTGTTCTGGAGGAAGTCGGCGGCGCCGAGCCGCGCGATGCGCTGCTGGGTCCCGGGCACGTCCGCCGCGCCGGCGAGGCTGCGGAGCGCCTCGACCGCCCCGCCCCAGTTCTCGAGCTGGACCTGCAGCTCGACGAGCAGCGCGAGGCCGCCGAGGTGATCCCCGTCGAGCATGAGGAGGTTGTCGAGCGAGCCGAGGGCCTCCTCGCGCAGGCTGAGCGAGCGGAGCAAACGAGCTTGCTCGTAGAAGAGGCCGGTCAGCTCCTCGGGGCTGTCGACGAGCTCGATGCGGTTGCTCACCAGCTCGAGCAGACCCTCGTCGTCCTCGCGCTCGGCGAGCAGGTCGTGGAGGCGGCCGTAGGCGATCGGGCGGCGCGCGTCGATCGCGAGGACACGGCGCAGGCGTCGCTCGGCGCGGTCGTCCTGCTTGAGCTCGTCCATGAGCGTCGCGGCGGACTCCTCGAGGAGCAGCATCACGAGCTCGTCGTCGTCGAGGAGGTGGGCGAGGCGGTCGCAGGCTTCGACGAGCGGCTCCCAGGCGTCGCAGTCGCGGGCGCAGACGCGGATCGCCTCCCAGCTCGCCAGATCGTCCGGGTCGGTGACGGCGACCCGCAGGAGCACCTCGAGCGCCTCGCGCGAGCGGCCGGCCGCGGCCAGCGCCCGGCCCCGCGCGGCCTCGAGCCCGAGCCGCCCCGGGCCGTCGCCGCTCGGGAAGGCGTGCTCGAGGATCGAGCCGAGCGCGTCGGCGCGGCCGTCGGGGTCGTCGCCCGCGCGCAGCGACTCGTCCATCGCGATCGCGCCCGCGATCGACTCGGGAGCGGTCGCGAGGATGTCGTGCGCCACGAGCACCGCGTCGTCGCTCGCGTCCTCGCCGAGCCCGAAGACCTGGGCGCGCAGGCCCTGCAACAGCAGCTCGGCCGAGACCTCGGCGTCGTCGGTCGCGCGGCCGAGGCTCATCCAGGCCTCGGCGCGCTCGGCGCGCAGCAGAGCGGTCGCGTCGTCGCCCTCCGCCGGGTCGGGCTCACCCGCGCCCTCGGCACCTTCGACCGGTCTCGGAGCGGCGCGCCGCAGCGCGCCGAGGCGGAGCCACCCGAGGGGCGCCCAGCGATCGTGAGGCGCGCGCTTGGTCAGCTCGTTCAGCAGGCGGCTCGCGGCGTCCACGTCGCCCTCGCGGAGCGCGGCTCCGGCCGCCTCGCGCAGGATCCCCGGCCGGGCCTCCTCGCTCGCGTGGCCGAGCATCCGCTCGAGGCCATCGAGGCGGGCGTGGGCGTCGCCGCCGATCGGGAGGAGCGCGAGGTCGACCGCCGCGTGGAGCGCGGTGCTCTCGGCGCCGAGCGCCAGCCGCAGCGCGCGCTCCGCCTCGGCGGGCTTGCCGTCGAACAGATCGAGGTGCTCGCCGAGCGCGAGCGTGTGCCGACCCGGCTCGGACGCGCTCCGCTCACGCTCGCTGAGCCCCTCGAGCGCGCGCAGGAGCAGCGCGCGGTCGTTCTTGTTCTCGGCGAGGCGGCGCAGCGCGAGCATCGGCGCGAGCGACGTCGGGTCGCGCGACGCGGCCTCGTCGTAGGCCTGCACGGCGCGCTCGTGATCGTCGGCCGCCTCCGCGGCCGCGCCGGCGAGCAGGAGCTGGGTCTCGGCCGCGCGCGGAGCGTCGGCCTTCTCCGCCGCCTCGCGCAGCAGGCGCACGACCTGCTCGGCGTCGCCGCGGGCGCGGAGCACCTCCTCGAGGAGCGCGACCGCGTAGGGGTGGGTGGGCGACTTCGCCAGCGCCGCGCGGAGCGTCTCGACCGCGCCCTCGTCGTCGCCCCCGCGGGTCTTCGCGCGCGCGGCGGCGCAGAGGTGCGCCGCGGCCGTCTCCGCGTCCATCGCCCGCGCCGCGAGGGCCTCGTGCGCCTTGGCGAGGAGGGCGTCGTTGCCGTCGAGCGCGCCGCGGAGCCGCGCGGTGTCGCCGGCCCAGCTCGCGGCGGGCGAGGCGAGCGCCTGCTCGAGGATGCTCGCCGCCGCGTCGCGGTCCTCCAGGATCACCTGGTTGAGCTCGTAGAGGTCGCGCAGCAGCGCGCTCCGCTCCGCGTCCTCGAGGTCGCGCGCGAGGAGCGCGTCGCCGTGGGCCCGGGCCCCGTCCGCGTCGCCGAGCGACAGGGCCACCGCGAAGGCCTCGCGGAGGATCGGTGTCGCGTCCTCGGCCGCCTCCGCGGCCTGGGTGAAGAGCACCCGCGCGCCCTCGGCGTCGTTGAGCTCGCGCGCCGCGAGGGTCGCCGCCTCCCACAGCCGCTGGGCGCGCGCCGCCGGCTCACCGCTCGCGGCCGCGAGCGCCTTCACCGCCGCGGCCACGTCGCCGACCCCTCGCACGAGGTCGTCGTAGGTCGCGGCGATCACGGCCGAGCCCGGGTCGTCGGCGCGGGCCGCGCGGAGCGCGTCGAGGGCGGCGTCGGTGTCTCCGTCGCCCAGCGCGCGCTCGGCCAGGCGGAAGCGCAGCGCGGCCGCGTCGGGCCCCGACACGCCCTCGAGCAGCACGCGCGCCTGGTCGGCCGCGCCGTCGAGGTCCCCAGCCAGCTCGCACGCGAGCATCCGCTCGAACTGGAGCGCGGCGTCGTCGGGCCGAAGCGCGAGGGCCGACGCGAAGTCGCCGCGCGCGCTCGCGGGGTCGCCGAGGCGGGTCATCCGCAGGCGCCCGGCCTCCGCGTAGAGCGCGGCCGCGATCCCCGCCGCGCGCTCCTGGCTCGCGAAGCGCTGCACCGAGAAGGCGCCGCTGTGCTGGCCGTGCTCCTCGCCGCGCGCCTCCATCGCCGCGAGCTTCGCCCGCCCCTCGAGGGCGACGACCAGCTCGGGCCAGCGGTCGTCGGAGCGCGCGACGCGCTCGAGCTCGCTGAGGATCCGCCAGCGCGCCGCGCTCGTGCCCACCGCCTGGCGCAGCGTCGCGAGGGCTCCGTCGACGTCCCCCGCCGCGTGCTTGCTGCGCGCGACCTCGAGGCGGAGCAGGGTCGCGAGGACCGGGTCGGTCACGAGGTCGGCGCGGGCCTCGGCGATCTCCATCGCCTCGGCCTCCTCGCCCCGCCCGAGCAGCTCGTGCTCGAGGATCAGCGCGATGTCCGCCGCCTCCGCCGCCTGGGAGAACGCGTCCCGGATCACCTCGATCGCGCCGTCCGCGTCGCCAAGGTCGCCCATCAGGAGGCCGCGATCGGTCATCGCCGAGGCGGCCTCGCGCGGGGTCGTCGCGCTGCGCGCCTCCGCCTCGTAGAGCCGCGTGAGGTTCTTGGTGGAGCGGCGGCGCTCGAAGATCTGCACGAGCGCGATGAGCGGCAGCCGGAAGCTCGGATCGAGGTTGTACGCGCTCAGGTACTCGCGCACCGCCTGGGCCTCGTTGCCGAGGCCGAACTGCATCAGGTGGCCGATCTCGTAGAGGATCAGCGCCTGGCGCGACCGGTCCGCGCTCGCCTCCACCTCGGCCCGGAGGGTCGCGATGCGCGCCTCGGCCGAGCCGCCGGCGGAGGGGCCCTCGGGGATCGCGTTCTCGCTCGAGCGGGGCGAGGTGGTGGACATCGTCAGCGGTCGTGATTCGAGGGGGCCACGCCGCGCGTCGGCCCGGCTCCCGTGGGGCCGCACTATATCGAAGACACTTCGGTTTTAGAAACGGATCCGACGGGCGAGGGCGCGGCGATCGGGGTCAGCGGAGCGCCCCGACGGCGGCCTCCGCGCGGGCGGTCAGCGCGCCCTCCTCGAGCAGGCGGGTGACCGCCTCGATGTCGGGGGCGAGGACGCGATCCTCGGTCAGGGTGTCCACCGTCTCCCGCAGCGCGGCGTGGGCCGCGGCGACGCCGGCGCCGGGGGTGAGCGGGGCGCGCAGGTCGAGGCCCTGCGCCGCGACCATCGCCTCGATCGCGAGCACCTGGCGGACGTGCCGC
The DNA here is from genome assembly GCA_030426845.1 of Polyangia bacterium. GTDB lineage: Bacteria > Myxococcota_A > Polyangia > Polyangiales > Sandaracinaceae > JAUHXR01. The sequence goes on along the minus strand of JAUHXR010000043.1, from coordinate 14,216 downwards.
GCGACCGTCCACGCCTTGCGCGCGCTGATCGAGCCCATCGAGACGTGGTCCTCCTTGCCCGCGGACGACGGGATGGAGTCGACGCTCGACGGATGACAGAGGACCTTGTTCTCGCTCACCAGCGCCGCGGCGGTGACCTGGGCCATCATGAAGCCGCTGTCGAGGCCCGAGCGTGGCGCGAGGAAGGGCGGCAGCCCGCTGCTCATCGCCGGGTTCACGAGCTGCTCGATGCGCCGCTCGGCCGCGTTGGCGAGCTCCGCGATCGCGATGGCGGCCGTGTCGAGCGCGATCGCGAGGGGCTGGCCGTGGAAGTTGCCGCCGCTGATCACCTCGCCCTCCTCGGCGAAGACGAGCGGGTTGTCGGTCGCGGCCACGATCTCACGCTCGAGCACGGTGCGCGCCCAGGCGAGGGCGTCGCGGCTCGCCCCGTGGATCTGCGGCATGCAGCGGAGCGAGTAGGGGTCCTGCACCTTGTGGCAGTTGGTGTGGCTCTCCATGATCTGGCTGTCCGCGAGGAGCGCGCGGAGGTTGGCCGCGGTCACCTCCTGCCCGGGGTGGGGCCGCACCGCCTGGATGCGCGGGTCGAAGGGGCGCTGGCTGCCCTCGAGGGCCTCGAGGCTCATCGCGCCGACGAGGTCGGCCTGGGTGCAGAGGCGGCACCCCTCGGCGACCGCGAGCGCGCCCACCGCGACGATGAGCTGGGTGCCGTTGATGAGCGCGAGGCCCTCCTTGGCCTGGAGCGTCAGCGGCGTGAGCCCGACCTTGGCGAGCGCCTCGGCGCCCGGGATCGTGATCCCCTCGAGCTCGGCCTCGCCCTCGCCGATGAGCACGAGCGCGAGGTGGGCGAGGGGCGCGAGGTCGCCCGAGGCGCCGACGGAACCCTGGGCCGGGATGCGCGGGTGGACGCCGCGCGCGAGCATCGCCACGAGCTGGTCGACGACCTCGGCGCGGGCGCCCGAGCAGCCCATCGCGATCGTCTGGGCGCGCAGCGCCATCATCGCGCGCACCGCGGGCCGCGGCAGGTCCGGCCCCACGCCGCACGCGTGGCTGCGCACGAGGTTGCGCTGGAGCGCCCGCACCTGGTCGGCGGCGATCCGCGTCTCTGCGAGGGCCCCGAAGCCGGTGTTCACGCCGTAGACGTTGGGCGCGCCGTCTCCCGCGTTCGCGAGCCGGTCGATCACCGCGCGCGCCGCGTCGACCTTCGCCCGCGCCTCGGGCCCGAACGCGAGCTGCGCCTCGCCTCGCGCCACCGCCTCGAGCTCCTCGAGGCTCCACTGCTCGCCCAGCTGGATCGTCTTCGTCATGGGGCGCGCAGCCTACCGCGCCGCGCCCGGGGCGAAACGGTCCGGTGTGAGACCTCGCCGCCCGCCGATTCACCCGGAACGACGAGCGAGAACGACGAACGGCCCGCTCCCCGGGCGGGGAGGGGCCGTCGTCGATCGAGCGCCGGGGCTCGGACGCGGGGCCTCAGAGGCTCGCGTTCGCGTGGTCCCAGTTGACCAGGTTCCACCACGCGGCGATGTAGTCGGGGCGCGCGTTCCGGTAGTCGATGTAGTAGGCGTGCTCCCAGACGTCGCAGACGAGGATCGGCTTGACCCCCTTGGGCAGGACGTTGCCGGCGTCGTGCGTGTCGGTGATCGCGAGCTTGTCGCCGTCCTTGACGAGCCAGGCCCAGCCGCTCGCGAAGTGGCCGCCGGCCACCTTGGTGAACTGGTTCTTGAAGTCGCCGAAGCTGCCGAAGCTCGCGTTGATCGCGTCTGCGATCGCGCCGGTCGGCTCGCCGCCGCCGTTCGGGCTCATGCTCTTCCAGTAGAAGGTGTGGTTCCACACCTGGGCCGCGTTGTTGTAGACGCCGCCGCTCTGGGTCTGGATGAGGTCCTCGAGCGACTTGCCCTGGAGGCTCGCGTCGGCCTCGACGGCCGCGTTCAGCTTGTTGACGTAGCCCTGATGATGCTTGCCGTAGTGGAAGCTGAGCGTCTCGGCCGAGATGTGGGGGGCGAGCGCGTCCTGCGAGTAGGGAAGCTCGGGGAGGGTGAATGCCATCGTCGTCTCCTGGGTCCGTTTTCGAGGTCTCCGGGGACGCGAGGGCTCGCCTCCTCCCCGGCGGGGCTCGCACTCTAGGGCCCTGCTCGTCGGGCGTAAAGGACGGCTTGCTTGTCGTCGCGCGCGCGGCGGCCTACGCCTCCCTCGTGGCGGACCCGCACGAGCAGATGGGCCGGCGCCTGCGCGAGCTGCGGCTCGATCAGGGCCTGCAGCAGGCCGAGGTGGCGCGCCGCCTCGGGGTCTCGCCCGCGTACCTGAGCTTGATCGAGAAGGGGAAGCGCTCGGTCCAGCTCCCGCTGCTGTTCAAGGCCCTCGAGCTGTTCGGGGTCGGCATGGAGGAGTTCATGACGAGCCTCGGGGAGCCGCGGGTCGAGGAGGGCCTCGCGCGCCTCCTCGACGAGCCGCTCCTCAGGACGCTCAACCTGAGCCGCGACGACCTCGCGTCGCTCTCGAGCGAGCCGCGGGTGGCCACCACGATCACCGCGCTCTTCAACCTCTACAAGAACACCCGGCATCAGCTCGATCACCTCCGGGCCGACCTCGCGCGGCGCGAGCGGGACGACGCGCAGCAGGCGGGCGCGATCGGCTTCGACTACAGCCCGTTCGACGAGGTCACCGACTTCCTCGAGTCGCGCGGCAACTACTTCCCGACGCTCGAGGCGCGGGCGGACGCGTTCCGCGACGAGGCGGGCCTCGGGGAGCACCCGACGAGCGGCCGCCTGGTGCGCGCGCTCCGGGAGCACCTCGGGGTCGAGGTCGAGCTGGTGGAGGGCGGGCGCACGAGCGTGATCCGGCGCTTCGACCCGAGCCGCGGCCGGCTCCAGCTCTCCGTCGACGTGCCCGAGCACCGCCGCAAGTTCCAGCTCGCGCACACCGTCGGGCTCTGCCTGCTCGATCGCGAGGGCCTCCAGCGCGAGGTGGTCGGCGGCCGCGAGCCGCGCCACTCGGAGGCGCCGGGGCTCCTGAAGATCCACCTGGCGAACTACTTCGCGGGCGCCCTGCTGCTGCCCTACGGTCCGTTCTACGCCCACGCCACGCGGACCCGCTACGACGTGGATCGGCTGGTGTCGATCTTCGCGTCCAGCTACGAGACGGTCGCGCACCGGCTCTGCAACCTCGGCGACCCGGAGCGCCGCGGCGTGCCGTTCCACTTCCTGCGGGTCGACGTCGCGGGGAACATCTCCAAGCGCTACAGCGCGACCGGGCTCAACTTCCCCCACGGCACCGGCTCGTGCCCCAAGTGGGCGGTGCACGGCGCGTTCCTCACGCCGCACGAGATCCACCGGCAGTACAGCGTGTTCCCGGACGGCTCGCGCTACTTCTGCTTCGCCCGCGTCCAGTCCGAGCCGGTGAGCGGCTCGCTCGCGCGCGGGACGGTCTACGCGATCGGCCTCGGGACCCACGCCGACGCGGCCAAGCACCTCGCCTACGCCGACGACATGCCGTTCGTCGATCCGGTCAAGATGAGCGTCCCGGTGGGCACGACCTGCCGGTTCTGCGAGCGCACCGACTGCAACCAGCGCGCGGCGCCGAGCTACAAGTTCGCCTTCCGCGTCGACGAGTACACGAAGAAAGACAACTTCTTCTCGCCGCTCGTCTCCGAGGACCAGGCGGGCCCGTCGGAGGGCTGAGCCCCGATCCTCGACGACCGGCTGGCCGCGGCGCTTCCCGCGACCTCCCGCGGCGTCGAACCGATGGGCGCTACCGCGCGCGGCTGGCGCGGCGGACGATCGCCGCGACCTGCGAGACGACGCGGCGGTTCGCCGCGGTGAGCCGGGTCGAGCGAGACTGGTTGGCGACCACCAGCGCGTCGGCGGGACCCGAGGCGATCACCAGCCAGCGGCCGCCGGTCTCCGGCGTCGGCTCGAGGCCGGGCACGCGGCAGCCACCGACGACGCGGTCGGGCGGGTCGACGAAGCCGCGCCAGCGGACGCTCACGCGGTCCCCGACCTGGAGCTCGCCCTTGAGGACGCGCGTCACCGTGAGCTCGAGCGTTGCGTCGGCGAGACCCACCGCGCCGGGCGCCAGCGCGCCGGCCGGCTGCGCCGCCTCGAGCCGTCCGACGAAGATCGCGCTGGCTGCCTCCACCTGCGGGGCGAGCGCGCCGCCCGAGCAGTCCACCCGCGCGGACGCCGCGGCGGGGCCGAGGAGCAGCGCGGCGGCGACGACCGCGACGCGACTTGCGGTTCTCGATCCTCGCGCCCGCGTGAGCGCGCCCCCCGCTTCGTGGCTCATGGAGGCAAGGTATCGCTTGACGGAGGCCCCGCAAGGATCGGTCGCCCGCTGCACCGGACGCCGCTGCTCGGGCGCAGGCCCCTCGTGGCGATCGAGCGGGAGCAGCGCGCCCTCCGCGAAGTAGCCGAGCACCTCGGGCCCGAGCTCGAGGAGGTCCGCGAGGCCCTCCTGTCGATCGCTGACCACCTCGGCGCGCCGGACACGATCTGAGCGGTCAGGCGTGGGCTTCGCGGCCGGTCATCTCGGCGAGGCGTCGGTACACGGTCGCCCGGCCGATCCCCAGCAGGCGCGCGGCCTCGGAGACGTTGCCGTCGGTGGCGGCCAGCGCCTGGCGGATCGCGCGCTGCTCGAGCTCGCGCAGCGGCATCAGCGGCAGGCCGGACGGCGCGCGCGCCTGGGGCGGGACGCTCGCGAGCTGCGCGTCGCGGATCGACGGCGGCAGGTGAGCGAGGCGCAGGACATCCCCGTCGCAGGCGAGGAGCGCGCGGTGCACGACGTTCTGCAGCTCCCGCACGTTGCCGGGCCACGAGTAGGCCATCAGCGCCTCGAGCGCGAGCGGGTCCACGGTGCTGGGGCAGCGACCGACGTCGGCGCCGAGCTTGCTCATGAAGTGGTGGACGAGCTGCGGCACGTCGTCCGCGCGATCGCGCAGCGGCGGCAGGGTCAGCGGGTAGACCACCAGGCGGTAGTACAGGTCTTGCCGGAAGCGCCCGGCCCGCACCTCGGCCTCGAGGTCGCGGTGGGTCGCGCACACGATGCGCACGTCGACGGGGATGTCCGCCGTCCCGCCGACCCGCCGGATCGTGCGCTCCTGGAGCGTGCGCAGCAGCGCCGCCTGGGTCGCGGGGCTCATCTCGCCCACCTCGTCGAGGAACAGCGTGCCGCCCTGGGCCTGCTCGAAGCGCCCGAGGTGTCGCCCGGCCGCGCCGGTGAACGCGCCCTTCTCGTGGCCGAACAGCTCGGACTCCTGGAGGGACTCGGGGATCGCGGCGCAGTTGACGGCGACGAAGGGGCCGCTGGTGCGGTGCCCTCGATCGTGGAGCGCACGCGCGACGAGCTCCTTGCCGGTGCCGCTGTCGCCGAAGATCGCGACCGCGACGTCGCTCCCGAGCACACGCTCCATCTGGTCGCAGAGCTCGCGCATCGGCGCGCTGTCGCCCACGAGCTGCCGCTCGCCCCGGCGCTCGACGAGCTGGGACTCGAGCCCGCGCACCCGATCGGTGAGTCGCCGCCGCTCGGCCGCCCGGTGGAGCGAGCGAAGGAACTGGTCGCGCTCGACCGGCTTGGTCACGAAGTCGTACGCCCCGGCCCGCATCGCCTCGACGGCGATCTCGATCCGGCGGGCGGCGGTTACGACGACCACGGGCAGATCGGGGTCGCGCGCGAGCAGGTGACCCATCACGTCCATGCCGTTCATGTCGGCGAGGCCGAGGTCCAGGCAGACGACGCCGCCGCGGACCGGCGCGTGGAGGAGCTCCGAGCCCCCGCTGTACTCGCGGACCTCGTAGCCCGCGGCGGTCGCGATCGCGCGCATCAGGCGTCGGACCACGGGGTCGTCGTCCACGAGATCCACCGAGGGGCTGGGCTCGAGAGAGGGCATCCATCGATCCCATACGGTCCACCCCGCCCTCGAGTTGAGGGGCAGGCTACGCTCGGGCGGTGAGCCGGCGGCTGTCCAACGTGATCGGGGTCGACGACGGACCGTTCGAACGGGCGCACCGGGGCGACGTCCCGGTGGTCGGGGTCGTGTACGCGGGCGAGCGACTCGACGGGATCCTGCGGACCCGCGTGCGGCGCGACGGGGCCAACGCGACCGACCGCGTGGCAGACCTGGTCGAGGGCTCCGCGTTCGACGGGCACGTGCAAGCGGTGCTGCTGAACGGGATCGCGCTGGCCGGGTTCAACGTGGTCGACATCGACGCGCTCCACCGGCGCCTCGGCCGTCCCGTGCTGGTGGTGGCGCGGCGCGCGCCCGATCTCGCCGCGATCGAGCGTGCGCTGCGGCGTCGCGTCCCGGGGGGCGCGCGCAAGTGGCGGCTCATCCAGGCGGCGGGCCCGATGGAGCCGATCGAGGGGGTCTACGTTCAGCGGGCGGGGCTGACGCGGGCGGAGGCCGCGGGCCTCGTGCGTCGCCACGCGCGACACGGGTTGATCCCCGAGCCGCTCCGGGTCGCCCACCTCGTCGCCGGTGCCTACGTCACCGGGGTGAGCCGTGGGCGGGCGTGACTGCGCGCGCGAGCGGCTCCCCGAGGCGCTGCGGTCCCGCTTCGCGCCGCTGCCGCCGGACGTCGTGGTGGAGGCCTTCGAGGCGCGCGTCGCCCCGCACGGCGCCCTGCGATCGGTGCTGCACGCGACGTTGCGGAGGGTGGTCAGCGACTTCGACGCCGACGGCTGGTTGGGCACCCACCCGATGGCGCTGCTCGGGCCCGCCAGCTGGGAGGCGCTGGTCGGGCGCGGCGAGGCGCTCCTCGACGTCGGCGCGGGCTCCGGGGACGTCACCGCCGAGGCGCGCGGGCTCTTCGCCCGGATCGAGACGACCGAGACCTCGCGCGCGATGGCCCGGCGCCTGCGTCGACGCGGCTTCGTCTGCCACCGCGTCGACCTCGCCGACGGCGCGCGGCTCGGGCGCTTCGACGTGGTCTCGCTCCTCAACGTGCTCGACCGCGCGGCGCGCCCGCGGACGCTGCTCGCCGCGGCGCGCGACCACCTGGCGCCGGGCGGGCGTCTGCTGCTCAGCGTGCCGCTGCCCGCGCGCCCGCACGTCGACGTCGGCGGCGCGACCGTCGACCCGGACGAGCCGCTCGGCGGCGACGGGGAGACCTGGGAGGAGGCGCTCGGGAGCCTCGTCGCGACCTGCGTGCGCCCCGCGGGCCTCGAGGTGACGCGGCTCGCGCGGGCCCCGTACCTGAGCCGCGGCTCGCGCGCGCGCCCGCTCCATCGCCTCGACGCGGCGCTGGTGGTCGCGCGCGCCGCCCCGTGATCGTGGGGCGGCGCGTGGGATCAGACGACGGCGCGGAGCGCCTCGAGGCGGTCCGCGTCCGCCTCGCGCCCGAGCGCGCGGTAGCAGGCCGCGAGCGCGTGCAGCGCCGCCGCCTCGCCGCGCGCGTCGCTGCCCCGCCGGGCCCGCGCGAGCGCCACGAGGCCGGCCCGCACCCCGGCGGCCGGCTCGCCGCCGTGCAGCGCGACGAGCGCGCGCATCAGCATCGTCCGCGCGTCGGACGTGCTCGCGACCTCCCCGAGCGCGCGCTCCGCCGCGCCGACGTCGCCCCGCGCGAGGGCCGCGAAGGCCCGCACGCGCTCCACCGCGCGTGGGTCGACGCCGTCGGCGCGCGCGTGCTCGATGACCTCCTCGAGCGCGACGAAGTCCCGATCGCGGAGCGCCTGCGCGGCCTCGAGGACGAAGGGGCGCATCGGCGCAGGGGCGACCGACGTCGTCTCCTCGCGCTCGCCGTCGTCGCGGAGGCGAGGCAGGGGCGCGGTGCCGCGCGGCGCGGGGAACGGCCGCGAGACCAGCGCGTCCAGCTCCAGGTCGAGCTCGCTCGCCGTGGGATCGACGACCGACTCCTCGGGGGGCCGAGGCGCGGGGGCGACCGAGGTCGGCTCGCGATCGTAGTCGTCGAGGGCGAGCTCCTCGCTGACCAGCTCGTCCACTCCCTCCTCGAGGGGATCCTCGAGGGCCTCGTCGAGCTCGAGCGCGAGGGGCCCGGCCGGCGGGGTGGGCTCGTCGATCAGCTCGTCGAGCGCGAGATCGAGGGAGCCGGGGGAGGGCGCGGGCTCCGCGAGCCGGCGCGTGGCGCTGTCCTCGACCAGCTCGAGCTCCTCCGCCTCCAGCTCCATCTCCTCGGCCGGCTCGTCGAGGTCGAGCTCGAGCGACACCGGCATCGCGGGGGTGGGCGGCTCGTCGAGGCGAGGGCGGAGCGCGCGGGCCGCCGGCGGCGGCGGCGGCGGAGCGGCGGGCGAAGGGGCCGCGCTGCGGCCGGGCGCGTCGAGGTGGGGCTCGCGGGTCGGTGGCGGCGGCGGCGCGACGGCGGCGAGAGGCGACGCCGGCGGTGGCGGCGGCGCGACCGCCGGGGCTGTGACCGCCGGGGCTGTGACCGCCGGGGCTGTGACCGCCGGGGCTGTGACCGCCGGGGGCCGCGACGCGTCCGCTGGGGCGGGATCTTCGGTGGGGGCGGGCGCCTCTCCCGGCGTGGTTGCCTGTGTCAGCGCGTCTTGCGCATCCGAGAGAGCAGGCAGCGCCGGCGCGTCCGGGGGAGGGCTCGGCCCGCCGAGGAGCTCGTCGAGCGGCAGCTCGCTGGACGGAGGGCCCTCCTCGTGGGGCTCCTCCCCGGGCCAGGGGTCCCGGCTCTGCGGGTCGAGCCAGCCGCGGATCTGGCGGGCCGCGCGCTCGTAGCCGGCGTCGACCAGCGGCTCGACGCACCCGCCGAGGCGGGCCTCGCCCTCGAGCTCCTCCCCGCCCTCGTAGAGGTAGTAGCCGAGCAGCGCCGGGAGGGTCGCCTCGCGTCCGCCCCGATCGCGCAGCGCCTCGCCGACCGCGAGGTGGAGCGCGGCGGCGCGCGCGGGATCCATCGCAGCGCGCACCCCGACCCGGAGAAGGCTGGTGGCGGGCCGTGGGCGCTCGGGGTAGCGCGCGAAGCCGTCCCGGAACAGCCGCTCGAGGGCCGCGTCGAAGGCCCCGCCCTCGAGCCCGTCGCGTCCCGCGGCCGCCGCGAGGAGCGATCGCGTCTCGCCGTCCGGGATGACGCAGAGGACCTCGAGCAGGCGCCGCGAGGGATCGTCGAGCAGCGCGACGCGCTCGGCCAGCAGCTCGGCCGTGCCGATGGCGCCAGCCCCCTCGCGCGGGCCGACCCGCCAGGTGTAGCCGCCGGGGCCGGGTACGAGCTCCCCGGTCGCCAGCAGCGTGCGGGCCGCCTCGACGACCCCGACGACCGTCTCGCCGCCGAGGACCCCGACCCGTCGCGCGACGTCGTCCTCCGTCTCGTCTCCCAGCACCGCGCGCGCGACCACCCGCGCGTCCGAGGGCCGGAGCGCGGGGACGGTGCGCTCGAGGAGCGGCTCGTCGAGCTCCGCGAGCGGCCGCGGCAGCTCGGCGTCGACGCCCAGGCGGCCGATGATCACGAAGTCCGCGCCCGCCGCGCGCGCGTCGAGGATCGCGGCGAGGCTCGCGCCGTCGATCAGGCCGCAGGGCGACAGCACCACCCAGGCGAGCCCCCCGGCCTGGGGCCGCAGGTGCGCCGCGAGGTCGGCCGCGAGCTCGGCCCGCGGCACCAGCTCCCCCGACGCGACGCGCGCCAGCACCGGGCCCATCGACTCGCCGACGCCCTGGGGGCTCGCGAAGCGGCGGAGCAGCGAGAGCCGCAGGCTCGCGAGCGGGACGAGGCCGCCGGGCGAGGCCCCGAGCTGGAACACGCGATCCGCCTCGACGCGCGCCGCGAGGGCCGCGACCAGCTCGCGCGCGCCCGCGCCGACCGGGCCGCGGAGGATGAACGTGCGGGACGAGCGGTCGGTGAGGGCGGCCTCGAGCTCGTCGAGCAGCGGGTCGCCGAGGGGCGGGAACACGGGCGCGCTGAGGGCGCCGACCGAGCTGGACGCGTCGGCGCGCCGAGGGTGCGCTCGGTCCACGGTGACTCCGCGGGCCGCCCCGGCGCCAGCGTTCACCTGGCGGCCGAACAGGTACTCGGCCGCCGCGGCGTGGCGGGCGTCCGGCCCGAGCACGAGCTCGCCCGCGCGGGCTCGGCTCGCGAGCTGCTGCGCCCGCGCCGGCGCGCCCCCGGTCACTGCGCCGTCGATCGTCTTGACCGGCCCGAGGGTCGCCGCGATCGCGACCGGCACGCCGGCCGCCTCCGCCTCCGCGAGCAGATCGAGCGCGGTCTCCACCGCGTCGCCGATCTCGTCCGGCTCGAGGGCCGCGACCACCGTGCCGCTCAGCCGCGCGAGGATCTCGGCGCCGGCCACCGTCATGCGGCCGACCACCTGGCGCTCCCAGTCCGCGAGCGCCCCGTAGCCCTCCGGCTCGTCCGCCCGCGGGGGCAGCCACCGGTGCCAGAGGATCAGCTGTCGCGCCACGGGTCGCCGGGGGCCAGTCGTCGCTCAGCCGTCCAGGCGCCGCTTGAGCGCCTCGAGCTCGTCGTCGACCTCGGTCGTGCCCGCCTGCCGCTCGAGCTTGCGGAAGCGCGCCTCGATGTCGCGCGTCGACTCGTCGTCGAGCACCCCGTGGGCCTCGATCTCCGCCTCGAGCCCGTCGATGCGCCCCGCGAGCCGCTCGAGATCGCCGAACGCGCCGCCCCGACCGCTGATCGCGTCGTCGTCCGGCTCCTGGCGCGCGCGGCGCACCTTCGCGGCGAGCGAGGACTTGCGAGCCTTGAGGTCCTCGATCTTGCGCTCGATCTCCTCGAGCGTGTCCTTCATCTCGAACGCGGCCTTCTCCTGCTCGGCCGCCTGGCGGTCGGCCTCCTCGAGCTGCCGCGCCGTGCGCTGCTTCATCTTCAGCGCCTCACGCGCGAGGACCTCGTCGCCGGCCTTGAGCGCGAGGACGGCCTTGTCCTCCCAGCGCGCGACCTCGTCGTCGAGCTCCTTCTTCTTCTTCTCGAGCCGCTTCGCCGAGCCGAGCGTCTGGACGAGCTCCTTCTTGGCGTTCTTGAGCTCGGCCTCCATCTCCACGACGGTCTGGTCGATCAGCTTGGCCGGGTCCTCGGCCTTGTCGAGCATGGAGTTGAGGTTCGACTTCAGGACTCGGTTGAAGCGGCTGAAAATGCCCATCTCTCGTGGTCTCCCGGGGAACGGCGAGAATTTCACGCCTCCGATCCCTTGTAAAGCGCGTGCCGATTCTCCGAACGCGCGAGACGCGGCTCCTCTTTCACGCGCGCCTGCATGCGCGCCCTCATGCGCGGCCGAGACGCGGCTGCTATGACGGGCGGCCATGCTGACGGGCGCACACATCCTCATGACCGGCGGGGCCGGCTTCATCGGCACCGCGCTGTGCCGACGCCTCCTGCCGGACAACCGCATCCGCGTGCTGGACAACCTGCGCCGCAACGCGCTCGCCCAGGCGGGCCTCGACGGCCATGAGAACCTCGAGCTGGTCGTCGGCGACGTCCGCGACATGGAGGTCGTCCAGCGGGCGACCGAGGGCGTCGACTACGTCGTCCACATGGCGTCGATCGCGGGCGTCGACACCGTGATGCGCAACCCCGTCACCACGATGGACGTCTCGCTCCGCGGCACGATGAACGTCCTCGAGGCGGCGCGCCTCGCGGGCGGGGTCAAGCGACTGATCGACTTCTCGACGAGCGAGGTCTTCGGCAGCTACGCGTTCCGCGTGCGCGAGGCCGACGTCACGAGCCTCGGCGCGGTCGGCGAGGCGCGGTGGACCTACGCGGTCAGCAAGCTCGCGACGGAGCACCTCGCGCACAACTACTGGAAGCAGCACCAGCTCCCGACCTGCTCCATCCGCCCGTTCAACATCTACGGCCCGGGCCAGGTGGGGGAGGGCGCGGTCCACGCGTTCGTGGTGCGGGCGCTCGCCGGCGACCCGATCACCATCCACAACGAGGGCGACCAGATCCGGTCCTGGTGCTACATCGACGACATCGTCGACGGCATCCTGCTCTGCCTGACCAAGGTCGAGGCGATCGGCGAGGCGTTCAACATCGGCAACGCCCGCAGCACGATCACGATCTACCAGCTCGCCCGCCTCGTGAAGCGGCTCGCGGCGAGCGACAGCGAGATCCGCTTCGTCGACTGGGAGTTCCCCGACGTGGAGCTGCGGATCCCGGACGTGAAGAAGGCCGAGCGGCTCCTCGGCTACCGCGCCCGGGTCGACCTCGAGGACGGCCTCGCCCGCACCATCGAATGGTACCGGGCGCGGGCCTCCGAGTGAGGTAGCATGGGCGCCCCTGGTCGGTTCCGGGTGTCGGGATGAAGACGTACTCGCTCGAGAAGGCGCGCGCCGACGGCTGGCTGGAGCAGCTCGGCGAGGGGTCCCAGGGCTTCGCTCAGCTCTGCGAGGTCGTGGGGACCAACTTCGTCGCGTTCTCGGTGATCGCCGGCATCCGCATCACCGCGCTCACCGTCGATCCGCGCAACCCGGACGGCTCGGTCGTCGAGTTCATGATCGGCGACCTCGAGGACACCCAGCAGCTCCGCCTCGGCGACTTCCGCGAGCGGCTCGCCCAGGCGATGCTCTCGCACGACGAGCCGGTGGGGGAGCTGCCCGAAGAAGCGACGGACGCCGAGACGCTCCAGTCCTTCATCGGGTTCCGCTACGTGCTGCTCGCGCCGCTCTACGGCATCGGGCTCGAGGAGCTGCGGGTCGAGGGAGGCGAGGCGCTGATCACCGCGCGCATCGACGGCACCTCGAGCGCGATGAGCCTCACGACCCTCCGCGAGCTGGTCCGCGAGCGGGTGCGCTTGGACGTCGAGCGCGTGCGCGCGCCGAGCCCGTTCAGCATCGATCTGAACGTCGTGCCCCAGGCGCGGCGGGCGGCGGAGGCGGGTGACCACGAGGCGGTGACCGAGCTGCTCGGGAGCTGGCCGGGGATGCTCTCGCTCCTGCTGCGGACCGCCGAGGGGCAGGGGCTGTCGGCGGAGGTGCGGGCGAGCCTCGCGGACTCGCTGGGGATGCTGGGCAGCGCCTACGTCGCCCTCGGGCGCCACGAGTGGGCGCAAGAGGTCCTGCGCCTGGGCATCCAGTGGGCGCAGGATCAGCTCGAGGTCTCGGCGGTGCTCTTCGGGCGGCTCGCGGAGGCGAACCTCGCGGAGGGCCGGCACGGCCAGGCGATCGGCCTGTTCCGGCGGGCCCTGGCGCTCGGGGCCTCGCGGCGCGCGCTGCTGCCGGAGCTGGCCCGATGCTTTCTCGCGCGCGAGCGCTACCTCGCGGCGCTGCTCACCGCGGACGAGGCGCTCGCCGCCGGCGCCGACGCCGAGGCGGTGCGCGAGGTCCGCGAGGCCAGCAAGGCCCACCTCGGCGACGCGTGGGAGCGCTTCCGGCTCCGCGTCCCGGGCTGATAGGATCGCCCGGTGCCCGAGCCCGCGCGCGCCGACGCTCGCTCCCAAGGCCCGCCGCCCGACGGACCGCGCTTCGCGCTGCGCTTCGACGCCGAGGGCGGCGCGCTGGCGCTCGCGCGACCGTTCCCCTTCGCGCTCGGCCTGCTCGAGTCGCTCGAGCTGACCCTCGGACCCCTGTCGTTCCCCCTCGACCTGTCGGCGGGCCCGGCCCGCTTTCGCACGCGCCGCACCCACGTCCGGAGCGCCTCGATCCGGCTCGAGCTCGACGCGCTGATCGACGCGGTGACCGAGGAGCCGTTCGGCCTCGAGCCGCTACGACCCACCGACGGCGGGATGGCCTTCGCGCTCCGTGACGCGTTCGGCGTGGTCGCCTTCGACGCGCGCGCCCGCCTCGAGGGGTCGACCTTGAGGCTCCTCCCCGAGGACGCGCGGACGGTGCTCGAGGCGCCCGCGCCCCCGCTCGTCCGGGTGGCCCTCGCGGCGCGCGAGCGGGGCTTCGCGCTCGAGGAGTCGCGCGGCGCGATCGCCCTGCCGCGCGCCCTGACCGCGGCGCTCACCGTCGCGCTCGTGCCCTTCGGCTGGCGCGCGCCCGACGACCGGGCGTGCCGGCTCGCGCTCGAGTGGCTCGGCCCGCGCCGGGTTCGGCTGCGCACGCTCTCGCCCGACGAGCCGGCGCCGCCGATCGATCTCGGCCCGTGGGACGCGGCCCAGCGGCTCGCGCCGATCGCCCAGCGCCTCGCGGAGGGTGACGCGGACGGCGCGCTCCTCGGCTTCGACGCGCTCGCCGAGCGCGGGCTGTCGTCGGGGACGCTCCGCCGCGCGGCGACCCTCGGGCTGGGCGACGCGCCGGGCGGGGCGGGGCCCCTCGCCGCGACGCTGGCGCTGCGGGCGGCGCTGCGCGCGGGCGACCCGGATCGCGCGAGCGGGCTCGC